>NZ_JBIAQF010000024.1:0-153709 GCF_042888885.1 Streptomyces sp. NPDC002742
CGGAGCAGGCGAGAACAGGGCCAGCCCCAACACGAAGTACACCACCAGCCGTGCGGGAAGCAGCCGCTTGCGCTGCTCGGAACGTCCGCACGCGGCCACCACCCGGTCCACCAACCCCGGCGGATACACCCAGGTCAACAGGCCAAGACCCGATAAGTCAGAGACACTCGCAGCCACCCGAACCACCCCCGGACCCACTGCCAAGCACCCTACGCCCACGGCAAAAGCAACAGCATTGCCTCTAGCCGACGTGTTGAAGGTGACGGGCGTGAATCCGACACGGTTCGTGAACGGCCACGTGCACTCATTGACGGCGGAGGATCCGCCTGCGCTGCGGGCTGCGCCGGTGAAGGCGATGGTCGGCAACCCGCGCACAATCACGTGCAGCTGGTACCAGCGGGATACGTGCACGGCGTGGCCGCGGTCGATAAGGCTTGGCGGGAGGACGGGCCGGGCCTGGAGCTCCGTCCCCGGAGGAGTGACCGGACCCGGGTGGAAGTCACTCAGTAGGCGCCTCGGATGCTGGCGACAATCTCGGCGGCTTGACGGAGGCATCCACTCACGTTGTTGTTGATCTCTGCACCGCTGAAGCGAATGATGCGCCAGCCGGCGAGGTCGAGTTGGCGTTGCCGCGCACGGTCTTGCGTGAACGCTTGGGGGCTGGAGTGCCACTGATAGCCATCGAGCTCGATGCCGATCTTCTCTTCCGGCAGGGCAAAGTCGATGCGATACCTGCCCTGGAGCACAGGGTGCTGAGATGTGAGGCCGTCCAGCTCGGCTGGTCGGGCATTCAGATACTCGCGCCAGAACGCTTCTTCGATGGGTGACTCAAGCTGAACGTTGAGGCCGGCGAACTGTTTGAGGGCTTCGAGAGGCGTGGCGGTGGTGATGACCTTGTCAGCGAGGGTGAAGGCGAACCAGAGGTGGTTCATGTTCAGGGAGTGGCGGTCAGCCCCGTGGACGGTGTCGTCGTAAAAGGCGTCAACGGTGCCTGGCTTGTCCGGACTCGCGACGATCACTATCTTGCCACGGCCTTTGGCGTAGCCGATCTCCGTGAGGGTGCCGTAGGCGGTGAGGTCCGACAGCCATGCGAAGACGATATCGGCTCGGTCGATGGCCCGAAGGCACCTCTGTAGAGTGACCGACCGTTCGCCAGAGTCGCCTTCGCACTCGGAGCCAGCACGATGATCGCTTTGGCCGCAGCCTGTATCAGAGTGGGTGCAGGTATCGACGAAGTAGGGCCCTGTGTAGTCGTATTGTCCAAGCGCTCCGTTCGGGAGGACGGGCCACTCGGCGTCGTCGGCGCCCCACTGACGGCTGCTGTACGAGCTGTCCCCCCAGGCGTCTTGAAGGCCGGGAACGATTTCCTCTCGCCAGTCGAGCGGGCCAATCTTTCCGGCGAGGTATATCGCTGCCATGCGAGCTCCAAGAGATGTGCGTGCAAGATCTCGCCCGAGACGGCGTGTCCTGAAGGCTATCGAAGTAGGTCACCTGCAGCACGGAGATCGTCTGCACACCGGCTACGACCAGTTCGCCAGCCGCAGTACCATCCCCAACTTCCTCCCGCTCACCGCCGAACGGTTCGCCCGCCAGCGCCTGCGCGCCCCGGCCAAGGTCGAAGGCCACCACACCGACGGCAAGCCCATCGTGCTCTTCATCTGTGTCCACAACGCCAGCCGCAGCCAGATGGGCATGCTTCTTCCAGCACCTGGCCGACGAAGGCGGCGTCGCCTGGTCGGGCGGCTCCGAACCCGGCAACGAGGTCAACCCATCGGCCATCGCCGCGATGAGCGAACGCGGCATCGACATCTCCCGCGAGTTCACCAAACCCTGGACCCACGAGATCGTCCGCGGCGCCGACGTCGTCGTCAGCATGGGCTGCGGCGACGCCTGCCCCGTCTTCCTCGGCAAGCGCTACCTCGAATGGACCCTGGACGACCCCGCAGGCCAGTCCGTCGACGACGTCCGCCCCATCCGCGACGAGATCGAGCGCCGCGTCCGCGGGCTGCTCGACGATCTGGACGTCCCGGCACAGCGCTGACCCGCACGGGGCGCGCTGAGCTCTGGCCCGACTCGACGCTGGCGTGTTCGAACGCGCGGTGGGCGGCGTCCCCGACTCGTTCCCTGCCTGCCGCCAACATCACCAAGCGCACCCGCGGATACACCCACCAGCGAGATCACCGTCACCCCTAGGCCGAAACCTCAGCAGCCGCCCAAGGCTCCGTGCCACACCGGGTGCCAGACCAGCTTTCGCTGCTTGGTCACTCGCGGCTTGGTCACCCCGCACTCACATGACCTGCAGCCCGAGCAGCAGTTGATCCACCCGGCGTCGACCGAACTCGATCGGAACAGGCGCAATCTGACGCATCATCGGCCACTTTGAGTCAGGTAGTCGCCCCTGTCCCTTCAGTGTCAGATACTGCTTCAACTCACGGCGGCCGAAGGCATATGCCGCCGCCCTGTGAGCGGGGGTTGGGACGAAGTCGGGAGTGCGATGCAGCTGACCCATGCCAAGGTGATCAATTTCCGCGCCCTGGACAGGGCGGATGTGCGGATTGATCCGAAGACCACGCTCATCGTGGGACGCAACAACAGCGGCAAGACATCGTTCGTCAACCTCTTCGAGAAGTTCTTCGGCGACGACGACACTCAGTTCATGCTGGAGGACTTCTCTACCTGCCGCATCGCTGACATCGAACAGGCACTTCAGATCTTCGGAGAAGCGAACGGGCATGCGGCCCAGGGCGATCAGGAGACGCGTGAGAGCCTGCTGGCCAAGGCGTACGAGCTCGTGCCGTCCATCCGGCTGGGACTCACGATCGAGTATGACGAGGACGATGACCTCGCGCCGTTGACCGACGTGATCCTGGACCTCGACGACTCCTGCTTCACGGTCAAGATCGAAGCAGCACTGGAAGCGGCACGGCCGCACGACTTCCTCAAGGACTTCTGGACAGCAAGTCAGAGGCAGAAGTTCGATGCCATCAAGTGGCTGCGCAGGAATTTCACGGACTACTTCGCTCCCGTCTTTCGAGCAGTAAGCCCGGTCGACGAGAAGGTGACGAAGGGGATCAAGCGCAGTGCCGCGCAGGCGATCGTCTCCGTCAAGTTCGTCTACGCGCAGACCAAGGTCGACGACACCCCTGGCGACAAGGCCCGCACGCTGTCCAGGACGTTCGAGACCTACTACAAGGTCCAGAGCGGAGCCGAGGGCCGTCACCAGAGCATCGAGCAGATCGAGGACGCCCTGACGGCCGCATCGCTGGAGCTCGACACCAGCTACGAATCGCTGTTCGACCCGGTCTTCGAGGACCTGCGCAGTTTCGGGGTAGGAACCATCACGCCGGTCGAAAAGCCACGCATCGTGTCCCTCATGGAGGGGTCGGGCATCCTCAGAGGCAGTACACGGCTCCAGTACCCGTCCGGAGATGACGGCTTCCACCTTCCCGAGGGCCACAACGGGCTCGGCTACAGCAAGCTGATCTTCACCATCCTGCAGGTCATCAGCTTTCACCAGGCTTACGAACGTGCTGCTCCGAAGCCGGCGCTGCAGGTGCTGTTTATCGAGGAGCCGGAAGCCCACCTGCATCCCCAGATGCAGGAGGTCTTCATCAAGAACATCCAGGACTTCATCAACCGCAAGGCCCCGTGGAAGGTGCAGGTGGTCATCACCACGCACTCTTCCCACATCGTCGCAAGCGGCGGGTTCCACACGGTGCGGTACTTCGACCGCTCCGAACCTGACGCCAAGGTGAAGGATCTCTCCACCTTCCAGGCGAGAGTCAAGGCAACCCCGCACGGCGACGAGACACTGCGATTCCTGCGCCAGTACATGGTCCTGCACCGGTGCGACATGTTCTTCGCAGACAAGGTGATCCTGATCGAGGGCACCGCCGAGCGGCTACTGCTGCCCGAAATGGTCCGCCGGTGTGCCGAAGGGCTCCTGCACCAGTACGTCTCGGTCATCGAAGTCGGTGACGCCTACGCGGTCCGATTCCAGGCGCTGCTGGAGTTCCTCAACGTTAAAACCCTGGTCATCACCGACATCGACTCCGTCAGTCCCCAGGATCAGAAGGCGTGCCCGCCGAGCACCGATCTGGCGGTCACCTCGAACTCCACGCTCAAGAACTGGCTACCGGGTCAATCCAGCGTCACGAAGCTCCTCGCCGCCGCTCCGGCCGACAAAGAACATGGCCATGTGCGCGTGGCCTATCAGGTCCCGGAGAAGGAGGCGGGCGTCTGCGCGCGAAGTTTCGAGGACGCCTTCATCATCGCCAACTCAGCCGTCCTCGCCCAAGACCTCAGACATCTGGAGCTGAAGAGAGCCTTCCTTCAGGAAGTCGGGGCCGACCCCACCTCTGAGAACATCGAAGCCGCCGCGTTTGCCATCGCCAAACGGCTGTCCAAGCACAAGACCGACTTCGCCTTCGACGTCATGCTCCTGGAGGACTGGGCAGTCCCCCGCTACATCGCCGAAGGACTTCAGTGGCTCGCCTGAACACCCTCGAAGCCGTTGTCGAAGAGCTGGACGCCCGGCGCAGTTTTCTCGTCGAAGCAGGGGCGGGCGCCGGCAAGACGACCGACCTCGTCAGCGCCCTCCAGCACCTCCTCAGCACCCGACGCGCGGAGCTGGAAGCGAAGGGCCGGCGGATCGCCTGCATCACGTACACGAACGTCGCCAAGAAGAAGATTCTCGAACGCATCTCGGCGGATCCGCTCGTCACTGTCGGCACGATCCACGAGTTTCTCTGGAGCGTCGTCCAGGACTTCCCGCGTGAACTCTGGCAGCAGATCTTCGACTACAACCAGGACCTGCGCAATCCAGAAGACCTTCATGAGGTGACCACTCCCCCGGTGATCGAGTACTCCGACCGCGGGCGGAAACTGAGCGAGGGCCGCATTTCCCACGACGAAGTCATAACCTTGTCCCTGCGGCTCGTCGCCGCCCACCCCAAGCTCATACGCATCATCACCAGCAAGTACCCCGTCATCTTCGTCGACGAGTACCAGGACACCTCGCCCAAGACGATCCAACTGCTGCTGGACCACCTTGCGGGAGCGGGCAAGGAGCCCTGTGTGATCGGCCTCTTCGGCGACTCGATGCAGAAGATCTACCGATCCGGCGTCGGCGCAGTCCGCCATGACAGGCTCACGCCCATCACCAAACTCCAGAACTACCGGTGTTCACGCCCCGTAGTCGACGTTCTCAACAAGATGCGGCCCGAACTCCGCCAGCAGGCCTCCGGCAAGCAGCAGGAGGGCGAGGTACACCTCTTCCTCAACACCGACGCGCCACCCGGCCCGCCTAGGTTGGCCGCCGCGAGAGCCACCCTCGCGAGCAGAGGATGGACACCCGAGAACTCCAAGTACCTCCTGCTCACCCACCGAGGCATCGCAGGCACACTGGAATACGCCAACCTGCTGGAGCAATACCGGCAGCTCGGCAGTCACGGCCCCGACGACCTCATGGCTCGCAACGAGCCCTACATCCAGTACCTGACGCAGATCGAGGCACTGTCCACGGCCTACCACGCCAAGGACTTCGTGGAGCTGACCAGCCTGCTGGCCCAGGGGAAAAGACGCATCACCCAGCACGCCGACAAGCGGATCGTCAGCGAAGCCATCCGCAAGCTCGACGCGGTGCGCACGATCGGGACCGTCGGCGACGTTCTGGACCTCATGGCCGACAGTCCTCTCCTCGCCGCGCCAGGAAAGGTGAGAGACCGCGAACGCCGCAGAACCGCGACCGGCCTCGACGAGCGACAGCAGCGGCAAGCAGACTTCTCCAACAGCCTCCGCGGTGTCCCCTACATGGAAGTCATCAGCGTCACCCAGTTCATCGACGAACTCACCCCCTTCTCCACCCAACACGGCGTCAAGGGAGATGAGTTCGAGAACGTCGTCGTTGTGATCGACGACTCCGCCTGGACCATGTACAACATCGGGAAGATGCTGGCCGGCACCGACAAACCCGACCGTACCCAACGATCACGCAACCTCTTCTACGTCTGCTGTTCGCGAGCCCGCCGCGGCCTGGCCGTGGTCTACACCAACGACCTCCCGGATAAGGCGGAAAAAACGGCTCGCGACTGGTTCGCTTCCGGCACCATCCATCCGTGAGCCGTACCCAGGCCAGGAACCGTCCCTCATGTTGAGGGCGGCTGGCACACGTAGCAGCATGCCGCTCGCACACTGCATTCAGCCCATTCCGCGACGAGGTCTCGATGCCATGATCGAGTTACCCAAGATGGAGATCCGGCGTGGCCGCTACTGGATGGTCTCGCGATCAGCTACCACGCTCTGTGGCGTTGGGACGGACGGTCCCGCCAGGGAGGGAGCCAGGGCCGGCCCGCGCCTCTGGTCGATCACTTCCCCCCGTACGAATCCTCGAAGGCGGTGGCTGCCGCCCGGACGCTGGGGAACAGCAGGGCGTCGCCGACCTGCGCCGTGAGACCGGTATCCGCGAAGACCTTGCGCAGTACGGCCTTCGGCCGGGCGAACGCGAGGACGACACCGCGTTCGGCCAGGTCGGTCTGCAGTTGGGCGAGTGCGTCGACGGCGGTGGCGTCGATGTACGTGACGGCCTCGAAGTTCACCACGAGCCAGCGCGCCGGCGGGCGGGCGCGGTCGAGCAAACCCTCGATCCTGCTGGTGAAGTAGGGGACGTTGGGGAAGTACAGTGCCGCGTCGAAGCGGTACACCAGCAGTCCGGGCCGGGTCTCGGCGTCCTCGTTCTCCTCGATGTCCCGGTAGCCGTCGATGTCCTGCAGATGGCCCAGGACGGCGTCGTTCGGGCGCACCGTGCGGTAGACGAAGACTCCGATCGACAGGGCGACCGCGACCAGCAGTCCGTTGAGGACGCCGAGGGAGAGGACGGCGAGCAGTGCGGCGATGGCGAGGGCCGCCTCCGTGTCGTGGATGCGGCGCAGGCGCCAGATGGCACCGAAGTCGAAGAGATTGAGTGCCGCGGCGACGATGACGGCGCCGAGGGCTGCCAGGGGCAGAGGCGCGATCAGCGGGGTCGCGAAGGCCGCGAAGACGGTGATGACGGCCAGGGCGGTGAGGCTGACGATCTGGGTGCGGCCGCCCGAGGCGTCGGAGAGGGCGGTACGGGATCCGCTGACGCCGATGGGGAAGGCTCCGGAGAAGCCGGAGACGGCGTTGGAGGCACCGAGGGCGACCAGCTCCTGGTTGGCGCTGATCTGGTAGCCGTTCTTGGTGGCGAAGCTCCGGGCGATGGCGTTTCCGTCCGCGAAGGTGACCAGCGCGATGCCCGCCGCTGGCAGCACGAGGTCGGTGAACTCGTGCAGGCGGAGCCCGGGAAAGCCGAGGGCAGGCAGGCCCCCCTCAAGGTCCCCGACGACGGCGATACCGTGGCTCTTCAGATCGAAGGCGGCCGAGAGGACGGTGGCGAGGACGACGGCCACCAGGCTCCCGGGGATCTTCGGGGCGAAGCGCTGCAGGAGCAGGATGAGCGCGAGCAGTGCGCAGCTCAACGCGACGGTGGTGAGCGAGGCACTGCCGAGACCGCGCGCCACGCGCCAGACCGTGGGGAAGAAGTCGCCGATACGGACCTTGATACCGACGAGCTTGGCCAGCTGCGTCGAGATGATGATCAGAGAGACGCCGTTGAGGTAACCGAGCAGAACCGGTTTGGACAGGAAGTCGGCCATGAATCCGAGGCGCAGGGCTCCGGCTGCGATCAGAACCAGGCCGACGACCAGCGCCAGCGCCGAGGTGAGCAGCGCGTACCGGCCGCCGTCGCCTGCGGCGAGCGGCGCGACCGTCGTGGCGGTGAGAGCGGCGATCGTGGCGTCGGGGCCCATGGCGACCTGCCGGGAGGACCCGAACACGGCGTACGCCGCGAGCGGCAGCATCGTCGCCCACAGCCCCACCACCGGTTCGACGCCCGCGAGCTCGGCCATGCCCATCGCTCCGGGCACCGCCACGGCCGCCACCGTCAGCCCGACGGTCGCGTCCTTGATCCACGATCCCCGGCCCTGTTCCACGAGCTGGACGGCGCCCGGCACCACGCTGCGCCAGGACGTGGGCCGCAGTGCCCGCCACCCGTTGGTGTCATCCGGTGCCCCGTCGTCACCGGTTCCGTTCTCGCCAGGAGCCTTCCGCCCCGGACCGGCCATACGAGGTCCCTCCGCGCAGGCCGCGCCAGTACCCGATTCGGGCTGGGCGGCGGGAATCGTGAAGATCACGCTACGGAACGTGCGCGGGACGCGCGTGTTGTCCCGTCCTACGGGCCCCCGGTCGGCCCTGGTCGGTAAACCGTGGGTGAAGTCGACGGACCCGTTGGGTGATTGAGTTCGCGCGCACCTGCGCGGACCGTCCGGGGCCGCCTGTCCTGGCCGCGCGCGACCGCGTGCTCGGACGCTCGACGCGTGCGGTGGCCGCTTGGTCAGGCGTTGGAGTTGGTGAGGGCGAAGTAGGGCGAGAAGTCGTCGAGCAGGCCGGTCAGGGTCGCGAAGACGGCGAGGTCGCCGTCCGCTGTGATCTGGCCGGCTTCGACGGCGGCTGCGAGGGCTCCCGGCCTGAGCAGGGCGCCGGCGAGCTGTGCCTTGCCCAGGCGCAGGGTCAGGTCGGCGTTGTCGGTGTGGCGGGGGCGGTGGTGCAGGACGCCGTTGGCGAGCTGGAGGCTGTGCGGGCCGGGTTGGTCGCCGTCGGTGAGGTCGAGGTTGACGGTCAGGGCGGTGTCGGCCGCCTTCGGTCCGTTCAGGCGCACCGCGATGAAGTCGAGGAACAGGTCGAGCGGCATCGCCATGACCGTCTCGATGCTGCCGGTGCTCTGGACGCCGGTGGTGGGGACGCCGTCGCGCAGTTCCTGCGCCGCGGTGAGGTAGAGGTTGCGCCACTGCGGGCCTTCGGACTGGTAGCCGAGCTGCTCGTAGGCGTCGGCCTGGATTCCGCGGGCGATGTGGTTGCCGGGGTCGGCGAACACGGCCTGCCCGGCGAGCTCCACCACCCAGCGGTAGTCGCCCGCCTCGAAGGCCTCGCGGGCCAGCTCGACAACCCTTTCGGTACCGCCGATGGCCTCGACGTAGCGCCGGGCGTTCTCGGCCGGCGGCAGGGGGTGCAGGTGCATCGGGTTCCCGTCGTACCAGCCGAGTTCCTTGGCGTAGACGGCCTTGAGATTGTGGTTCACGGTGCCGTGGTAGCCGCGGTTCCACCAGGCCCGGCCGAGTGCCGGCGGCAGGTCGAGCTGTTCGGCGATCTCGATCGGGGTCAGTCCGTGGTTGGCGAGGCGCAGCGCCTGGTCGTGGAGGTACTTGTAGGCGTCACGCTGCGAGCCGAGGAAGTCCCGGACGTTGTCCTTACCCCAGACGGGCCAGGTGTGCGGGCCGTAGTGGACCTCGGCGTCGGGGAACAGCTCCATCGCCTCGTCCAGGCAGGCGGCGAAGTTCGCGGCGTCGCGGGTGCGGGCGCCGCGAAGGGTCTGGATGTTGTGCAGGGAGTGGTTGGCGTTCTCCGCGCAGGTCAGCGCCTTCAACGCGGGGATGTAGAAGTGGAACTCCTCGGGTGCCTCGGTGTCCGGGGCCATCTGGAAGACGAACTCCAGGCCGGCCAGGGTCCGTTTCTCGCCGGTGGTGGTGATGGTGTCGGTGGGCGGGAGGTAGGCGAACGTGCCGGTGGGCGGCAGTGCCAGGCCGCCGCCGTCGGTGACGAAGCCGAGCGGCCCGTGCGGCAGCAGGGTGCCGAACGCGTGCGCGGCCCGGCGGGACATGACGTTGCCACAGGTCACGTTCTCGCCGAGCGCGTACTTCTCGAAGTTCGCACCGGGCGCGAGGATCGCGACCTTGCCGGAGCTGACCTCCTCCGGGGTGACGATCCCGGTGATGCCGCCGTAGTGGTCGATGTGCGTGTGCGTGTAGATCACCGCCACCACCGGCAGCTTCTCGGGCCGGTGCGCGTAGTAGAGGTCCATCGCGACCTTGGCGCACTCGGCCTTGGAGCCGGTGTCCACGACGATCAGTCCGCCGTCGCCTTCGATGATCGTCACGTTCGCGAGGTCGTGGTTGCGGACCTGGTAGATCCGGTCCGACACCTCGTAGAGGCCGGCTTCGGTGATCAGCTGGGACTGCCGCCACAGGCTGGGGTGAACCGAGTCCGGGGCCGGCTCGCCCGCCTCGACGAACGAGAACCACGCCAGGTCCCACACCAGGTCGCCAGCCGCATCCCGGATCACCCCGTTGTCCGGCAGTTCCGCGATGAACCCGCGCCGGACGTCCTCGAAGTCGCGTACGTCGTCGAAGGCCAGCTCCTGCAACGCGGCCCGGTTGGCCGCGGCTGTGGCGCTGGAAGCTGCTTTGGGAGGTACCGGCATGACACGTTCCTTAGTCCAGGCAGTGCATCGGTCCCACCATCCTGTCCCGCACCCGGCGATTCGGCAGGACATGACGAGTGGGCTCACGGTGGTCAGGTGCCGAGCGGCCAGGATGTGAACGGGCCAACGCGGCCACCAGTGCGGCCTGGAGGTCGAGGACCAGCCCCAGGACGGCGACGGCCTGACCCGGCGGCCCCCAGTGCTCCGAATAAGTGATCCCGGCGGGGATGCTGAGCGGCATCCGGCGGTTCACCGCGCGCGCCCGCGCTCGATGGAGGCGGCGTCCGGCTCGATCAGGATGTCGACGGCGGTCAGATCACTCATGGCTGCCCCGGCTTCCCGTAGAGGGTGGTCCAGTCGTTCTTCATGCTCACCACGGTCCAACCGAGCTCCTCCGCCTTCGCCAGGGACGCCTCGGCGCACGTGGTGTACGCGAACTCGCGCTCGGCGTCGTCATGGTGGATCAGCAGCGCGAACCTCGCAGAGCTGAGCATCTCGATGTCCACGTCGGCGTTCCCGCCGGCGAACACGGGCAGCCGGCCGGTCTGGGCGAAGACGTGCTCCGGCTTGCCCGGCCCGAGATCGAGTCTGCCGAGCAACCGCTCGCCGCGCACGATCCGGCCGTCGGCGTACGTGTACTCGGCGGCCGAGCCGATGACGTTCTCCTTGTGGATCCCCCAGGTCTCCTCGGCGAACACCCGCATGAAGTCGCGGCCCCCGCCGGAGCACACGAAGACCCGGAACCCGTTCTCCTTCATCAGGTCGAAGAGCTCCAGCATCGGCTGGTAAACAAGGTCTTTGTAGAGAACCCCGAGCGTCGACTGGCGGACCGTGTCCAGCCACTCACGGACCTGCGCGTCGAACTCCGCCGGGGTGGTCCCCGCCCACGACCGCGCGAACGCCTCCAGCAGCGACTGGATCACCGGTGGGTCCTGCGTCGCCACCCCCTGCAGGAACGAGGCGTCCTTCTCGATCAGCGCCTTGTACGGCTGCCGGCCAGCGAGCGAGGGATCCGCCTTGACCTCCTCGGCCCAGCGCCGGAACACGAAGTCGAACTGCGGGGGCAGCGGCTGCTCCACCCACAGCGTGCCGTCGTTGTCGAAAGCCGCGATCCGGTCCGCGGCCGGAACGAAGTCCGGCCCCTCGGTGGTCACACGACGCACGAAGTCCACGATCGCGTCCTTGGCTTGGCCGTCTCGCCAGTTCGCAAGCAGCGTGTCACTCAACGCAAGATCCTCTCGTCTGGAAAAACCTCTGCCCGGCCGGGCACCGGAACACGGTGAACCTCCAGGTCGGGACGGGGCATCGCCGGCGACGGACCCCTCACGGGGACACTGCCGCCGCAGGCGGTGCGGGGGAGGTGGCGGGAGCGGGAGCGAGGCGCTGCGTGAGGACGTAGGAGACCACGACCGCGACGATCACGAGGGGCATGACGGTGAGGCCCTGTGTTCCCAGGAGCAGGGTGGCCAGCAGTACGGCGGTCATCGGCAGTTTCAGCATCGCGACGCACATGGCGCCGACGCCCATCGCGAAGCCGGATGTCACGTCCAGCCCGGGGAGGTGGCTCATGGCCAGCCCGACGGCCGCGCCTACGAACATCGACGGGAAGACCGGGCCGCCGCGGAAGCTGCTGAGGGAAAGGCTGTAGGCGACGGACTTGCAGACCACGAGGACGACCAGGGCGGCCGCCGTGTAGGCGGTCTGGCCGGCCAGCAGCGGGCCGAGCGCGCTCTGGCCCGAGTACAGCACGTCGGACGCCGCCTTCCCCGTACCCTCGGCGTACACGAGCGCGGCCACTCCCACCAGGGCACCGGTCAACGCGGTGGCCGCCACTCGCCGGCGCTCGACCCGTGGTTGCAGGAAGAGTGCCGTCCGGCGGATGGCCGTCCCGAGCAGGGCGGCGGCCACTCCGATGGCGAGTGCCCAGCCGAACCCGGCGATGTCGGGGCGGTCGGCGTGCGGCACTTGGTGAATCACCAGGGAGTAAGTGCCCAGCCCGGTCCACGACCCGAGTCCGGTGAAGATCAGTGCGCCGACACCGGCCGCGAGCAGGCCCGGCACCAGGACGACGCCCATCATCACGCCACCGAGGCCCGCCGCCTCCATCAGGAGGAACGCGCCGAGCAGAGGGGAGCCGAGCAGTGTACTGACGGCCGCGAAACTCCCCGCGGCCCCCAGCACGGCGCTCGCGCTCGGCTGGATGTCACGCTTCACCGACCTGACGGCGTACACCGCGAGGCCGCCACCGAGCGCGATCAGCGGCGCCTCGGGCCCGAGCACCACGCCCATTCCCAGCGACGCCACCGCCGCGAGTGCGATGCCGGGCAACTCCGCCGCCGACGGCGCTCCCTTGGCGACAAGGCCCTCGGCCGGCTTGTGCCCGCCCTCCCCCGGCAGGTAGCGGATGGTCATCGCCACCAGCAGTCCGGCCAGGGTCAGGAGCGGGATCGGCCACCACGAGGGCGTTTCGTCAAAGCCCAGGCCGTGGGGCAGGTCGGTGTAGGTCAGCGATTGAAGCTCGGAGACGAGCGCGAGGAACCCGAAGGCCACTGCGGAGATCGGGATGCCGAGAAGCGCTGTCATGACCAGCAGGACCGCGTACCGGCGACTGCGGACCAGGGCGAACGGATCCGGTGGCGTCGCGGCCGACGGCCCGACGGGGGTGGCCGACATACTCATCGTCTCCTCAGCGTCGGAAGCCGTCCGGTCACGTCGGTCAACAGGCCTCAAGCAGTTCCTACCACTGCGCCGCGGCGTAGCGAGTGCGTCCTGCCGTGACCGCCCGGCGATTCACCCAATGTCGTTCCGACGGCCCAGTCCATCTCGTTGGAGCGCGCGTCTCACCGAAGGCCGGCGTGTTCTCGTCGACCACTGCCCCGGCGCCAGTTCTCCAGCCGGAGTCGGAGCGTGGTCGTGCCCATCACGAGGAAGCCGCGCATCTTCGATGTGGCGGCAGCTGTGCTGCCAGCCGTCCAGAGACAGCCAGTCGGCCTGCCCCTCCCGGGCCCGGCTTGGGCCATCACTTCTCGCTGGCAGGGAGCGACTTCCTCGCCCGCACCCTGCGGGTGCCGGTCGCCGGGGGTGCATAGCGGCTAGTAGCCGGTGCCGCGCTTGACCTGGGTCCGCTCGTTGCCGTGGACCGCGCCCTTGTCGTCCAGCGTGCGGCACGCGTCGGCGATGTCCTGGCTCAGACGGTCGATCTGCTCGCGGCTCATGGTCTCCTTGACCAAGGCGCGCATGATCTTCACCCGCTCCGCGTTGGGCGGGAGCGTGTACGCCGGCACCATCCAGCCCCGCTCGGCCGAGAGTTGCCAGGCGATGTCGGACTCGTCGTAGGCGTGCTCGCCGGCGAGGCGGAAGGCGACCAGCGGCAGTTGTTCGAGGTCGCTCCCGATCACTTCGAAGCGGCCGCTGTCGCGCAGGTTGTCCGCCAGGGCGCGGGCGTTCTGCTGCATCATCTTCATGACGTAGGTGTAGCCCTGACGGCCCAGCCGTACGAAGTTGTAGTACTGCGCGAGCACCATCGACGCGCCGGTGGAGAAGTTCAGCGTGAACGTCGCGTCGGTCTTGCCCAGGTAGTTCTCGTAGAACACGAGGTCCTTGGCCAGGTCGGACTCCTCGCGGAAGACCAGCCATCCGATGCCGGGGTAGACCAGGCCGTACTTGTGTCCCGAGACGTTGATGGACCGGACCTGCTCCAGCCGGAAGTCCCATTTCGAGTCCGGATAGAGGAAGGGCCACACGAACGCGCCGCTGGCGCCGTCGACGTGGATCGGGATGTCGAGGTCCCGCTTCTTGCGGACGTCCCGCAGGAGCTTGTCGATCCCGACGACGTCGTCCTTGTGGCCGGTGAACGTGGTGCCCAGGACGGCGACGACACCGATCGTGTTCTCGTCGAGGTGGGGCTCCACGTCCTCCGGGCCGATCGTGTACTTGCCCTCGGCGAGCGGCACGATCCGCGGCTCGACGTCGAAGTACCGGCAGAACTTCTCCCATACGACGTGGACGTCTCCCCCGAAGATCAGGTTGGGCCGGTCGGTGGACAGGCCGGCCGCCTGACGGCGCTCGCGCCACTTCCACTTCAGCGACAGCGCGCCGAGCATGATCGCCTCGGACGATCCCTGCGTCCGGCATCCGGCCGTCGGGCCCGGCGCGTGGAAGAGGTCGGCGAGCATGCGCACGCAGCGCTGCTCGATCTCGGCGGAGATGGGGTACTCCGCGTGGTCGATGAAGTTGCGGTGGAGGTTCTCGGCGATCAGCCGCTGCGCCTCCGGCTCCATCCATGTGGTGACGAACGTGGCGAGGTTGCGCTGCGGGTCGCCTTCCATGGCGAGATCCACGTCCACGAGCCTCATCGCATCCGTCGCGGCCATGCCCTCCTCGGGGAAGTGGTCCGCGGGGGCGGGCACGGTCAGGAACCGGTTACCGAAAAGAGCCTCATCGTCACTCTTGGCCATATGGCGATCCAATCTCTTCCCGAGTGGGAGCCGTGCTCAGGACCTCGGGGCGGGCCTGGGATACACGACAACGGCGTACCTTGAGGAGTTCTGGACACGATCACTCTCGTGCCCACGTCCGGATCTACGGGCCAACGTGCAATGCGACCGACTGTCCGCGCCTCTTCACGGCAGGACCTGTACCGGCTCGTGTGCTTTCCCCGCTCGCCGGGGCGTGCCGGCACAGTGCTGTCTGCTATGTCTTTGCCTCGTCAGGCTGCGCTGTCGACCACTTGAGCTCGATCTCCAGCTCGATCTGCTCGTCTCCCATCTCCACCTCGACTTCGCTCTGCAGCTCGTCGGGGATGTGCACGCTCAGTTTGCCGGGGCCGAGCTGTAGTTCGGCGCGGCCGCCATGGCGCAGGGCGGCCGAGAGTGCCGCGAGCTGATCGGCGGCTTCAAGGCGTGACAGTGACCGCTTGTGCTCGAATTCGAGGTCCTTCACGGATGCCTCCGATCCAGTAGATAAGCCTCATACCAGATCATTGTGAGGCCATGCGTCGCGGACGGCACACTCACGCTGCGCAATCCTCGGACCCAGCCCAGGAAGCACAGCAAAGGCGGAAGAGCGCAGCTGTCGGCAGGACGCCGGTGCAGCAGCGGCGTCACGACTTGCTCGTCCGTTCGTGGCGAAGGGCCACCCGGCGCCAGACCGCCCGCTGGCAGCGGAGCGTGGCGGTACCGACGACGATCAGCACGACGATGTTGACCAGCAACTGAACGAACGAGCCCCAGGCCTCGCTCCCACTGCCGAAGGCGGCGGAGACCGCGATGTCGGCGGCGGCCGGAATGGTCGTGACGGAGATGAACACACCCAGCAGCGCGCTGGTCTTGGCTTCGGTGAGCGAGACCACGCCGACGATCCCGGCCAGGCCTGCGACGGCGAACGAGAAGAAGTTGGGTGTGTCAATCAGGTTGGAAACCGGCCGGAAGCCCAGGCTGAACGCTTTCGACTCGAAGTCGCACGCGCGGATCAGCAGGGCGAAGAGGTAGGTGACGACGATGGCCAAAAGGAAGCCCACGAGCAGCGCGCGCAGTCCCTGGCGGATGCGTGGCCCGTTGTGCCGGTCGATGCCGAGCGCGATGCTGACGATCGCCCCGTACTCGGGACCGACCACCATGGCCGCGACGATCAGGATCTGTGAGTTGGTGACGATCCCGACCGCACCGAGGAGACCGGCGATGACGAGGTAGAGGTAGAAGCTCGGCGCGTACGACCCCTGGGCTCGGATCCTTGCCTCGACCTGATCCCAGACGGGTGCGTGGGTGAGTGGCCCGAGTTCCTGTGCGGCCGCGGTGCCCCCGCCGACGAAGGCCATGTCCACCGGCTCGATGACGATGGAGCCCCGGCTGTCCAGGTGCAGAGCACGCAGGGCCCGCAGGACGTCGTTCGCGGCGCCGGTCAGCACGTCGCAGACGATGCCGTCGCCGTCCGGGTTGTGCGCGGCAGCGCGCTGCACGATCAGGTTCAGGACCGAGGGGTCGCCGGAGAGGAAGTCGACGACCTGGTGGGTGAGGTCCGGCGGGCTCACCGCGCGGACATGGATCATGTCCAATCCTGAACCTCCACGAGCTCCGGTGTCACGGCGCGCTGCCGGTCTGTGCAGGATCCCTCACGCGGACCGGTCATCCACGGCAACGCCGCGCGCTACGTCGCCGACCGTCCGCGGTTTCCGAGAAGACTCGTTCGGTTGGCCTCACACAACAGGCGTGTCCAGTGCACCTGGCCGATAGTGAATCCCAAGGACTTCTCTGACCTGGGGATACTCATGGATCGCTATGCGCCCATCGCCGAGCACGGCCTCATAGGCGACCTGCAGACCGCCGCGCTGGTGACCTCGCGGGGCGTCGTCGACTGGTTCGCGGCGCCCCGTTTCGACTCTCCGAGCATCTTCGCCGCGCTGCTCGACCATGATCGCGGCGGCTACTTCCGGATCGCCTCGGCGGATCCGGAGGCCAGCTGCAAGCAGCTGTACTACCCGGACACCGCCGTCCTCGTCACCCGCTTCATGTCCCCCGACGGCGTGGGCGAGGTGATCGACTGGATGCCGCCGAACACCAGCCGCACCCCGACCGACCGGCACACCTTGATCCGAGCTGTGCGCGCGGTGCGCGGCACCGTGCGCTTCGACATGGAGTGCCGCCCGCGCTTCGACTACGGCCGGGCCACGCACGACCTCGACGTGCGCCCCGAGGGCGCGGTCTTCCGGGCGCCGGGTACCTGTGCGTACCTCCAGAGCACCTTCCCGACGGAGCGTGACGGCGACGACATGCGGGGCTCCGTGACGCTGAACGTCGGCGAAATGGCGGCGGTCGTCCTGACCGTCTGCGACGCCGACGGACAGGCCCCGCCGCCTCCCACCGTCGACGGGATCACCCAAGGACTCTGGGATGCCGCCGACTTCTGGCAGAAATGGGTGCGTGGCTCCAACTACCGCGGCCGCTGGCCGGACATGGTCAACCGTTCCGCCATCACCCTCAAACTGCTCACCTACGCCCCCACCGGCGCGCCCGTCGCCGCGGCCACCATGGGCCTGCCCGAACAGGTCGGCGGCGAACGGAACTGGGACTACCGCTACACCTGGGTCCGCGACGGTTCGCTGTCCGTACGCGCTCTGCTCGACCTGGGTTTCGTCGAGGAGGCCACCGACTTCACCCACTGGCTGGGAGACCGGCTGCGCGAGTCCGCGGGCAAGGACGGCGAACCGCTGCAGATCATGTACCGGGTCGACGGACAACCCATCCTGAGCGAAGAGATCCTCGGCCACCTGGAGGGCTACCGCGGGTCCGCACCCGTACGCCTGGGGAACGCGGCCGCCGACCAACTGCAGCTCGACATCTACGGCGAAGCCCTCTACGCGCTGTCAGAGGGCCGCGAGATCGCCCGCCAGGCCGGCTACCGCGGCTGGAAGGTGCTCTCCCGGACGCTGGACTGGCTGGCCGACTCCTGGGACCGTCCCGACGAGGGCATCTGGGAGACCCGCGGCGGCCGCCAGGACTTCACCTACAGCCGGGTCATGTGCTGGGCCGCCTTCGACCGCGGCCTCCAACTGGCTGCCGAGTTCAGACGGCCGGCCGACACCGAGCGCTGGACGAAGGCCCGCGACGCCATCCTGCTGCAGGTCATGGAACAGGGCTGGAGCGAGAAGGCCCAGGCGTACGTCCAGCACTACGGCGATGACGCCGTCCTGGACGCCTCGCTGCTGCTGATGCCCCGGGTCGGATTCATCGCCGCGCAGGATCCGTCCTGGCTGTCCACCCTGGACGCGATGGACCGCACTCTGGTGTCCGACAGCCTGGTCTACCGGTACGACCCGGCCGCCTCGCCCGACGGACTGCGCGGCTCCGAGGGCACCTTCAGCCTCTGTACCTTCCTCTACGTCGACGCACTCGCGCGGGCCGGCCGGTTGCGGCCCGCCCGGTACACGTTCGAGAAGATGCACACCTACGCCAACCACGTCGGCCTCTTCGCCGAGGAGGTCGGCCCCAGCGGTGAGCAACTCGGCAACTTCCCGCAGGCGTTCACCCACCTGTCGCTCATCATGGCCGCGAGCACCCTGGACGAGGCCCTCGACCAGCAGCGTGGCTGACCGGCCCCAGGAGCGATGTTCATGCCCGCACACCATCAGCGGCATCCTCGACCGCGCCAGAGCCAGGACGATTTCAAGGAGCTCTACGGGCGCCTTGTGCACCTGGGGACGGGCGACGCCCGGGGTGCACTGGCCGGCATCACACCGGAGCGCGTCGTCGCTGCGGCGCGCGAGGTCCGCCTGGGCCGGACGGTGACGATGGCGGCGCCCGTCGAAACCCGCGCCACCCCCGACAACCCGCACCCCGCCGCCCACAGGCTGACCGGGCCGCCCGAGGACGAGGAGCACGCCCACGGGCTGCACTTCGCCACCGACCACTTCGGCATGAACGTGCACGGCGACGCCGACAGCCATCTCGACGCGCTCTGCCATGTGGTCTACGACGGCACCCTGCACGGCGGGGTCCCCGCGTCCACCGTCACCGCGGAGGGCGCCACGGCACTCTCCGTCGAGCTGGTCCACGACGGCATCGTCGGCCGGGGTGTCCTGCTGGACGTCCCGCGGCTGCGCGGTGTCCCCTGGCTCGAACCCGGTGACCATGTCACCGCCGACGACCTGCGGGCCTGCGAGCGGGACCAGGGCGTCCGGGTCGGTGAGGGCGACCTGCTGTTCGTCCGGGTCGGTCATCGCCGCCGGCGGACGGTGAGCGGCCCCTGGGACGCCGCGCGCACCCGCGCCGGGCTGCACCCGGCCGCGATGGAGTTCCTCGCCGAGCGCCGGGTGGCCGTCCTCGGCGGCGACGGCAACAACGACACCGCCCCGAGCGTCACCGACGGCGTGGACTTCCCCGTGCACGTGCTGGGCATCCACGCGCTCGGGCTCCACCTCCTCGACTACCTCCAGTTCGAGGACCTGGTGCCCCTGTGCGAGCAGGAGGGCCGCTGGTCGTTCCTCTGCGTCATCGCGCCCCTGCGTCTACCCGAGGCCACCGGTTCCCCCGTGAACCCCATCGCGGTCCTCTGACCCCCGATCCATCAACCCGGCAGCGACCTTGCCCCGACGACACCGAGGTGGCCGACATGGCCGACGACCAGCACTACGACGTCATCATCATCGGCACCGGAGCAGGCGGCGGCACCCTCGCCCACCGCCTCGCTCCCACCGGCAAACGCGTCCTCATTCTCGAACGTGGCGGATACCTGCCGCGCGAGCGGGACAACTGGGAGTCCACCGCGGTCTTCGTGAAGGGCAAATACCGCGCACCGGAATTCTGGTACGACAAACACGGTGAGCAGTTCCCGCCCGAGGTCAACTACTACGTCGGCGGCAACACCAAGTTCTACGGCGCCGCACTGTTCCGTCTGCGCCCCGAGGACTTCGGCGAGTTGCGCCACCACGGCGGCATCTCCCCGGCCTGGCCGATCCGTTACGAGGATCTGGAGCCGTATTACACGCAGGCCGAGCACCTCTATCTCGTGCACGGGCAGCACGGCGAGGATCCGGGCGAGGGGCCGGTCAGCGCCCAGTACGCCCATCCGCCCGTGCGGCATGAACCGCGGATCCAGCAGCTCAGCGACGACCTGGAGAAGCACGGCCTGCACCCCTTCCACCTGCCCATCGGCGTCAACCTCACGCAGGACGCCAACGGCGGTGCGACCCATGGCAGTGTGTGCATCCGCTGCAACCGGGTCGACGGATTCCCTTGCCTGGTGCAGGGCAAGGCCGACGCCCAGGTCATCTGCGTCGAGCCCGCGCTGGAGCACGACAACGTCCGGATGGTCACCGGCGCCAACGTCCGCAAGCTGGAGACCGACGACACCGGACGCGCGGTCACCGGCGTGGTCGCCGAGCTGGAGGACGGCTCCGAGGCACGCTTCCACGGCGACATCGTGGTGGTCGCCTGCGGAGCGGTGAACTCCGCCGCGCTGCTGCTGCGTTCGGCGAACGACCGGCACCCGAACGGCCTGGCCAACAGTTCCGACACGGTCGGCCGCCACTACATGCGGCACAACAACCTGGCCCTGATGGCGGTTTCGAAGGAGCCGAACGACACGCAGTTCCAGAAGACCCTCGCCCTGAACGACTGGTATCTGGGCGCGGACGACTGGGAGTTCCCGCTCGGCGGCATCCAGATGCTGGGCAAGTCGGACTCCGACCAGATCAAGGGCGAGGCGCCGCGGTGGGCCGGACTCGCCTCACCGGACATGCCGTTCGAGGTGCTCGCCCACCATGCCGTGGACTTCTGGCTGTGCGGCGAGGACCTCCCCCAGCCGGACAACCGCGTCACCCTGGACAGCAACGGCGACATCCACCTCGCCCTGGACGAGAAGAACAACATCGAAGGGCTGAAGCGGCTGCAGCACAAGCTGCGGGGCATGCTCGGCAAACTCGGCATGCACCCGCACCACCTGCTGCCGCACAGCCTCTACCTGCACAAAGGCATGCCGATCGGCGCCACCGCCCACCAGGCCGGCACCGTCCGGTTCGGCACCGACCCGCAGACCTCCGCGCTCGACATGAACTGCAAGGCCCACGACCTCGACAACCTCTACGTCGTCGACACCAGCTTCTTCCCGAGCATCGGCGCCGTGAACCCGTCCCTCACCGCCATCGCCAACGCCCTGCGCGTCGGCGACCACATCACCGAACGGATTCGCTGAAAATCGGCACGACCACCTCCGGTCGATCGCCGGAGCGCACCACACGGGGCCGCCGCCTGCCCGTGCGTGGCCACGCACGGGCAGGCGGCCCCACAGGCGACTACGGCGAGGACTTGGCCGGAGGTGTCAGCAGGATGGCGATGTCACCCGCGGCCGGCGTCGGCAGGCTGCTCTCCGTGGCGGCGACGAGCTGTCCGTCCGGGCGGACCAGGAACAGCATGGCGTACCCGGCCGGGATGCCCCCGTCGACCGGGTAGGTGACGATGTGGGCGCCGTCCGCGTACCGGTGGGCCAGTTCGGGCCGGTGCAGACCGTCCCCGAAGAGCGGCTCGCTCCCTGTGTACGGGGCCACCACGCCGTGGCTGCGCGTGGGCGGCGCGAGCCGGTGGACGGGCCCCTCCACCGTCTCTTTGAGTGTCATGAACGCCAGAGCGTTGAAGTCGTCCTCGTCGGTGAGCAGCAGGACGTCCGTGATGCCTTCCAGTTCGGCCCTGGCGCCGGTGGCGGCGGCGAGGAGTCCGCCGGGGGCCAGGTCGAGACCGGCGTCCGTGATGGTCCGGCGCTGGCGGTCGAGGCCGGCCCACATGAGCACGTCCAGGCCCGCCGAGCGCAGGGCCCGCCCCAGTTCGACCACCCACGGGTCGCCGCCGACGAGCAGTGGCCTCGACCGGGCGGAGCGGCGGACGTCGAGCCACCGTGCCACCGGAAGCGCTGTCAGGCCGTACACCATGACAGTGGCGACGATCACCACGAAGGTGGCCGGCAGGATCTTCTGCGCGCCGTCGACACCGGCCTGGACGAGGGAGACCGAGAAGGTGGAGGCGGTGGCCGCGGCGACGATGCCGCGGGGGGCCATCCATCCGATGAACCAGCGTTCCGGGTACGGGACGTCGGTGCGGGCGGTGGAGAGCAGCGCCACCAGGGGTCTGACCACCAGGACGAGGGCGGCGACGAGGCCGAGGGTCGGCAGCGCCACGTGGTGCAGGGACTGCGGGGTGACGGTGGCCGAGATCGAGATGAACAGCAGGCCGATGATCAGCGAGACCAGCGTCTCGAAGAAGGGCCGGCGGGCGGGGATGTGCAGCCCGGGCAGGTTGGCCACCGCCATTCCCATGACGACGGCGGCGATGAGGCCCGTGTCGTCCCGGAAGGCGTCGCAGACCGCTGCCACCGCCACCACGGCGGCGAGCTGCACCGTCGTGCCGAGTACCTCGTCGAGTGTGAGGTGACGCAGCACCAGCCAGAGCAGAGCCGCTCCGGCCGCTCCGCCGGCCAGCCCGATCACGGCGCTGCCACTGAACTTGCCGAGCTGGCTGCCGACGCCGTGCTGTCCGACGGCCAGGACACCGTGGAAGATGAACGCCCCGAGGATGCCGCCGAGGGGGTCGATCAGGGAGCCTTCCCAGACGAGGACGCGCTGCAGCCGTTCGGTCGGCCGGACGAAGTTGAGCAGTGGCCCAACGACGGTCGGGCCGCTGACGATGAGGATCGCGCCCAGCATCACGGCGGCTCGCAGCGACATGCCGATGATGGGGACGGCGAGCAGGGTCGCCGACACGCAGGTGACCAGGGCGCCTAGCCAGACCAGCCTGACCACGACCGTGCGGGTGTGGCCCTTCAGGTGGCGAAGGTCGAGTCCGAGTCCGGCGTCGTAGAGGATGACCGCGACGGCCAGCGATACCAGCGGGGAGAACGCGGGGCCGAGCAGTTTCTCGGGGTTGACGTCGTCGGTCAGCACGCCTGCGACGAATCCGGCCGGCAGCAGGAGAAGGATCGCGGGGACGCGCAGGAGGCTCGCGACCAGCTGTGAGCCGACGGCGAGGGCCACGATCAGGCCGATGCCGAGCAGAATCTGGGTCTCTGTCATGTCATCCCCTCCGTGTGTGCCGTCCTGCCCCACGAGTCGGCGGATGCTCGTGCAGAGCCGGGTACCGCCCGCCGCCGTGGGCGATCAGTCCCGCGCCGACGGCGAGTTCGAAGGCCGGCGCCACGGTGGAGGATCCGCTGCCGTGCGTGGGCGGGGCTCCCGGCCGTCGCGGGCACCGTGGCGCGGACCAGGACCGTCGTCATCGTCGGCCGCTGTCCCCGCTCATTCGGCACCGTCCTCTTCGGGGACGGACTGCAGAACGCCGTGGGTGTCGAGGCGGTACAGCACGACCAGGGCGGGGCCGATGAACACGAGGGCGACGACCGCGACGATGATCATCCACTGCATCGTCGCGCTCGCCCCCGCGCCCTGCTGGACGGTCAGCGAGGTGGGCACCAGGTAGGGCCGTTGGGCGAACCCCCAGGCGGCCACCAGCAGCGCCACCACGGCCACCGAGCTGTACCGTGCCCAGCCGGCGGCCGGGCCGGCGACCAGCCAGGCCGTGACCGCCAGGGCCACCGCAGCGGCGATGACGAGAGCGAGCCCGACGCCGTGGGTGAGCCCGTGGTGAACATAGCTCGCGTGCGAGTCGGTCACCGTCAGCCCGATCACTCCGAGGATCAGCAGTGCGGCGGCGGCGATCCAGGAGCGCAGCCGGAAGTAGCCGACGAGGTCGTGGGCCTCGAAGCGGCGGGCGTCCGCGGTGAGGAACACCGCGCCGAGGAAGGCGGTGGCGGCGACGGTGATCAGGCCCGCCATGACCGAGGTGGTGTGGGCCCAGACGTCCGTCGAGGCGGTGGTGCCCGGTGCGGCATGTCCGGAGGCCACCGCGCCGATGACCGCGCCCAGGAAGAACGGGGTGAGCAGTGACGAGACGGCGAACATGGCGCCGTAGATGCGGCGTTCGGCGAGGCGGTGGGTGGGTTTGCGCAGCGCGAAGCCGGCGCCGCGCAGGACCATGCCGACGGCCGCCAGCGCGAGCGGGAGCCACAGGGCGGTGAACACGGTCTGGAAGAAGACCGGGAAGCCCGTCCACATGAGGACCACGATGAAGATCAGCCAGACGTTGTTGACCTCCCAGACCGGCGCCATGGCGTGGTCGATGAGCCAGCGGGGGCGTCTGCCGCGATCGGCGCCGCCGGCCAGCAGGTCCCAGAACCCGGCGCCGTAGTCGACGCCGCCGCCGCAGGCGTAGGCGGCGACCGCGAGGAGCAGGACCCAGGCGACGACGGTGGCGGTCACAGGTCGCTCCCGGGCGCTCGGTCACCGGAGACGGTGGAGGCGGCCGGCTCCGGGCGTGGGCCGTACGGTGTGTGCGACTCGGGGCCCTCGGCCGGCACTCCGGCGGAGTCGGCGAGGCGCCAGCGCGTACGCATCTTGAGCAGCACGGCGAGGAAGGACCCGAAGACGAGCACGTAGACCGTGACCATGATGCCGAACATCGTCCACAGCGCGCCGGCGCCCGTCGGGGTGACCGCTTCGGAGACGCGCATGTTCTGGTAGACGATCCAGGGCTGGCGGCCGACCTCGGTGGTGATCCAGCCGCACTCCACCGTGATCACACTGGCGACCCCGGCGACGGCGGCACAACGGAAGAACCAGCGGGACTTCGGCAGGTCACGACTCCGCCACCAGCACCAGGCGTACCAGAGGGCGAGCAGGATCAGGACACTGCCGATGAGCGCCATGATGTCGAACGCCCAGTGGACGATGGTGGCCTGGGTGGCGGTGGGCCGGTCGGAGGCGGGTACCGAGGAGAGGCCCGTCACCTGAGTGTCGGGACTGAACCCGGCCAGGATGGAGTCGAGTTGGGGGATCTTGAGCCCGCCCTTGATGCTGCCGTCCTCCTGGAGGCGCCCGAACATGTACTCGGGCACATGGGTGTCGGTCTTCCAGACCAGCTCGGCGGCGGCGAACTTGACCGGCTGCTTGTGGAAGATCTGCCGGGCGATGTTGTCGCCCAGTACGAACTGCACGGGAGTGAGGATCGCCGCGACGGTGAACGGCACGGTGAATCCCAGGCGGTGGTAGCGGTCACGGCGGCCGCGCAGCCACCCCACCGCGTACACGCCGGCCACCACGTAGCCCGCGGTCAGGAACATCGCCACCACGAAGTGCCAGTACTGCGGGCCGAACATCGGCGTGAAGATCGCCTGCCGGACGTCGACGTTCACGGGCTTCCCGCTCGCGTCGAGGGTGAAGCCCTGCGGGGTGTTCATCCAGGAGTTGGCGGCGATGATGCCGAACGCGCCCATCAGGGCCGCCAGTGGCAGCGGGACGGCGAGCCAGAAGTGCGTACGGGGCTTCAACCGGCGCCAGCCGTAGAGGTAGATGGCGATCAGGATCGCCTCCAGGAAGAACGCCCATGCCTCGACGCCGAATCCGAGGCCGAAGACGTCGCCCCAGCGGCCCATCATGCCGGGCCACAGCAGGCCGAACTCCAGCGAGAGCACGGTGCCGGTGACGATGCCGACGGCGAACTGGACGGCCATCACGGCCGACCAGCGACGGGCCAGCAGCATGGCGACCGGATCGTTCTTCCGAAGGCCCCGGTAGTGCATGACCAGCGTGATGAACGGCAGCGCGACGCCGAAGGGCACGAGCATGATGTGGGAGGCCAGGGTGAAGGCCATGAGTTCCCGGGCGGGCAGCAGTTGCGCGGGTGTGTTCGCCAAGAAGTGTGCGGCGGTGTTCATGCGGGCCTCGGTGGTTCGTGCCGGGTGACGGGGTCGGCCGGTGGACCGGACGGGGAGAGGACGGGCGCGGCGGCGGAATGCGGGACCGCTGCGGGGAAGGCGCGCTCGCGGCGCGATCCGGAGGCGAAGACCACCGCCCAGCTGAGCAGCGCGCCGACCCTGCTGCGGAACCCGGTGAGGAAGACGATGTGGATGAACAGCCAGATCAGCCAGCCGATCAGCCCCGAGGCGTGGAAGCGGCCCATCTTCACGACGGCCCGGCCCCGCGAGATGTAGGCCGCGCTGCCGAGGTCCAGATACCGGAACGGACGGGGCTTGCCAGTCCTTCCCTCGACGTCGTGGCGGATCCGTCGGCCGGCGTAGGCGCCGCTCTGCATCGCGACCTCTGCGAGTCCGGGCAGCTTGTCCAGGCTCATCAGGTCGCCGACCACCCGGATCTCCGGGTATCCGGTGACGGTGAGGTCGGGTTCGACCTTGATGCGTCCCGCCCGGTCCTGCTCGGCGCCGGTCGCCCGCGCGAGCGCCGTCGCCAGGGGCGGTGCCTCGACTCCGGCTGTCCACAGCACCGTGCGCGCCTCCACCCGGTCCGTGTCGCCGTTCTTGCGGCGCACCGTCAGGCCCCGGTCGTCGACCGCGGTGACGATCGAGTTCAGGTGGACCTCGACACCGAGGGTGTCCAGTGTGCGAGCGGCCTTGCGGGACAGTACCGGGCCGAAGGCGCCGAGTACGCCGTCCGAGCCGTCGAAGACCAGGACCCGCGCGCGGCCCGGATCGATGGCCGAGAACTCCCGATCGAGTGTGTGGCCGGCGATCTCCCGGATCTGCCCGGCCAGCTCGACCCCGGTGGGGCCGCCGCCCACCAGGGCGAAGGTGAGCCACTGCGCGCGCTCCTGCGGGTCCTCGCTCGCCTCGGCCATCTCGAAGGCCTGGTAGATCTTGGTCCGCACGGCCAGCGCGTCCGCCAGCGTCTTCATGCCGGGCGCGTGAGGTGCGAACTCGTCGTGTCCGAAGTACGACTGCCGTACTCCGATGCCCACGATGAGATCGTCGTAGGGCAGCTCCAGCCCGCCGCCGTCCGGCCGCTGCGCGTGGACGATCCGCCGGGCCACGTCCACGTCGGTGGCCGTGGCCTGTAGACACTGCACCTGAGGGTGGCGGCGCAGGACGGCCCGCAGCGGCTGGGCGATCTGCCCTTCGGAGAGGATGCCGGAGGCGCACTGGTACAGCAGCGGCTGGAACAGGTGGTGGGCACAGCGATCGACCAGGGTCACCGCGACCGGGGCGCTGCGCAGCGCCCGCACGGCGAACAGGCCGGCGAAGCCACCGCCGAGGATCACCACCCGGCGAGGGATCACGTGGTCTTCCACAGTGTGGTCAGCCTCCGGTGGCGAAGCCGGGGAAGAGGGTCATCCCGCCGTCGACGAACAGGGTCGTGCCCACCACGTAGTCCATGAGGTCGGAGGCCAGCACCGTCACCGCGCGGGCGATGTCCTCGGGATCACCGACCCGGCGGTAGGGGATCAGCCGCAGGAGATCCTGCTCTGCCTCGGGGGTCTCCCAGGCGCTGCGGTTGATCGGGGTCTTGATGGCACCCGGCGCGACCGCGTTGACCCGGACCCCGTGCGGGCCCAGTTCCTGTGCCAGCGTCTGCATGAGCATCAGGACACCGCCCTTGGACGCGGCGTAGTTCAGGTGACCGGACCACGGAATGATCTGGTGCACGGAACTCATGCAGACGATCTTCCCGGCGGAACGGGACACCTCCGGCACGACACCACGCCGCAGGAACTCCTTGGTCGCCTCCCTGGCACACAGGAACTGACCGGTGAGGTTCACGTCGATGACCTTGTGCCACTGCGCGAGGGTCATCTCCGTGACCGACGCGTCCCGTTGCAGGCCGGCGTTGGCCACCAGGATGTCGATCGTGCCGAACTCCTCCAGCATGCGCGCGAACATGCCGACGACCTGAGCCTCGTCGGACACGTCCGCCTCGTGGGCGAAGGCCCGCACACCGAAGCCCTGGATCTGCCGGACCACGTCCTCGGCGGCCTCCTGTCCGGCGACGTAGTTGACGACGACGTCGGCGCCCGCCCGGCCCAGAGCGACCGCCGTCGCCAGCCCGATACCGGAGTTCGCCCCGGTCACCAGAGCCTTCTGGCCCCGCAGCAACGGCAACGCCGCAAGCTGCCCACCCGTGTCCACGCCTGAGGTCACTGCCTTCTCCCATCGTCTGCCGAAACATCGGCACCAAGGGACAACACTCCTGGACCGTGAGCCCGCGCACGGGCTCACGGGCCGTCACACTCGACCATTCGGGCAGAAGTGCCCCTCCAACGGCCCAGCCGAGGCTTGCGCCCTGTCTCACATTCGGTGGTGACGGAGCATGCTGTTATCCGAGGAGGATGCGGTGCCGGAGCAGGGTGAAGCTTGCTCGTCCGTGCATCTGGCGCGCGATCCGTTTGGTCTTGGTGTTGACACCCTCGGTTGGGCCGTTGCTGTACGGAAGCGTGAGACCTGCGATCACGGCGTCGATGTCCCGGTCCAGGCCCCGGGTGAAGGTGTGCAGGTGTGCAGGTGGGGCAGATCGGCTGTTCGGACTTGGGTGATCCAGCGCGTGAGCGCATCGGGGTTGTCGGTGTGTGGCGCAAGGAGCGGGGCGAAGTCCCTGATGCCTGCGGCCAGTTAGGTCATCTCGGGGCAGGCGGCGGTGAGCTTGGCCAGGAGCTCGTGCTGCTCGGCCTTGAGGTTGGCGGGCCTGGTCAGCAGCATCCGGGCAAGTCGACGTGGCGAGATATGGCTGCGGTCGGCGTCCGCGCGGCCTTGGTTGATGTACTTGTGCAGAAGGTTCAGGCAGCCCGTGAAGCCGAGGACCTTGATCTCTTCGAAGAGGTGCAGGACGGGGACGCCGGGGTCTTCAGTTCGACGTTTGCGCAGGTGCTCGCGGTAGGGATCGACCAGGCTGGCACGGTACTTGGGGACGCGGAGCATGCGCTCGGGCCGGTCTGCTCGGGCGTATCGTTTGATGGTGTTCAGGGCCAGTTGCAGGCGGCGGGCGCATTCGAGCAGGCCCACGCCCTGGCCGAGCAGGCCATGGACCTGGTGCCAGCGTTCGAGGGTGGTCTGGGCACGGGGCCCGTCGTAGATCGGCGCGTCCAGTACGGTAGCCCAGCAGGCACTGTGTGCCTTCACCTCGCTCAGGGCGGCTTCGCACAGGTTCTTCCATAAATGCCAGCGATCACCGACTTGCACCGCGTCAGGCAGGGCAAGGCGGATGGCCTCGGCATAGGTCGCCGAGCCGTCACGGCACACGACCTCGATGCCCGGATGCTCGTACAACCACGCTTCCAGGGTGTCGGCCGTGCGGTCGGGCAGCATATCGATCCGTTCATGGGTCTCGGCGTCGATGATCACAGTGGCGTAGCGGTGGCGCCGACGCAGAGCGAAGTCGTCGACGCCGATCACACGGGGCACCCGCCCGGTGGGCAACGGCATCCTCAGCAGGGCGCGTAGGGCCGTGTGACGCGACAGGCTCACTGCCAGTATCACCAGTAAACGCGTCCCGGCCCGGCCCGCCAACTCCTTGACCACGGCCTCGACTTGCCTGGTCAGGCGGGTCGTACGCCGCTGGTATCAGTCCAGCACTCCGGGCACCTGTTCGCGGAAGGTGTTCAGGCAGCCACGGGTGGGACACACCAGACGCCGCACCCGCACACGGACCACCACCCGCCGGCCGTCGACCGGTACGTCGGCCACCGTCCGCCAGTGATAGCCGTGCACCCGCCCCGACGACGCCCCGCACACCGGACAGACCGCAGTGTCCTGCGGAGTCCGTGCCCGCACCACGACCCGCTCGCCCTCGTCGACCACATCCTCGATGACCAACGGGGACAGCCCTGAAAACACCATCTGTAATAGCCCGTTGACATCCTTCACACGGATACCAACGACTCCTCACGACTCTGCGTCACCACCGAATGTGAGACAGGGCCGTTAACTTTACGGACCCGCACCATGTCGTCGTTCAGGCCGCTTTCCACATTCAGTCCTTGCCGCACGAGCGCCAGGACCTTGGGATTGGAGATCGCGGTCTTTCCGAGGCTGGCGTCCGTGGGGGCGAGGATCGCGCCGACGAGCGCGAGCTCCCACACCGTCAGCCCCGACAGCAAAGGCCAGGCGAGCAGCCAGCCCGCCCCGATGCTCAGCGGCAGCCCGATGCCCAGCAGACGGCCTGGCAGGAAACCCCTGGCCACGAGGTCCCGCCTGCGCACGGTCATGGCATCGGTGAACAGCACGAGAGTCAGAGTGGTTTCGAGGAGTGCAGTGATCGGTGAGGTGTCGTGCTCCAGGCGGACGATGTCCAGCACGGCCGGGCCGATGAGGATCCCGGCGCCGACGAACACGATCGCCGACGACAGCGGCGTCGGGGACAGCCGACGTGAAGCCAGTGCGTACGAGGCGGTGACGCCCGCCACTGCCACAACGGTCCAGCCGCCACTGCTCATGTTGGGCCTTTCGGATCCAACCGCCGGACCTCATGGCGGATTGTCGACTTCTTCGGCGCTGCGGCAGAACCACCGCCGTGCGGAACGCGCCGGTCGCCTCCTTCTGCAGGTCGGCGAAGGGCTGCCCGCCGACCTCGACCAGGACACGCCGGGCAGCAGGCCCTTCCGCCCCGGCGACAGCACCTCACTCGCCCGAATGGCCCCGCCCCCTCAAACGACGCAGGGTGGATGAGAGGAGCTGCGAAAGTGCGGCTCAAGGGGAATCGAGGATGCGTCATGGCAACCACAACTACGCCCCACCGATCGGAATCATCCAAGGCGGCCGCCGGCGGACTGGTGACCTTCGCCGCAGTGATGCTCTTCATCGCCGGTTTTCTGGCCATCTTCCGGGGCATCATGGGGATCGCGGACGACGATGTTTTCGTCACCACCCCGAACTACGTCTTCAAGTTCGACCTGACCAGCTGGGGCTGGATCCACCTGATCCTCGGAGTGGTGGCCGTTCTGGTGAGCATCGGCCTCTTCTCGGCGGCCGTATGGGCGAGGGTCGTAGGGGTGGGGATAGCCGGGCTGCTGCTTGTCGCCAGTTTCCTGTCCATCCCGTACTACCCGGTGTGGTCGATCACCCTGATTGCGCTGTACGCGTTCATCATCTGGGCGCTGTGCGTGGTCAAGCGTGACGCGTTCACCGGCTGAGCGGTCCGGCCCTTCCGCTCCCGGCCCTGCCGGTCAATCCTTCCGCAGCCTAGGCGGCGCACTGTTCGACGGAGCCGCCGTCCGGGGCCGTAATCGGACGGCGGCAAGTGAACGGCCAGCTCATGGCCGTCCCGCCTTGGCCTCGGCGGATTCGGGACACGGCCGGATCGACCTGGTAGCCCAGTCGCCCAAATGGCCGCGAGTACTGTCCGAAGATACGCTGAAGCGAATTGTGAAATATGCCCATTTCATCCAGTGCGGTAGGAGATGGGAACGATCCGCTACGGCGGCGACCCTGTCGGACGCCGAACTCGGCGTCATTCCGCTCGAGGTCATGCTGGACGATCCACGACCTCGGCGGCCGCCGGACCACCAACGCGCTGCGCGTCGACGACCAGATCGTGGAGCGTCTGCAATGACCCAGAACCACCACTCCGGCATGGAGACGCGGCACCTCACCACGCAGGAGCGGGTCGCCCGCGGCAAGGCTGCCCGTACCACCGTACCCCGGGCCAGTCATGCCGAGTTCAGGCCCTCGTCCAAGCGCCAGGACCCGGTGGACATCATCGAGAAGCAGTCCGCGACGCGAGTGCCGGACCTCGTACCGATCCGCTACGCCAGGATGAGCGAAGCACCGTTCCGCTTCTACCGCGGGGCCGCAGCCATCATGGCCGCGGACCTCGCGGAGACCCCCCACACCGGGATCAGGGTGCAGTGCTGCGGCGACGCACACATGCTGAACTTCCGGTTGCTGGCCTCGCCGGAGCGCCGCCTGATGTTCGACATCAACGACTTCGACGAGACCCTGCCCGGACCATGGGAATGGGACGTCAAACGGCTGTCGTCCAGCCTCGTCATCGCGGGCCGGGCGAACGGGTTCAGCGGCAAGGAGAGGGCGTCGGTGGTGCGAGCCGCCGTGCAGTCCTACCGCGAGCGCATGCGGAGCTTCGCCGGAATGGGCAATCTCGAGGTCTGGTACGCCCGCTTCGACGCCGACGAACTGCAGCAGCAGTTCGCCCCGTTGCTGAGCGCCAAAGTGCGCGACAGCTGGGAGAAGACCCGGGAACGGGCCCGTGCTCATGACACGCTGCAGGTCTTCGACAAACTCACTCACGTCATCGACGGCAGGCGTTTGATCGCTCCCGATCCGCCGCTGCTGATGCGGCTCCATGATCTGCTGCCGGACACCGAACGCGGCAAGCTGGAGAAGAAGCTCAGCCGGCTGATCGAGCGCTACGGCCAGACCCTGTCGACGGACCGCCGGACACTGCTGGAGAGCTATCGCTTCACCGACGTGGCCCGCAAGGTGGTCGGTGTGGGCAGCGTGGGAACCCGCTGCTGGATCATCCTGCTGCTCGGCAAGGACGACGAGGACCCCCTGTTCCTCCAGGCCAAGGAAGCCGACGAGTCGGTTCTGGCGCCTTATGTCGGCGGCAGCGTATACGGCACCCAGGGCGAGCGCGTCGTCTCCGGCCAGCGGCTCATGCAGGCCACCAGCGACGTTTTCCTGGGCTGGGAACGCCTCACGGGCATGGACGGTAAACAGCGCGACTTCTACGTACGCCAGTTGCGGGACTGGAAAGGAATCGCCGTGGCCGAGAACATGCCTCCGAAGAGGATGGCCCTGTTCGGCCAATTGTGCGGTGCCACGCTCGCCCGCGCCCACGCCCGGTCCGGGGACCGGATCGCGATCGCCGCGTACCTGGGCGGCGGTGACGCCTTCGACCGTGCACTGGTGACGTTCGCCGAGCTGTACGCGGACCAGAACGAGAAGGACCACCGCGCCCTGGTCGATGCCATCCGCGCCGGACGGGTACCGGCCGAAGCAGCTTGAGAAGCCGGCCGCCCGCACCATCGGCGACGCCTTCGGGAGTGAGGTCTCTGAGCTGTTGGCTGCCGAAAAGGCCCTTGACCTCGAACTGGTACTCATCGAGAGAACGGAACGCAGACAAATGACATCTCCTGACACCGACGAACTGGGACCGGTCGACTACGTCGTCGTCGAATTCCCGCCGGAAACCTCTCACTTCACCGGTGAGATGGCCGCAGAGCTCGACAAGCTGGTCACTTCAGGGACCATCCGGGTCCTGGATCTGATCATCCTGTCGAAGGGGGCAGACGGCGAGCTCGACGTGATGGAGGTCGATGCCCCGGACAGCGTGGGTGAACTGCGCGCCGCAGAGGCGCAGCTGGCCGGTCTGCTCGCGGAAGAGGACGTGGTCAATTTGGCCGCAGCCATGGAGCCCGGCACGACAGCCGGAGTACTGGTCTGGGAGAACGTGTGGGCGGGGCCCTTCGCATCCGCCGCCCGCCGTGCGGGAGGCCAGCTCATCGCCAACGGACGTATTCCGATCCAGGCCATCCTGGCCTCGATCGAAGCCGACGAAGAAGGAGAATGAGATGCCTCTCGGACCCATGCGCAGAGGACGACGCGGGGTCATCGACCGCCCCGTCGTTCGCACAGCGGCTGTCGCGGGCACCGCGGCTGTCGTCGCCCACGGGGTCAATCGCCGCAGCGACCGGCGCGAAGACCGCCGCGAGGACCGTGGAGACCGCCGTGAAGACCGCCGGGACCGGCGCTGATCCGAGCTGGTGGACGCGGTCGACGGCTGCACCACCCACCAGGACGTCCTCGCCCGCGACGGCAAGAACATCCAAGCCCATCCGAACAGCTGCCAGCCCGCCAGCGGCTCCTGGTACTCCGTCTACGACGACACCACCGTCACCGTCGTCGCCCAGGCGACCATCGACCATCGACCATCGACCATCGACCATCGACCATCGACCACATGGTCCTCCTCGCCGAGGCCTGGCGCTCCGGCGCCGACACCTGGACCGCAGATCAACGCAAAGCCTTCGGCAACAACCTCAAAGACCCCCAACTCCTCATCGCCTCAGAGTCCTCCAAGTCCGACAGCGGCCCCGCCGACTGGAAACCCGCCAACCACGCCTTCTGGTGCACATACGCCAAGGACTACACCCACATCAAATCGGTCTGGAAGCTCACCACCACCGACGCCGAGAAGACCGCAGCCTCTACCCGCCCAAGATCCGCATCGCGATCGTGCTCGACAACTTCTCCCCGCACCTGACCACGAAGAAGGACACCCGGGTCGGCGACTGGGCCAGGGCCAACAACGTCGAGTTCGCCTACACGCCGACCAACAGCTCGTGGTTGAACCGGATCGAGGCCCAGTTCACCGCCCTGCGGTACTTCGCGCTGGACGGCACCGACCACGCCAGCCACAAGGAGCAGGGCAGCATGATCCGCCGCTACATCATCTGGCGGAACAAGCACACCGCCGATATTCGCTTGCACGCCATCGTCACTCGGGTCAACGTCGCCTGACACCTGACGAAGGCAGAGAAGATGACCACGCAGACCCACTCCGTCGATCACGAACTCATCCAGGCCGTGGCGCACATGGCTCGCACTCGCTGCCGGGGTGACAACCACACCATGGCAGCCGCGGCCCGCGCCGGGGACGGCCGGATCGTCACCGCGGTGAATGTGGCTGTAGAAGCGCATCCCGGTCCACCCGCGCAGGAGGCATTTCACGTGCCATAGGACATCGCTGCCGGGGTGCGGGGAGATCGGCTGCCAGCCCTGTTCGGCGATGCAGGCGAGAGCCTTCGTCGCGGAGGCGACGTTCGGGGAGCAGGGCTTCAGGTGACCGGCCAGCGTGGGCGGGACTGCGCTGGACGGTGGCGGTGTGGCGGTCATGATGCTGCGCTCCGGTCCTTCAGTCGGCGGACACGGGCGATCTCAGTCACACTCGAAGGAATCGACATCGAGCACGTTCGATGGGATCGGTGTGACTCGACGCTGACGCCTGCCGAGCAGCGCCTGGTGTCGCTCAGCGTGCTGAGCGTGTCGTTCTGTCCTGCACCAGCACGCTCGGCCATCTCCCTGTCGACGAAGGGGGGCGCAGATGCGGTGCACCCCGACGTCGTCGTCGCTGCCGCGATGACCGAGGTCGAGCCGAACCGGGCCAAGCTCGCTCGGGCGGTCGATGTTGAAGAACGTCATCTGTTCGTCTGGATGGATGGGTCCGACTTCTTCGCCAGCGAGTCCCTCACCGACGACGAACTTCGTCGTCTCCGGCCCCGGACCTGGGATCAGGTGTCGACGTCCTGTGGGTCGCGAAAGTCGACACGAGTCGGAAGCCGGTCATGGCCGCAGTGCTGTGGCGTGCCGACAGTGGCGGTGAGTGGAGCGACTGGACCACGCGCAGCGTCCCGTCTGGTCAAGGTGGCGCTACCGGCCGCGCTCCGTCGGCGTGAGACCAAGCGCAGACCGCGAACCTCCGATACGACGGCTCGATGGCGAGGACATCGACCGGTGATCGGTGCAGAAGCGACGGATCGGCAGGTCGACGCTGACTCGTGTCCGGCTACACAGCACCCCGCAAATCGAACCTGCCTGCTCCCGCCGTGATGGCGATCGAGCCGTGAGCGCAGCAGCAACTGGTAATCCATGATGGTGTCCAGCGCCAGTAGCGGTCACGGCTGAGGAGTACTCGTTTACCTGGTGGATCGTCTGCTCGCGAGAAGGAGCGATATGACTACCCAGTCCACTCAGAGCGTCCTGATCAACGGGTTTGGGTTGCTCTTCGTGATACTGAACTCGTTCGGGTTGGGCCTCAGGATCGAGGTCGGCAAGCTGCTGGCAGAGGCCTATGCCCACTGGAAGGTCGCCGTGTGGGCGTTGGTGATCAACTTCGTCATCATCCCGCTCCTGTTCATCGGCTATTTGCTGACGATCGCCTCGTCCATTCCGGGAGAGATCAAGGTCGGGTTCTGTGTCGCAGCCCTCTGTGCGGGAATGCCTTTCGCTCCCCTCCTCGCCGGACTAGCCAAGGCGAACGTCGGCATCTCCACCACGCTGCTGGTGGCCTTGACCGTCGGAACCGTTATCGCCCTCCCGATCGGGTTGCCCCTCGCCATCGATGCGGTTGACGCGCAGCTCAAGACCTCTGTCTGGGATGTTGCTTGGCCGCTGCTGCTCTTCTTTCTCCTGCCGCTGGTTCTCGGGTGCGGCTTCAGGGTCTGGTGGGCCGACCTGACGCCGCCATTGGCACATTGGATTGTCCGAGTCGCAATTCTGTGTCTGCTCTTCAATCTCAACTTCACGCTGGTTGCGTATTGGAACCAGTTCGTGGAGGAGTGGGGCACCGAGAGCTACATCGCAGCCGTTGCCGGCCCATTCATCGGCCTCGGGTGTGGCTACCTTCTCGTTTCCAGTCTTCGAGTTAAAGACGTGGGAATCAGGCATGCGGCCGAGGTGACCACGGCGGTACGCAACATCGCTCCGATGCTCCTGATGATGATCTTTCCCTTTGGTGGCGACCCGCTGGTCACGGTATCGATCACGATCCTCAACACCGTCGGCGTCGTGACTGTTCTGCTGTTCGTCCTGATGTGGAGGCGCGCTGCGTCGTCATCGGATACCCACGCAACGACCAACCAGCCAGCCGGCGAGGGCCTGACCCCGCCAACATCGACGTAACGAGTGATCAGTACGGATGCTGACTGCCGCCGAAGTGCCGTTGGAGGACGGGGCGAACCTTCCCTGACACGGCACTAGTTCGTAGCGTTACTGACTTCGGCTCGTCAGGGTGAAGTGTTCTGGAATGCCTGATTGTCTCGATGTGGTGGCGGTATCCCGGGGTGTGTGAGATATGCGGATGGGGGGGTGGGCTGACCGCTGTAGGACGTCGGCGCCGGGAGACGGTGCGGATGCAGGCGGCCGAGCTGTTCGAGCAGGACGTCAAGGCGTTGGAGGTGGCACGGTGCCTGCGGGTGAGCGGGAAGTTGGCCTACCAGTGGCACCAGCTCTGGCGGGACAGCGGAGTTGAGGCGCTGGCCTCCCGGGGCCCGAGCGGATCGCGGTGTCGTCTGTCCCCGCGCTGTCTGGAGAAACTCGCCGCGTATCTGGAGCAGGGTCCGGCCGCGCACGGCTGGGTGGAGGACCAGGTGTGGACCGCGGCGAGGGTGGCCACGCTGATCGGCAGGAAGTTCCACGTCTCCTACAGCGTCTCGGGCGCGACGAGGCTGATGCACCGGCTCGGCTTCAGCCCGCAGGTCCCCGCACAACGGGTGGCCGAGCGCGACGAGCAGGCCGTCACCGTCTGGAAGGAGGCGACCTGGGCGGAGGTAAAAGAGCCCGGGCGGCCTGCGGGGGGGTACCTCTGCTTCGAGGACGAGGCAGGCTTCACCCGGCGGCCGCCCAAGGGACGTACCTGGGGCCGACGCGGCCGCACCCCGGTCGTGACGGTCAACGGGCGACGTTCGGGACGCCTGTCAGTCGCCGGACTGATCGCCATGCGACCCGGCTCCCGCACCCGACTCTGCCACCGCCTACGCACCCACCCCGCCGGCAAGGGCAAACGCCGCAGCATGGGCGAGCGCGACTTCATCGCCCTGATCGACGGCACCCACCACCTCGTCAAGGCCCCGATCGTCCTGGTCTGGGACCGCCTGAACACCCACGTCTCCCACGCCATGTGCGAGCTGATCACCGAGCGGGCATGGCTGACGGTGTTCCTGCTGCCCGCCTGCTCACCCGACCTCAACCCCGTCGAGTGGGTCTGGGTACACGTCAAACGCAGCCTGGCCAACCTCGCCGTCGTCGCCCTCGACCGACTCGAGGCCCTCGTCCGCAACCGGCTCAAGCGCCTTCAGTACCGGCCCGACACCCTCGACGGCTTCATAGCCGGAACCGGCCTGGACCTCGACGACCCAACGCCACCCTAATCAGCCGAAGTCAGTAAGTCCGATCTTCCTCGATTCGTGATCGCTCGATCGTGGTACTCATCGCCGTACGAGCCAACCGTTAGTCATGTGCATGCCGGGATGCAGGCATGGGCCGAAGACCGTATCCGAGCGACTTACCGGATGAGCATTGGGCGTTGATCGAGCCGATGATCACGGCCTGGAAGCAGGGCCGGGTGAGCCGTTCGGCGACCGGGGACCCCGGATCCTGCGATCTCCGGGAGATCGTCAACGCGATCTTCTATCAGAACCGGACGGGCTGTCAGTGACGCTACCTGCCCCACGATCTTCCCGCCTGGTCGGCGGTGTTCTACTACTTCACCCTCTGGCGCCAGGACGGGCTCGACCAGCAGATCCAGGAACTCCTGCGCTGCCAGGTACGGGAGAAAGCCCGCCGATTGGAGGACCCGTCCCTCGTGATCATCGACACCCGGTCCGTGCGCGCGGCCGCGAGAGTCCCGAAGACCACGACGGGACTGGATGCGAACAAAAGGACACCTGGGCGCAAGCGGGGACTGGCCGCCGACGTGTTGGGCCTGATCGTCGGCGTCGTTGTCCTGGCCGCCTCAGCCCACGACAACGCCGCCGGCACCGCCCTGCTCGACCAGGCGGCCGAGCAGGGCTGGATGCGTCTGGAGAAGGCCCTGGTGAACCAGGGCTTCAAGGACGAGGTCATCATCCACGGCGCGTTGTCGGACATCACCGTCGAGGTCGTCCGCCGCAACCCCGCCGACCAGAGCAAGGGCTTCGTCCCGCAGCCCGAGCGGTGGGTGGTCCAGCAGGTCAACGGCACCCTGATGCCACACCGGCGCCTGGCGCGTGAATACGATCACCGGTCCGACACCTCCGCCTCACGCGTCCACTGGGCCTCCACCGCCAACATGACCCGCCGCCTCACCACACCCACCCCAGCCTGGCGCGACACCCTCCGAGCGGCCGCATGAACATCACCGAGCTCCTGACCGATCTCCAGGCCCGCCATGACGAAGCCGCCGGGCTGACGAACTCCGCTGCCAGACAGAGGACTTGACCAGCGCGTTCGCCGAGACCGAAGCGCGCCTCACGGACCTGGCCACCACCCGAAAGGTCATCGCCGAAATCGCGCCGCCCTGCGACGGAGGCGAGCTCGATCCGCCCGAACAGGCCACCGCTTACCAGGCCATCGTGAACGCCTTCAACCAACACCCCGACCAGGCATTCCGGGTCCGAGAACTGCACGAACTCCTCGGCATGCCCACCGACGACCCGGCTATGAACGTCACCCGCAGCCGCCTCGGACGACTCACCCGCCAAGGCTTCCTCACCCAACCCGGACGAGGCCGCTACCAGAAACGGACTTAACGCCCTCTCGAAGTGCGCCCTCACTGAAGGAAGTTACGCTCCCACAGCGTCGCCCATATTTGCAGGACGACCAAGGCACGATTGTGCACTTCCCACAACCCGACCCCTGGCCATCCATCGCCACAGCGGCTTCGACAACAGGCTTCCGATCAACGTCCGGTCCGCATACGCGCCCCGCAGTCATGGGAAGCACAAGCAGCCCCGTCGCCCGACGCGAACTCGCTTACGTGGCCACCCAACCGTCATTCACCAATCACTGACGATGCATCAGAAAAGTCAGCATTGAGTCAGCATAAGGACTACCAGAGATGCCCACACCTTGCCGAACTCTGGAGACGCGCGGCGTCCCGCCACCGGCCTCCAGACTTCTGACAGCCGTCACCACAGCATTCACGCAAGGCCAGGAGGTCCGGGCCAACCCGAAGACGGCCGCAATCGCACACTCCAGTCGTCTACGCAGGTCAGCGCACTCTCCCTCGGGGTTTCAGTGACCCCGAGGGCAGTTCGGGGGCTACCAGGGGACCCCCGTCGTAGCCCTTTACTTCACCGAATCTCGAACCGGTCATCCAGTCAGAACGCGCTTGTGCGATATCCTGATTGGACCGTCCGATGAAGTTCCACCACATGATCAGCTCCTCCTCGAACGGCTCACCGCCCAGAAGCATGAGGCCCGCGTCCGAGGTGGCGCGCAGCGGGAGCTCGGTGCGGCCGCAGCCGAGGTAGAGCATGGAGCCGGGGACCACCGGTACGCCGTCGACATGGGCCTCGCCGGACATGACGAGGACGGCGTACTCGAAGTCGGGCTCCAGCGGCAGGCGTACGTCCGCGCCGCTCGCGAGGGCCAGGTCGGCACCGACGATCGGCGTGTACGTCGTACCGGGTGAGGTCGTGCCGTCGAGCGCGCCCAGCAGAAGCGTGGCGCGCAGGCCGGGGGCGGTGACGACGGGCAGTTCGGCATGGTGTTCGAAGCGCGGGTCGGTGTGCCGGTGACTGTCCGGCAGGGCGACCCAGAGCTGCGCCCCGTGCAGCAGGCGGGAGTGCTCGCGGGGGCTCTCCTCGGAGTGGCTGATGGCGTGCCCCGAGGTCATGAGGCCGAGTTCGCGCGGGCGGATCGTCTGGAGGCTGCCCGTGGAGTCGCGGTGCAGCACTTCACCCTCGTGCAGCCAGCTGACGGTCTGCAGGCCCATGTGCGGGTGCGGCGGAACCTGCATGCCGGGCTCGTCGGCGATGTCGTCGGGCCCGTAGTGATCGACGAAGCACCACGCGCCGACCATGCGCCGGCCCAGGTTGGGCAGCAGACGACGGACTTCGGTGGACTCGCCGAGCTTGACCCGGCGGGGGCTGAGGAGTTCGCGCACCGGCTCGGCCACCACGAACCCGCGGCCACCACAGGGGGCGGGAACCGCCTCCCGATCAAGATTGCTCATGGCGCCCAACCTAGCCCCGTCGGGGGTCTCTCGTCAGGCCGTCGATCCGCCCGTCGAGGGGCTCTCGGCTCAGAACCGGCGCGGCGGCCCAGGACCCGGGCCCCAGGTCCGTACTCCGCACGGCGGGCCGTTCGAGGAAATAGTAGCCATGGACATAATATCCATGTACTGTTTCTTGCATGAGTTCAGCGAAGTCGGTATCCGAGTACGCGACGCCCGGTTTCCTCGTCTGGCGCCTGTCGATGAAATGGCGTGTCGCGGTCGACCGGGCGGTGGGCCCGCTGGGCCTGACGCACGCGCAGTACTCGCTGGTCGCGTCGCTCTACAGCATGAACCGGGACGGGCATCACCCCAGTCAGCGCAGGCTCGCCGACCACACCGGACTCGAACCGCTCTACGTCTCGAAGCTGGCCCGCTCCCTCGAGACGGCCGGGCTCCTGGACCGCACCCGGGATCCGGCGGACCCCCGTGCGGTGCGACTGTCCCTCACCGAGGACGGGCGCGAGATCACCCGCCGCGCGATCACCGTGGTCCAGGGCCTGCTCGAACAGCTTCTCGAACCACTGGGCGGCCTCGGCGGTGAGCGCACACGGGCGTTCAGCCGCGAGGTGGCCGTCCTGCTCGACGTAACGCTCGATCCGCACACCGGAGCCGAGCCGCGTTCCGGCGAGGCTCCCCTCCCTTCCGATTCCGAAGAGGCTTCACCCGAGGAGTAGTCATGACCACCCCTGTTCCCCCCGTCAACGGTCAGGCCATCGGCCTCGCCCACTACGCGAGCCGCGCCGCCCTGGAGCGCGTACTGGCCCGCAGCGGCACCACCTTCGAGCAGTCCGTGGCCCTGCGGGCCGTGTCCGACAACGGCGGGACGGTCGCGCGCGGCAGGGTCGTGGGCCGGCTGACCGGCGGACTGAAGATCGAGGAGTCGGCGGCCCGGCGGACCGTCGAGGAGATGACGGCACGGGGGCTCCTGGTGGAGCCGACGCCCGAGCAGGTGTCCCTCACGGACAGCGGCCGGGAGCTGTTCGAGTCCATCCGTACCGCGGGCGACGCGATCGCGGCCCGGGTGTACGGGGGGATCCCGGCCGAGGATCTGGCGACCGCCGGGCGCGTGCTGGCCCTCGTCACGGAGCGGGCCAACGCGGAACTCGCCGACGCGTAACCACTCCGGGGCACCGGTGACACTCGTGGCACCCGGGGGCACCTCTGGGTACCCGAGCCATCCTGGGCCACCTCGACAGTTCGTGGAATATTCAACCAACGAGCGCGGTTGTGGGCCCTCGAAGGAGGTCAGTGGTGGACATGACGTACTACGACCACGGGACGGCCGCGGAGCGCTGGGAGCGGGCGCAGCTGTTCTTCGAGGCCAAGGACTACGCCGCGGCGGCGCGGGTGCTGGGCGGACTGGTCGAGGAGGTGCCGGAGCAGACCGGACCCCGGCTGCTGCTGGCGCGTTCCTATTACCACTCGGCCCAACTGCGCCGCGCCGAAACCGAGTTGCGCGCGCTTGTGGAGCTCGACCCGGTGGAGCACTACGCCCGGCTGATGCTGGGACGCACGCTCCAGCGCCTCGGCCGGTCCGACGAGGCGGCGTCGCACCTGCGGATCGCGTCCGCGCTCGCGGGCGACTTCGACTAAGGCTACGGCTACGGCTACGGCTACGAACGGGCCTGATCCGATCCGACCCGGGCTGTTCCGGGTTCGGGATCGACCCGGGCGATTCCAGGTTCGGGTTCGGACCCTGCCGGGAAGGCCGGTCACCTCGGTGACCGGCCTTCCCGCGCGCCGGGGGGCCCGGCGGCGGGCGCGGGCGGGGCCGAGGGGGCGTGCCGCGGCGGATGAGGGACGGGCCCAACGGGCGTCACCGCAGCGCGTACCGGCCGGGCCGAAGGGGCGTCACCCCAGCGAGTACCGGCCGGACCCAAGGGGCGTCACCGCGATGACGCCGGACCGGCCTGAACGGGCATCACCGCGACGAGCGCGAACCGGGTCAGGACCGGGCGGGGCCGGACCGGGCCGGACCGGGCGGGACCGGACCGGGCCGCATCAGGCCGGGCCCGAAACGGCATCGCCGCGTGCCGGATCACGCTGACTCGCCGCCCCGGTGCCCCCGCCCCTTCTGTGCGCGATCTCTCCGAGGAGCACGTCGACGGCGATGAACGCGGCGAGCGGGATGCCGAGCAGCGGGACGAAATAGCCGAGGACGGCGACGGCCGCGAGCGCCGGGACCACGATCTGCGGCGGCACGTGCTGCCAGGCTCCGCGCGGGATCGGCCGGCCGAACGCCGAGGCACGGCCGCGCAGCCACCACATGCGGTAGCCCCACACGACGAGCAGGATCAGCGAGAGCGCGAGCGCCATCAGGGCGATCTGATTGACCAGGCCGAAAAGCGTTCCGGTGTGGGCGTCGATGCCCCAGCGGGTCAGTTTGGCGAGCAACGGGTAGTCGGCGAAGCGGAGTTCGTCGACGACCTCGCCGCTCGCCGGGTCCACGGCCACCGCGTCCTGCTTCTCGGGCCAGCTGCGCTGGATCTGCTTCACGACGTACGCCGAGGACGCGTCGGCGGGCGGGACGATCTCGACGGGATCGCCGAGGCCCTTGGCGCGGGCGGCCGCGAGGATCGTGTCGAGGCGCTGCGGGGCCTCCTTCCCGGCGCCGGTTCCGGTTCCCGAACCGCCGTGGCCCGCGTGGTCGCCGACGGTCGTCGCCGAGATCGACGGGGTGGCCTGATGGAGGGAGGTCCGCAGGGTGTCGATGTTGGTCCCGGCGTACGTCGACCAGGTCAGGCCCGTCGCGGAGAGGAAGACGAACCCGGCGGCCGCCCAGACGCCGACCGTGCCGTGCAGTCCGAGGATGCGGCGGCGGCCGCTGGTTCCGCGCACCTTGCGGCGGTCCCGGCGGCGGCCGAACCACAGCAGGAGGCCTCCGCCCGCGATCACCCAGAGCCAGCTCGCGGCGAGTTCGCTGTACAGCCGGCCGCTCTCGCCCAGCCTGAGGTTTCCGTGCAGCCCGTCCAGCCAGGCGCGCAGCGGCAGCGCCCCGGTGGCGCCGTACTGCTCCAGCGAGCCGCGCACCTTCGCCGTGTACGGGTCGACGAACACCGCGAGGGTGCGGTCGGGGTCGACCCCCGGGACGCCGGAGAGCAGGACCCGTGTGGTGGCGTCCGCCTCCGGGGACGGGCGGACGGCCGAGACCACGCCCTCGGGGTGAGCGGCGCGGGCCGCCTCGACCTGCTCGGACAGCGGCAGCTTGTGGTCACCGGCGGGGACGGTCAGTTCATGCGCGTACACGATCTCCTCGGCCTGGAACGAGGCGGCGTACAGCAGGCCGGTAGTGGCGGCCACCAGCAGGAACGGGGCGACGAGCACCCCCGCGTAGAAGTGCAGGCGCAGGATCAGCGGGCGCAGGACGGACCTGACGCTTCTGGCCGGTGCGGGTGCGGCGGGCCGCGGGGTCGCGTCCGTCGCCGGGGAGGGAGTGGTGGGCATCGGCGGTGTTCTCCGGTCGGGCAGGGGGCGGAAAGGGGCCGTGGGTCCGGGAGCTGGGCTCCCTTCGCCGGTGGCGGTCCAGTAGTCGGGGCGTGCGGGCGGCGAGTTCCCGCGCCCGTGTGTGGCCTGCATCACAAAAGAAAAGTCGCGGGACTCGCCCTGCGCCGCTTCGATCGGCCCCATCCGGCTTGGCATCCTGGCGCGATGGCATCCGAACGTGACCGCAGTGCCCCGCGCTTCACCCTGAGCGACCTGGTCGAGGAACTCCTCGGCCATGAGGGGCCGTTGCCGATCGTCGCGGCCGGTGACCCGGTGTTGCGCCGGGGCGCGGAGCCGTTCGACGGGCAGCTGGACCCGGCGCTGCTCGCCCGGTTCGTGGCCGCTCTGCGCGCCACGATGCACGCGGCACCAGGAGTCGGCCTCGCCGCGCCCCAGGTCGGCGTGCCGCTGCGGATCGCCGTCGTCGAGGACCCGGCGCCGGTGTCGGACGAGGTGCGCGTCGCACGCGGGCGGGTGCCGCAGCCGTTCCGGGTGCTGGTCAATCCGTCGTACGTCGGGATCGGTCCGGGGCGGGCCGCGTTCTTCGAGGGCTGCCTGAGCGTTCCGGGCTGGCAGGCCGTGGTGGCCCGGCACGCCGAGGTGCGGCTGACGGCGCTGGACGAGCACGGTCACACGATCGACGAGGTGTTCAGCGGCTGGCCCGCGCGCATCGTCCAGCACGAGACGGACCACTTGGACGGCACGCTCTATCTCGACCACGCGGAGCTTCGCTCGCTGTCCTCGAACCGGGCGACGGCGGAACTCTGGGCCCAGCCGACGCCGGAGCGGGCCGCCGAGGTTCTGGGTTTCACTCTGCCCGGCTGACATCCCGGGCGGGCGTCAGCTCGGCTTCGCACCGCCGGGCCGACGCCCAGGCCCTGCCCGGCGAGCGCTCGACGGGACCTCCGGACGGTAAACCGGAGGCGGCGAGCCTGCACACGCAGGCCGACAAGATGCGCGCGCGTGTGTCGACGGCGGTGGCGGCGAAGAACATGGCCCGCCGCGCCGACCGCCTGCTCGCGGAACTGGAACCCGTCCGGCAGACGGAGCGGGTGGCCCGGATCCGGCTGCCGGAACCCGCCCGTGCGGACGCACGCCGCTCGGCGCGGTCGCCCTGACCAAGTCGTACGGCGATCTGCGGGTCCTCGGCGGAGTCGACCTCGCCGTCGACCGGGGCAGCCGTCTGCTGATCCTCGGCCCGAACGGCTCGGGCTAAGGGCTTGCAGGGAATCAAGGTGTTGCTTCCCTGCAAGCCCTTAGACCACGCTGCTGCGTCTGCTCGCCGGTCACGACAGTCCGGACGGCGGGCGGGTGACGCGCGGGCACGGGCTGCGCCTCGGCTACTTCGCGCAGGAGCACGACACGCTCGACCCCGCCGGCACGGTCCGCGGCCAACTGGCCGCCGCCGCGCCGCATCTCACCGACGGGGAGGTGCGCCGGGTGCTCGGCTCGTTCCTGTTCACGGGCGACGACGCCGACAAACGGGTCGGGGTCCTCTCCGGAGGCGAGAAGACCAGGCTCGCCCTGGCGGGGCTCGTCCACTCCGGAGCGAACGTGCTCCTCCTGGACGAGCCCACCAACAACCTCGACCCGGCCTCCCGCGCCGAGGTCCTCGCCGCGGTGGCCACGTATCCGGGTGCGCTCGTCATGGTCACCCACGACGCGGGGGCCGTCGACGCCCTGCGCCCGGACCGGGTGCTGCTGCTCCCGGACGCGGACGAGGACCTGTGGAGCGAGGAGTACCGGGAGCTGGTGTCACCGGCCTGACACCCGGGAATGCGACGGCACACCGGGCGGCGCGCGACGCGGCGCCCGGTGTGCCGCCCAGGGTCGCGTGGCACGCGGGGCGTGCGTGGCCCCCTGCGTCCCCACACGGGACCGGTCGAGGCCGGTCGCCCGGGTGGCCGCGCGCGTCACGCGTCCCGGTACGCCTCCAGGAGCCTGAGCCACACCTCGCTGACCGTCGGGTAGGACGGGACGGCGTGCCACAGACGGTCGATCGGCACCTGGCCGACGACGGCGACGGTCGCCGAGTGGATCAGTTCGCCGACTCCGGGGCCGACCAGGGTGAGGCCGAGGACGATCTCGCGGTCGAGATCGACGACCATGCGGGCCCTGCCTCGGTAGCCGTCCGCGTACAGTCCGGCGCCGGCCACCGAGGCCATGTCGACGTCCACCGCCCGCACCCGGTGACCGGCCTGCTCCGCCTCCGCGAGGGACAGACCCACGGCGGCCGCCTCGGGGTCGGTGAAGACGCACTGCGGGACGGCCGCGTGGTCGGCGGTCGCGGCGTGCGCGCCCCAGGGGTCCGACTCCAGCAGCGGTACCCCGGCGGCACGGGCCGCGATGGCGGCGCCCGCGATCCGGGCCTGGTACTTGCCCTGGTGGGTGAGCAGGGCGCGGTGGTTGACGTCGCCGACCGCGTACAGCCACTCGCTGCCGATGACCCGGAGGCTGTCGTCGACCTCGATCCACTTGCCCGGCTCCAGGCCCACGGTGTCGAGGCCCAGGTCGTCCGTGCGGGGCGCGCGGCCGGTGGCGAAGAGGATCTCGTCGGCCTCGACGCGCTCACCGGTGTCCGTGAGGGCGACCACGGTCGAGCCCTCGCGCGAGACGGCGGTCACGGAGGTGCCGGTGCGTACGTCGGCGCCCGCCTCGGCCAGCGCCTCGGCCACCAGCTCCCCGGCGAAGGGCTCCATGCGGGGCAGCAGGCCCTTGCCGCGGACCAGGAGCGTGACCTGGGAGCCGAGCGCCTGCCAGGCCGTGGCCATCTCGGCGGCGACCACACCGCCGCCCACCACGATCAGCCGTCCGGGCACGGCGTGCGCGCTGGTGGCGTCGCGGCTCGTCCACGGCTTGACCTGGGCGAGCCCCGGCAGGTCGGGGAGCAGGGCGCGGGTGCCGGTACAGACCGCGACCGCGTGCCGGGCGGTCAGCACACGGCGCTCGCCGTCGGGTCCGTCGACCGTCACGGTCCGCGATCCACCGAGGCGGCCGTGCCCGCGGTAGAAGTCGGCTCCGATGCCGTCCAGCCAGGCGAGCTGGCCGTCGTCCTTCCAGTTCGAGGTGTAGTAGTCGCGGTGGGCGAGCACCGCGGGGGCGTCGAGGGGACCCTGCACCGCCTGGGAGAGGCCGGGTACCTTGCGGGCGTCGGCGCGGGCGATGGCCGGGCGCAGGAGTGCCTTGCTGGGCATGCAGGCCCAGTAGGAGCACTCGCCGCCGACCAGTTCACTCTCCACGACCGCGGTGGAGAGGCCGGCGGCGCGGGCGCGGTCGGCGACGTTCTCCCCCACGGGTCCGGCACCGAGCACCACGACGTCGTAGGCGATGGATTCCGTTTCCGTCATGGGGCCAGTCTGGTTGCTGGTGTGCGCCGTGGCCACACGGGTACGGGCGCGGAATACGCCTCCGACGGGTGGCGTTGTGCGAACCGGCACGACCCGGACGTGAGGAAGAGGTAAATGGAATGAGCAGCACCGTCGAGCTCACCAAGGAGAACTTCGACCAGACGGTCACGGACAACGAGTTCGTCCTGATCGACTTCTGGGCGGAGTGGTGCGGGCCGTGCCGTCAGTTCGCCCCGGTGTACGAGAAGGCCGCCGCGGCCAACCCCGACCTGGTCTTCGCCAAGGTCGACACGGAGGCGCAGCCGGAGCTGGCGGCGGCCTTCGACATCCGGTCGATCCCGACCCTGATGATCGTGCGCGACCAGGTCGCGATCTACGCCCGGCCCGGCGCGCTGCCCGCCGCCGCCCTGGACACCGTCATCGAGGAGGCCCGGAAGCGGGACATGGACGAGGTGCACAGGTCGGTCGCGGCCCAGCAGGCCAAGCGCACCGAGCGGGCCGACGGCACCGAGTAGGCCGGGACGGCGTACGGCCGAGCCCGGAGCCGGACACGTCGGAGCCGTCAGCCGTCAGCCGTCAGCCGTCAGAACGGGTACGCCGCCACGTCCCCGCGCACCGTCGTCCACCGTATGTCGGTGAAGGCCTCCAGATTGGCCTCGCCGCCGAAGCGGGCGCCGGTGCCGGAGGCGGCGGTACCGCCGAAGGGTGCGACGGCCTCGTCGTTGACGGTCTGGTCGTTGATGTGGGCGATACCGGTCGGGATGCGCTCGGCGAGGTCCAGGCCGCGTGCGGTGTCCCGGGTGACGATGCCCAGGGAGAGACCGTAGGGTCCCGCGGACGCGAGGGCCGCCGCCTCGTCGAGGGTGCTGAAGGAACGCACCGGCGCGACCGGGCCGAAGACCTCCTCGGCGTAGGCCGGGGTCGAGTCGTCGACCCCGGCGAGCACGGTGGGCCGGTAGAAGAGCCGGTCGTGCGTGCCGCCCGCCGCCAGCTTCGCGCCGCTCGCCGTACTGGACTCCACCAGCCCCCGGATCTTGGCGAGTTGGGCCTGGTCGATGATGGGCCCGAGGTGCACCTGTTCGCGGTGCGGGTCGCCGACGGCCAGCGAGTCGGCCTTGGCGGCGAGCCGTTCGACGTACTCCTCGTACAGCGAGGCGTGGACCAGGTGGCGGCCGGTCGTCATGCAGATCTGGCCCTGATGGAAGAACGAGCCCCAGGCCGCTGTCGAGATGACCGCGTCGAGATCGGCGTCCGCCAGGACGACCAGGGCGGAGTTCCCGCCCAACTCCAGGTGCGCGCGCTTGAGATGACGGCCGGCCGCCTCACCGACCGCGCGTCCGGCGGCGGTCGAGCCGGTGAAGGAGATGACCGGGACCAGCGGGTCGGCGACCAGGGCCCGGCCGGCCTCGGGGCCGCCGGGCAGCACCTGCAGCAGCCCGTCCGGAAGTCCCGCCTCGGCGAACACCGCCGCGAGTGCGAGGCCGCCGCACACGGCCGTGCGCGGGTCCGGCTTCAGAACGACGCCGTTGCCGAGCGCGAGCGCCGGGGCGACCGAGCGGATCGAGAGGATCAGCGGCGCGTTGAAGGGCGCGATCACGCCCACGACACCGACCGGGACACGGCGCGTGTACGACAGACGCGGCGCCTCCGAGGGCAGGATCTGGCCCGTCGGGCGCGAGGCGAGGGCCGCCGCCTCGTAGCACTCCTGGGCGGCGACGTGCAGCTCGAAGTCCGCCTTGCCCGGGATGGAACCGGACTCCCGCACGATCCACTCGCGCAGCTCGTCGGCGTGTGCGGCGAAGAGGTCCCCGGCCCGGCGCAGGACGGCGGCGCGCGCGAAGTGCGGGGCCTTGGCCCACTCGCTCTGTGCGGCGCGGGCGGTGCGCGTGGCCGTCGCGACGTCCTCGGCGGCGGCGAGCGTGACGGTGCCGAGGCTCTCGCCGGTGGCGGGCTCGGTGACGGTGTACTCATCGCCCGAGAGCGGGCGGGACTGCCAGGTCGTGGGGTCGAGCAGCGGCATGTCGGCTCTCCGATCGTTCAGTGATCACCAGCGGGACTCAGCGGGCCCGTACGGCTCGGGGCGAGCGGAAGTCCCGTGTAGTTCGCGGCCAGTTCGGCGGCGGCGGGACGGGATGCCGTGATCCGGCGCAGTCGCGCGAGCTGCATCCGGTGTTCGAAGGCATCCCCATCTGGTTGAGCGTGCAACATCCTAGTCATGTCGTACGAGAAGCGCGTCGCCTGCCACACCCGTTCGAGGGCCAACTCCGAGTAGCGGTCGAGGAGTTCAGCCGATCCGGTGCGGTGCAGTTCGGCGAAGGCGCGCGCCAGCAGCCGTACGTCGGACACCGCGAGGTTGAGCCCCTTGGCGCCGGTGGGCGGCACGATGTGGGCGGCGTCCCCGGCCAGGAACAGCCGCCCGTGACGCATCGGCTCGTGGACCCAACTGCGCATCGGAGTGACCGACTTGGCGGTCACGGGACCACGTTCCAGCCGCCAGTCCCCGTCGACCGCGAAACGCGCGGCCAGTTCGTCCCAGACGCGTTCGTCGGGCCAGTCTGCGATGTCGGTGCCGTTCGGGACCTGGAGGTACAGCCGGGACACCGACGGGGAGCGCATGCTGTGCAGGGCGAAACCGGTGGCGCCCCTGGCGTAGATCAACTCCTCGCAGGAGGGCGGCACATCGGCGAGGATGCCGAGCCAGGAGTAGGGGTAGTCGTGCGCGTACGAACGGCTCGTCCCGGCCGGGAACGCGGCGCGCGCGATGCCGTGGGAGCCGTCGCAGCCCACCACCCAGTCACAGGTCAGCGTCCGCTCGCGGCCCTCGTGCACGAACCGCACGAGGGGCGGTCCGCTCTCCGGATTCTCCACGGCCAACGCCTCGGCCTCGAACAACAGGGGTGGCCCGTCTTCGAGTTGAAGGGTGACGAGATCCTTCACGATCTCCGTCTGGGCGTAGATCGTGACGGTCCGGCCGTCCGTGAGCCCTGGGAAGTCGATGTGGTGGCGCCCGCCCTCGAAGCGCAGCTCGATGCCGTGATGGACCAGGCCTTCCGCGTCCAGCCGCTCGCCGGCTCCGCAGGCGCGCAGCGCGTCGACCGTGCCCTGCTCCAGCATCCCGGCCCGTTGGCGCCGCTCCACGTACACGCGCGTCCTGCTCTCCAGCACGACGCAGTCGATCCCCGCCCGGTGCAGCAGCCGGGCCAGCAGAAGCCCTGCCGGGCCGCCGCCGATGATGCCGACCGTGGTCCGCATGACGCGCCTCCGGTGTCCGATGCCGCCGGGGCGAGGCTCCGGCACGGGGACCGGCCCGGTCCGCACAGGCCGGGCGAACAGGCTGCTGCCTGCCGCGGCACCAGCCTCTCTCAGCTCGACGCGCGGTGCACGACTCGTGCTCCCAGTACCTCGTGCGTCTCGGGTTCCGCGCCGGGTTCGCGGACCGCGCGGTCGACCAGTTCGGCGAGGTCGCGGCCGGAGGGCAGCTCGATGTGGACGGTGCTCAGCCGGGGCCGGAGCAGCCGGCCGAGCATGAGGTCGTCGGCTCCGACGACGGCGGTCTCCTCCGGGACGGCGACCCCTTCGTCCTGAAGGGCGCGCATCAGAAGCATGGCGTACTCGTCGTTGTAGGCGAAGACGGCGTCGAGGCCCAGTTCACGCCAGCGCGCCGCGAGCAGGGCGGCGGCCTCCTCCTCGTACGCCAGGGGCAGTTCGGTCACCGTCGCGTCCGCGTCGCGCAGCGCCCGGCGTACGCCGTCGAGGCGGGGCCGGGAGAAGATCTCCAGGCCGGTCTCCTCGGGCATCACCACGCCGATACGGCGGCGGCCCCGCGACAGCAGATGGACGCCCGCGCAGTGGCCGACCCGGTCGTGGTCCATGAGCAGCGCGTGGGCGCCCTCGACCCGTTCGGGGCCCAGCGTGACCACGGCACGGGCGCCGGCCCGCTTGAGGACCGCCACGCCCTGCGGCCCGAGCCCGCTGCCGGGCACCAGGACGGCGACCGGCCGCAGCTCGGCCCAGGCGCGGGCGGCCTCGTCGCCGCGCAGGCCGACGCTGCCGTACTGCACGACGGTGTAGTCGAGCCGGCCGAGCGCCGACTGGAGTTCGGTGAAGAACCGGTGGTAGAGCGGGCCCACGGGCACGGTCGGGGCGGGCATCAGGACCATGCGGCTGTGTCCGGCGCGCAGGCTGCGGGCGGCCGCGTGCGGGACGTAGCCGAGTTCCTCGGCGGCCTCGCGGACCCGGAGCCGGGTGGGTTCACTGATCCGGACGGCGCTGGTGTTGTTCAGGACGTACGAGACGGTCGCGCGCGAGACACCCGCGAGGCGCGCCACGTCGGCACTGGTCGGCACGGGTCGCTGTGCGGGCGCCGGCTGAGCGGACTGTTTCGGTATCTGCACCATGACGGACCGCATCCTCGCAGGGGCCCGAACCCCGCTGTGCGCCGGGGCCGCCCGGACGGCTCCCGGGATCGTGGAACTGCCGCTTCCGCAAAGGAGGTTGAGTGCCCCGTACCGGTGGACCTCGCGAGAGGTTACCGTTCGGTAGACAATGTCTTCGGAGGTGACCCGAATGGCTCCCGACCGTGCCCCAGGGCTGACGGAGAGCGCGCGTGCGCTGGCCGCGGGCGAGGTGAGTTCGCGTGAGCTGGTCGAGCGGGCGCTCGCCCGGATCGAGGCGGCGAGGGCCACGGTGAACGCCTTCCGGCTGGTGCGCGCCGAGGCCGCCCTCGCGGAGGCCGACGCGGCGGACAAGGAGCTGGCGGCGGGTGTGCGGCGGCCGCTGCTCGGGGTGCCGCTCGCGGTCAAGGACGACATGGACGTGGCGGGCGAGCCGACCGCGTTCGGCTGCCCGGGCGACCACCCGCCGGTGGCCGAGGACGGCGAGGCGGTACGCCGGCTGCGCGCGGCCGGTGCGGTCGTGATCGGCAAGACCAACACCTGCGAGCTGGGCCAGTGGCCCTTCACCGAGGGCCCCGCCTTCGGCGCGACCCGCAATCCCTGGCACCACGGGCACACTCCGGGCGGCTCGTCCGGGGGCTCCGCGGCCGCCGTGGCCGCGGGTCTGGTGCCCGCCGCGCTGGGCTCGGACGGCGCGGGCTCCGTGCGCATCCCGGCCGCCTGGACCCACCTGGTCGGCATCAAGCCGCAGCGCGGCCGGATCTCGACCTGGCCGCGCCCGGAGTCCTTCCACGGCATCACGGTCAACGGCACACTCGCCCGCACGGTCGCGGACGCGGCCCTGCTGCTGGACGCGGCGAGCGGCAGCCACGACGGCGATCTGCACCGGCCCGCCGCGCTCCGGGTCCGCGACGCCGTGGGCCGCGATCCGGGCCGGCTGCGCATCGCTCTGTCGCTGAAGCCGCCCTTCACCGCGGTGCCCGCACGGCTCGACCCCGCCGTACGCGCGAAGGTCCTCGCGCTCGCGGAGCGGCTCGCCGGGCTCGGCCACACGGTGGAGGAGGCCGAGCCGCGCTACGGACGGATCGGGCTCGCGTTCCTCCCGCGCGCCACGGCCGGCATCGCGGAACGCGTGCGCGACGCGCCGTTCCCCGAGCTCCTCGACCGGCGCACCCACGACGCCGCGCGCCTTGGCCGGCTGCTCGGCGGGGCGCCGCTGCGGGCCGCCCGCCGCGCCGAGGCCGCGCTGCAACAGCGCGTCGGCGCGCTCTTCGACACCTACGACGTGCTGCTCGCGCCGACGACCGCCGCTCCCCCGCCGCGGATCGGCGCGATGCTCGGCCTGAGCGGCTTCGGCACCGACCGGGCCATGATCGCCGCCTGCCCGTACGCCTGGCCCTGGAACGTACTCGGCTGGCCCGGCGTCAACGTCCCCGCGGGCTTCGTCGGCGAAGGGCTCCCGGTCGGCGCGCAGTTGCTCGGCCCGGCGGACAGCGAGCCGCTGCTCGTGTCGCTGGCCGGGCAGTTGGAGGCGGACCGGCGCTGGCACGAACAGTGGCCGTCCCACGAAGCCGTCAAGGACTCCCCGGCCGCATAGGGGAGTTCCGGCCTTACGCTGTGACCATGGACGATGCGTCGATGGTCGGTTTGATGGGACGGGTCACCGGCACGGTCGGACCCGGGCTCGTCGGTGAGGTGATCGTCCGGGTGCGCGGCGGCGCCGAGCACTTCCTCGCGTACGCGGCCGCCCCACAGGACCGCATCGAGCGCGGCACGGTGGTCATGGTGGTGGAGTACCTGGCGCCGCGCACGGTGTACGTCTCGGCCGCCTACGACAGCTGACGCGCGCCGGGACGGCCGGCGACACGGCGGAACCGTAGCGGACTCGCCCCGTCCATACGACAGTTGAGCTGCCCTCGTCCCAGGTGAGAGCCGTATGCGTCAAGAACGCAACAAGGATTCCCCCACCTCTGTACCCCGGTGTCGGCGAGGAGCACACTCCCTTCGTTCGGTGCCGATAGGGCACCATCAAAAGGGGGCGTATGCCGATGATTGTCGGCGTCGTGGCGGGGGCGGTTGTCCTCGCACTGATCTTCATCGTTGTGGTCTTCAAGCTCATGTGGCGTGTCGCGGAGCCCAACGAAGCACTGATCATCTCCGGTTCGAAGCATCGGACCGAGGGCCTCGAAGAGGGCATGGGTTTCCGCATCGTGACGGGGCGCGGCACGCTGGTGCTGCCGGGTGTGCAGGCGGTGCGGAAGATCTCGCTCGACCTCAACGAGACCGAACTGCACGTGGACTGCGTGACCACCCAGGGCATTCCGCTGAAGGTGCGGGGTGTGGTCATCTTCAAGGTGGGCGACGACTTCGTGTCGATCGCCAACGCGGGCCGCCGATTCCTCGACCAGCAGAAGATGATGGCCGAGCGGGTGCACAACGTGTTCGCCGGTCATCTGCGGTCCATCGTCGGCGGGTTGACCGTAGAGGACATGATCCGCGACCGGGAGAAGCTGACCGGCCAGACCCGGGCCGCGTGCGGTACGGAGATGGAGAAGCTCGGTCTGATCGTCGACTCGCTGCAGATCCACGAGATCGAGGACCCGACCGGGTACATCAAGAACCTCGCGATGCCGCACGCCGCCGCCGTACAGCGGGACGCGCGCATCGCGCAGGCGGAGGCGAACCGTCTCGCCACCGAGGCCGAACAGAAGGCCGCGGCACGGATGTCGGAGGCGACCCGGGACAGCGAGATCCTCCAGGCCGGCTACCAGGCGGAGCGCGACAAGGCGGCGGCGAAGGCCCGGCAGGCCGGACCGCTCGCGGACGCCGCCGCCCGGCAGGACGTCGTCGTGCAGGAAACCCGGATCGCCGAGCTCGACGCTCTCCGTCGCGAGCAGCAGCTCCAGGCGGACGTCCGCAAGCCGGCGGACGCCCAGGCGTACGAGACGCGGGCCCGTGCCGAGGCCGAACGTGACGCGCGGATCTCGGCGGCGCAGGCCAAGGCCAAGGAGACCGAGCTCGCGGCCACGGCCGAGGCGAACCGGGTCAAGACGGCCGCCAACGCGGAGGCCGAGGCCACGAAGGCCCGGGGTGCGGCCGCCGCGATGGCCACCAGGGCCACCGGTGAGGCCGAGGCGGCAGCGGCCCAGGCCAAGGGGCTCGCCGCCGCCGAGGCGACCCGCGCACAGGGCCTCGCGGAGGCGGAGACCATCAAGGCGCGGGCCGCCGCGCTCGCCGAGAACCAGGAAGCGGTGGTCGCCCAGCAACTCGCCGAGAACTGGCCGGAGATCGTGCAGGCGGGCGCGAGCGCGTTCGGCAACGTGGATCACATGGTGCTGCTCAACGGGGCCGACGGCATGTCGGAGATGTTCGCCAAAGCGCTCACCATGGGCGGCACCGGCCTGGGCCTCGCCCGCCAGTTGCTCTCGACGATGAACCCGGAGGGCGGCCCGGCCAAGAACCCGGCCCCCGAGCTCAACGGGTTCGTGCCGCCGCGCACCGAGAAGGTGCCCGTGGAGAAGGACGAGGGGTGAGGCAGACGCGCTGAGGCGCACAGGCACCAGAGGTTCTGATCAATGAGGCTCGGGCGTACGGGAGTTGGATCACAGCTCCGGTACGCCCGACGCCGTACGTCAGACGTCGCGGGGAAGTTGGACATCCACTCCCGTACGCCCGACGCCGTACGGCCCCGGACCCGCCCGCCGCGGCGCCCGGCGCAGGCTCTACCGTGGCCCGCGTGACTGCCTTTACCGAAGACGACGTTCCCGGCCGCTACGGCCCCTCCGCGACCTCCGAGGCCGAGCCCCGCGAGGTCGGCCCCGTGAAGACCGAGTACTCCCCCGCGCACGACGGCGACCCCGATCCCGGCGAGATCGTCTGGACGTGGGTGCCCTTCGAGGAGAACGACGGCCGGGGCAAGGACCGCCCGGTGCTGGTCGTCGCCCGGGAGGCCGCGGGGACGCTGCTGGCGGTGCAACTGTCCAGCAAGGAACACAACGACGACCGCGAGTGGGTGGCGATAGGTTCCGGCCCCTGGGACAAGTCCGGCCGCGCCTCCTGGGTGAACGTCGACCGGGTGCTCCGCGTCCACGACCAGGGCATGCGCCGCGAGGCCTGCGCCCTGGACCGGGGACGCTTCAACCTCGTCGTCAACCGGCTCAAGGAGCTCTACCGCTGGAGGTAGCCCGGTCAGGGCACGGTCTGGTGACGGTTTCCCGCAGCAGGCGTTCGCAAGATCATGTGATGTCAGTCGGCCTCGCTACCCTGCGGTGCTCTTGTTCACATCGATCTTGGGAAACCTTTTGAGCACACCGCCATCCCCCTTTGGCTCTCCCACTGCTCCGCCGCCGGCTGCGGCAGCGGAGCAGTTCGGTCCCGTGTCCGGCCAGCTCCCGCCGTACGGGTACGGTCCGGCCTGCCGTTTCTTTGACATCCTCCCCCTCTTAAAAGAGGGGGATTCCAACCCAGAGGGGTTGAGGTTCACGGGCGTTCGGACGGCCGGTGGCCGTTGTCGCCCCTCCGGCACCGGCTGAGCGCCGGGGGTGGGGGATCCCGCCCTGTCCTGCCGCGACGTTGACTGCTGCGTTCTCATCGGCGTTGCAGGCGAAGCCGCAGGAGGAACAGACGAACTCGGCTTGGCTCTTGCGCGAGTTCTTGTCGATCCAGCCACAGGCGCTGCACCGCAGGGAGGTGGAAGTCGACGGGTGAGGCGCCCAGACGAGGGCGCGTCACGCTCCCCGGGGCCCGAATGCGAACGCCTGCCCGAATGCGAGGTATGTGGTCCGGCCCGGAGTGCGGTCCAGGATCCCGAACACCACCTGGTCGAAGCACCCCTCGAAGCGGCCCCCGACCAGCAGCCCGCGGAAGGCCTGGGCCACCTGCGCCGGATCGTTCTGGAACACCCCGCAGCCCCAGGCCCCGAGGACCAGGCGACGGTAGCCGTGGGCGGCGGCCGTCTCCAGGACACGTTCGGCGCGGAGCGCGAGGGCGCCCGGCAGGTCGGCCGCGCGCTGCGGGGCGGTGCGCAGGACGACTCCCGCGTTGGGCGCCGCCGCGGTCAGGAATCCGGCCGGGAACGGCTCGTCCAGGAGCCCGCCCCGGTCGTCCCGGAAGACGGGTACTCCGGGTGAGTGAATGACACGGTCCGTGTAGAACGCGTCACGGTGGGCGCGGTGATGGTCGTAGAAATCCCGGGCCCGCAGGAGACAGGTGTACAGCGCGGAGGCCCGGCAGAGGGCCTCCTCCTGGGCCTGGGCGCCGTTCAGATATCCGCCGCCGGGATTGCGCGCCGAGGAGAAGTTGAGCACGGCGACCGGGTCCACACCCAGGGTGGTGAGCCGGTGGGCCGCCTCCAGGCTGCTCTCGCCCGTGACCTCGAACAAGGTACCGACGGAGGTCACCGACGGTGTCTCCACCGGTTCCGGACCGTACAGGCGTGTCCCGGCCCGCGCGCTCTCGACCGCCGCGGCGATGGACACCGTGCCCCCGGAGGGGGCGCGATAGCCACCCGCCGCCACGATCTCCTCGGTCTCCCGCGCGATCGCACGCAGGCGCGCGCTCATGGCGCGACCCCCGTACGCGCCACGGGCGCGGCCTGCGTGCGCTCCCCCGTCGTGCCCATGAACGCATCGTGAGCGATGCTGGTCCTGCGGCGCAACAGAGTTTCGCGGCCCCGCAAACATGGTTTCCCGGTCCCGAAAGCGAGCATTTGCACCCTTGTGCGAACCGCCGCGAGGGTCTTGGGTGGACGGGTGATTGTCGGCCCGGCCCACCAGACCCCGGGCCGGCGGCATGCTGGAATCTCAGGAGGATCCCTACATGTCCGATTCGGTGAGTGACTGTACGGAGCGACGGCGCTCCGCCGTCACCGAGGCCGAGGTGGAGGCGCTGGTCCGCGGCATCTGCTTCAAGACCGGTCCGCCCCGCTTCCTCGGTGTCGAAGTTGAATGGCTCGTCCACGAGCTGCGCAGGCCGCGGCTCCCCGTACCGCCTGAACGACTCGAAGCGGCGTACGCCGCACTGCGGACCCTGCCCCTGCGTTCGGCGCTCACCGTCGAACCCGGTGGTCAGCTGGAGCTCAGCTCCGTTCCCGCCGCCTCCCTCATGGAGTGCGTGGAGTCCGTCTCGGCCGACCTCGACGCCGTCCGCGCGACCTTGCGCGAGACGGGTCTCGGCCTCAGTGGTTACGGCCAGGACCCCTGGAACCCCCCGAGCCGCTATCTCCATGAGCCCAGGTACGACGCCATGGAGCGCTGCCTCGACCGCGCGGGACCCGAGGGCCGCGCCATGATGTGCACGTCGGCGTCGGTCCAGGTGTGCCTCGACGCAGGCTACGAGGAGCCGGGCCCGCTCGGGCACGGCCGCCGCTGGTGGCTGGCCCACCAGCTCGGCGCGGTCCTGGTGGCCGCGTTCGCGCACTCCCCGATGGCCCGGGGGCGGCACACCGGCTGGCGCTCGACACGGCAGTCGCTGTGGGCGTCGATGGACCCCGGGCGCAGCGACGCGCCCGCTCTGGGCGGCGATCCCCGTGCCGCGTGGGCCCGCCGTGTGCTGGACGCGCCGGTGATGTGCGTACGGGCGCCCGAGGCACCCTGGGACGTCCCGGAGGACCTGAGTTTCCGGGACTGGACCCGGTCCGGCGCGCCTCCGGACCGGGCGGACCTCGACTACCACATGACGACGCTGTTCCCGCCGGTGCGGCCGCGCGGCCATCTTGAACTGCGCATGATCGACGCGCAGCCTGGCGAGAACGGCTGGATCGTGCCGCTCGCGGTGACGGCGGCGCTCTTCGACGACCCGGAAGCGGCCGAGGTCGCCTACCGGACCGTGAAGCCGCTCGCGGAGCGGGCGGGCCCCGGTCCGGCGCCGCGCAACCCGCTGTGGCGGGACGCCGCGCGGCTGGGACTCGCCGATCCCGAGCTGCGCGAGGCCGCGGCGGTCTGTTTCGCGGCGGCGTCCGAGGCGCTGCCCCGGCTCGGTGCCACCACCGAGGTCCTCGAAGCGGTCGCGGAGTTCACCGAGCGCTATGTGGCACGGGGCCGCTGCCCCGCCGACGACCTGGTCGGCGTGGTCCGTTCGCAGCACGACGGTCGATCCGGGAGCCGCTCCGACGGCCGCCCGCACGGTCGGTCCGACGGGAAGGAAATCAGCTCATGACCGGCACGACCGCCCCCGGTCCGCTCACGGATCCGGAGTCGCTCAGGCGGCGCGCGCTGGACGCGCTGACCACCGCCCGGGAGCGCACCGCCCTCCTCACCTCGTGCGTGGAGGACCCCGACCTGACCGCGCAGCACTCGCCCCTGATGTCCCCGCTGGTGTGGGACCTCGCGCACATCGGCAACCAGGAGGAGCTGTGGCTGCTGCGGGAGGTCGCGGGGCGTGAGGCGATGCGGCCCGAGATCGACGGACTCTACGACGCCTTCGAGCACGCGCGTTCCGAACGGCCCAGACTGCCGCTGCTGCCGCCCGCCGAGGCCCGTACGTACGCGGCCGAGGTGCGGGGCCGGGCGATCGACGTCCTGGAGAGCGCGGCGTTCCGGGGCACCCGGCTGACCGAGTCGGGATTCGCCTTCGGCATGATCGCGCAGCACGAACAGCAGCACGACGAGACCATGCTGATCACCCATCAGCTCCGTCGGGGGCCCGCCGCCCTCACGGCACCGGACCCCGAGCCCGTGCCGCCGTTCGACGGACCCGCCGAAGTCCTGGTGCCCGGGGGCACGTTCGTGATGGGCACGTCCACCGAGCCATGGGCGCTCGACAACGAACGTCCCGCGCACCGGCGTACGGTCCCGTCGTTCTTCATCGACACCACTCCCGTCACGAACGCCGCCTACCAGGCCTTCATCGAGGACGGCGGCTACGGCGAGCCGCGCTGGTGGACCCCCGAGGGCTGGGACCACATCCGCGAACACGGCATCGAGGCGCCGCTGTTCTGGCGGCGCGAGGGCGGGCAGTGGCTGAGGCGGCGCTTCGGTGTCACCGAGGTCGTGCCGCCGGACGAGCCCGTCCTGCACGTGTGCTGGTACGAGGCCGACGCGTACGCGCGCTGGGCGGGGCGGCGGCTGCCCACCGAGGCCGAGTGGGAGAAGGCGGCCCGCCACGACCCGGCGTCCGGCCGTTCCACCCGCTACCCCTGGGGTGACGAGGACCCCTCCCCGGCGCACGCCAACCTGGGTCAGCGCCATCTGCGCCCGGCCCCGGCGGGAAGCTACCCGGCCGGCGCGTCGCCGCTCGGCGTGCGGCAGTTGATCGGCGACGTGTGGGAGTGGACGTCGAGTGATCTGGAGCCGTACCCCGGCTTCGTCGCCTTCCCCTACCGGGAGTACTCGGAGGTGTTCTTCGGCCCGGAGTACAAGGTGCTGCGCGGCGGCTCGTTCGCGGTGGACCAGGTGGCCTGCCGGGGCACGTTCCGCAACTGGGACTACCCGATCCGGCGGCAGATCTTCTCCGGGTTCCGCACGGCCCGCGACGGGGATTCCTGATGTGCCGTCATCTGGCGTTCCTGGGAGACGAGGAGAGGCTCGGCGCGCTCCTCGTGGAGCCGGCGCACAGCCTGTTCCGGCAGTCGTGGGCACCCCGGCGGCAGCGGCACGGGACGGTCAACGCCGATGGCTTCGGGGTGGGTTGGTACGCCGAGGGCGACCCCGTCCCGGCCCGCTACCGGCGCACCGGCCCCATCTGGGGCGACCTGTCGTTCGCGGACCTGGCCCGGGTGGTCGGGACGCGGGCGCTGCTCGCCGCGGTGCGGGACGCGACCGTGGCGGGCGCGGACGGGGAGGCCGCGGCGGCGCCGTTCGCCGCGGGCCCATGGCTGTTCAGCCACAACGGCGCGGTCGCCGGGTGGCCGGACACACTCGCGCCCCTCGTATCGGGCCTGCCCGCGGCCGAGTTGCTGTCGCTGGAGGCCCGGTGCGACGCGGCGTTCGTGTGGGCGCTCGTCCTGCACCGGCTGCGCGCCGGTGACGAGGAGGGCCAGGCGCTGGCCGACACGGTCCTGGAGGTCGCCGAGGCGGCCCCCGGGTCCCGGCTCAACCTGCTGCTCACCGACGGCGGGACGATCACCGCGACCGCCTGGGGCGACACCCTCTGGTACCTGCTCGATCCGGGTCGTCGCACCCTCGTGGCCTCCGAGCCGCACGACGACGACCCGCGCTGGAGGGAGGTCCCCGACCGCACCCTCCTCACCGCGAACCGCACCGAGGTACTGCTCACCCCGCTCAAGGACATGAGCGACGACATGGCATCCGCACAGCGCAAGGAGCCCCGTACGTGAGTCCGTTCCTGCTGACCCGCACCCTTCCCGAGGACGCCACGGACGCGGCCCTGCGTGCCGACGTCCTGCACGGCCTCGGACACCTGCCCAAGACACTGCCGCCGAAGTGGTTCTACGACGCCCTCGGCAGCGAGCTCTTCGAGAAGATCACCGAACTCCCGGAGTACTACCCGACCCGCGCCGAACGCGAGATCCTGCTGACGCGGGCCGGGGAGATCGCCGCGGCGAGCGGTGCGCGCACCCTCGTCGAGCTCGGTTCGGGCTCGTCGGACAAGACCCGGCATCTTCTGGACGCGCTGCCGGACCTGCACACCTACGTGCCCGTGGATGTCAGCGAGAGCGCGCTCACCCAGGCCGGGCACGCGCTGATCGCCGAGCGGCCCGGCCTGAACGTGCACGCGCTGATCGCCGACTTCACCGGCGGTCTCGCGCTCCCGGACACTCCCGGGCCACGGCTCGTGGCCTTCCTCGGCGGCACCATCGGCAATCTGCTGCCCGCCGAGCGCGCGACGTTCCTGGCGTCCGTACGGGCCCTGCTGTCGCCCGGCGACACCCTGCTGCTCGGTACCGACCTGGTCAAGGACGAGTCGGTCCTCGTGCGCGCCTACGACGACGCGGCCGGTGTCACGGCGGCGTTCAACAAGAACGTGCTGAGCGTCGTCGACCGTGAACTCGGCGCCGACTTCGACCCCGACGCGTTCGAGCATGTCGCGCTCTGGGACGCCGAGAACGAGTGGATCGAGATGCGGCTGCGGTCACGGATCGAGCAGACCGTGAAGATCCCCGCCCTCGACCTGGCCGTCCACTTCGCGCAGGGTGAGGAACTGCGGACGGAGATCTCGGCGAAGTTCCGCGAGGACGGCGTCCGCGCCGAACTGGCCGCGGCGGGCTTCGGCCTGACCCACTGGTGGACGGACACGGAGGGCCGCTTCGCGCTGTCGCTGAGCACGGCGGCGTAGTACCGGTCCGGACGGTGGTGGTCCGGTGCGCGCCGTGGACGACGGCCGGACCCGACCGACCGGACTCACCTTCGAGCGGTCTCCGGGGTGGAGCAACTCACCTCGGAGACCGCTTCGATGAGACCCGCGGTCGACACGAAGTCTCACGGGCGCCCGTCGGACTGCCGGCACCGGGTCGCGCCCTGGCCCTGAAGACCCGGCGCCCTCTCGAGGTACCTATCGCCGGCTGGTGCCGAGGAAGGCGCCATGCCACGAGTGGTACCAGACCTGGCCGGTGTAGGCGTTGACCGACAACATGCCGGTGATCTTCCCCGACTTCATGCTGTGCAGGGTGTAGTAGCCGGGGTACGCCTCCGGGTCGCCCGCGGTCAGCGCGCCGTCCTGGCCATGGAGCCACCGCTGGGCGCCGCTGCGGGCCTGCGCGGCCGAGATACGGGTCCGGCCCTGCCGGCCGGAGTGCAGGCCGTATTCGGTGTTCCACATCATCGCCGGGCCGTACTCGATCTGCACCGCTCCGTCAGCGGGGTTGACCAGGACCTCGGTCGCAGGACGGCCGCCGGTGGTTTCGAGTTCGGCGTAGAAGTTCCGGGAGAACCGCATGATCTCGCCGACGCGCAGCCCCAGTCTGTTCGCGAAGGCCGTGGCCCGCTGGCGGGCCGCGTCGAGGGTGCGTACCTGGTTGCCGTCGCCGGCCAGCCACCAGTTGCCCATCATTCCCGGGCCCATCATGCCGGGCCCCCAGGATCCTGAGCCGTCTCCCATCATTCCGGAGCCCCGGCCGCCGCTCCACGCGGACGGTCCCCAGCCACTGGTCGGGCCCACGGTGGGTGTGCCGGCCGCGGGGGCGGTCGAGCTGTCGCCGCCGGAGCTCGTGGGGGTCGGGCCGGCCCACACGCCGGGGGTACGGCTGGGCATCGTGCCGGTACCGGCGTTGTCGCTGTTCGCGCCGCACGCGCCGAGGACGGCGGTGCCCGCCAGAACCAGGGCCGCGACGGTGGCGGTCTGTTGCGTACGGTGGCGGCTCATGGTCCTCACGTCTCCCGAATGGTGCCGCCCGGCACAGCCGTGGTGGCCGACGACTCTTCGTACAGACTCTCGCCGACCGTGCGGCAGCCCCAGAGGCCGTCCGGCCCCCACCGACGACAACCGGCCCTCCGGTCCGGGAGCGTCCGCCTACCGAGACGTCCGCCTGCCGGGAGCGTCCGTCTTCCGAGGGCGGGATTCGGTCCGATGCCTCAACGGCCGGCAGGCACACGGTCATCCGTGGGTCCGTGGGCGAAACCGACGCCGTCCGGATCGGGGCACCGCGGCCACGGCACGGGACGGCCATGCCGCCCGACCGACCGAAGTCACTGTCCGGCGATACGAGACCCCTCGGACCGGTAGGCGTGGTCAGTCACCCGGGCGGTGACGCTCGCCGTAAGGGACAACCGCGACGGGGCAGTGCGCATGGTGCAGCACAGCGTGGACGACGCGCCCCAACGGGGTGCCTGGTGCGTGTGCGGGCCGACGGGCGCCGACCACAACCAGGTCCGCATGAGCGGACTCGTCGACAAGGGCACCGGCCGGGGAGTGGGCTCGCACCAGTTCACTGGTCACCGTCAGATCGGGAAACTCGTCCCGCACGGGCGCTATGAGGCGGGCGATGGAGCTCGCCTGCTGCTCGGCGACCTCCGTGAGGTCACCGAGCAGCGGCACCATGCTCCCGGCGTACTGGTAATAGGTGTAGGCGCTCAGCACGCGCAGCGAGGCCTTGCGGCGGTCGGCGGTCTGTGCCGCGAACCGCATCACGTCGAGGTCACGCTCGTCGCGTGCGGCGACCAGCACGACGCCTGTCGTGACGTGGTCGGGCGTCCCGCGCACCACGACGACAGGAGCGGTCGCGCAAGCCGCGACCCGGAGCCCCACCGAGCCGAGCAGGAGCGCCGAGAACCCTCCGGCCCCACGGGAACCCACCACGATGAGGCCGTCGTCGCCCGCTTCGCCGAGCAGTGCCGGGGCAGCGCCGTCCCGGCTGACCTTGGAGGTGACCCGGAGCCCCGGGGCCTGCTCTTCCGCTTGTGCGGCCGCCCGTTCCACGGTGTCCAGGCCGATGTCGAGCACCCGCTGGACCACGGAGTCGGGGGACAGTTTCGCGCCCCAGGTGTCGAGGCCGGTAGCGCACACGATGTGCAGCGGCACGCCCCTGGACGCCGCTTCGAGGGCGGCCCACCGTACCGCCGGCGCGGCACCCTCGGATCCGTCTGCCCCCACAACGATCGGTCCGTGCACGGCAGCCATGATCCCTCCAAGGTTCAACGCCATTCCACCGTGACATCGCGTAGGGAGCCCGGGAAGTGCCAGTCGTCCCCGGGAAGGTGCCGGTCGTCCCCGAGGGCGGGGCCGACCGGCCCAAAGAGAGGACGGCCGGGTCAGCCCCAGTGCGTACGGAGACGATCCGGTGTGTTCCTGCTCCGCAGATCATTCGCGCGGCCCACGGCCGCGGCGGGCCCACGCGGGGCCCGCCGCGGGCGGGCGCGTTCCGCCAGTTGTCGTGCTTGATCTCGACGTGCTTGGCCTCCGCCTTCTCGGCACCCGGACCCACGCGGACGGTCAGGAAGTTCGGCGCGCATGACGTAGCAGTCGTCCTCCAGGTAATCCTCGATCCGGACTGCGGGCATCGTGAACCTGCCGGGAACGGTCTCGAACCAGTCCGGCATCTCCGGGAACGGGAACCTCGGCATGCGGCGGCGATGACCGTGTCCGGCATCACCACCAGCCTTCTCTACGAAGTGACCGGTCCCCGTGCGCGGAGGGTCGGTCGGCCCCCCTTGGGGACCAATGGCCCCTGGCAGAGACGCGCCGTCGGAGCCTTCCATGGATTCGGCGGCCTTCTCCGCTCCACTGCGGGGAAGCGGCGTGGCCCGTCCGCGACGCTCTCGGCCATGGTGCACCTCCGGACGGTGATCCGGCCCGCCTACGGCCCCGGGGACGAGGCGAGCCCACGGCGGCCGATGGCCGATCCGCTCTACGTCCTGTGAAGCGGGCGCATCGAACAGCGAGGAATAGTCGTATGAAGGTCTCGGAGGCGATGACTGCTCCTCCGGTGTGCGTGGCACCTCACGTCCCCCTCGCCGAGGTGGCCGGACAGATGGCCGAGTGCGCCGTCGGGTCGGTTCTCGTGGTCGAGGACGGAGCACTGCACGGCATCGTCACCGACCGCGACCTCGCCGTACGCGGCATGGGTGGAAGCCTGGGCACAAGGGCCCGGGTGGACGCGGTCATGTCGCCACGCGTCGTCACGGTCGAAGCCGCCGACGACCTCCAGGTGGCCTACCGGACCTTCCGTCGCACAGGGGTCCGCCGGCTTGCGGTCCTGGACGCAGGCAAGGTGGCGGGCGTGCTGACGATCGACGACCTGCTCCTCGACGTCTTCCGGAGGCTCACCGACCTGCTCGGCCCGGTCGCCTGGAGCGTCCTGCAGGAACCGCCGGAGCCACCTGCACAGGCCGGAGCCCCGCATGAGTCCTGAATCGGCCGGGAAGGGGACGGCCGCTCTGCGCGACGGCGGCCCGTGCGCACGCGCCCTCTCGGCACCGGCGCCCCTCCTGGATCGACCGGACGTCGCCGCTTCCTCCCTCCCCGCCCTGCCGGTCGCCGAGGTCTTCACCGCCATGGGCAGTACCCCGCGCGGTCTCACCCCGGCCGAGGCAGCCGAGCGCCCTGCCCGCTACGGCCCCGACGAGCTGCCAAGCGTGAGTCACAGCCATGTGTGGCGTCGGATGGTCAAGCATGACCCGACGCTCACCCTGTAGGCGAAGGAGCTGATCCCATGACGACCCCATCGGCTTTTCCGGACCGTCCGGTGAGGGTGACCGCTCACCTCGACACGCCGCTGTCCCGATGGCTGTGGCTGGTGAAGTGGCTGCTCGCCGTACCGCACTACGTAGTGCTGTTCTTCCTCTGGATCGCCTTTTCCGTGGTGAGCGTGATCGCGTTCTTCGCCATTCTCTTCACCGAGCGCTATCCCCGCACACTCTTCGACTTCAACGTCGGCGTGCTGCGCTGGAGTTGGCGGGTCGCCTACTACTCGTACGGCGCCCTCGGCACCGACCGGTATCCGCCGTTCAGCCTCGGGGAGGAGCCGGACTACCCGGCACGGCTCGACATCGCGTACCCGGAGAGGCTCTCCCGCGGCCTGGTGCTGGTGAAGTGGTGGCTCCTGGCGATCCCGCAGTACATAGTCGTCGGCTTCTTCGTCGGCGGATTCCACGCCGGCTGGTGGAGTGGCGGCCTCCTCGCCGTGCTGACACTCGTCGCCGCAGTCATCCTCGCCGTCACCGAGAAGTATCCGAAGGACCTGTACGACCTGATCCTGGGCCTCAACCGATGGGTGCTGCGCGTGGTCGCGTACTCGGCCCTGATGACCGATGCCTATCCACCGTTCCGACTGGACATGGGCGGCTCGGAGGAGAGCCGGGCGGGGACGGGACCGCAGGGACATCGCTGACCGCGCCGGGCACGGGGGCCGGTGGGCGGGCAGCCGCGCATGGAAACCTACCGCGCCCCGGTGTGCCCTCGTATGTCCAGGCGTGTCCAGGCACGAAGGGCCCCGGGGTCACATACCCCGGGGCCCTTCGTCGCACTTCCCCGACGGACGGTCTGTCGTTGCGGTGAGCCGTTACGGTCAGTCGTGCGGGATCACCGCGACCGGTGCGGTGGAGTGGTGCATGACCGCCTGGGTCACCGGTCCGATGTGGGCGCCGACCGGGGACTGCCGGTTGCGGCGGCCGATCACGACCAGCGCGGCGTTTTGCGAGGCCTCGACGAGGTGGGGGCCCGCGCCGCCGATCACGGCCTGCTCGCGCACCTGCACGTCGGGGAACTTCTCCCTCCAGGGGCTCAGGACCTCGGTCAGCTGCCGCTGCGCCTCGGCGAGCAGTTCCTCCTTGACTCCCGCGCCGGAGGCTCCGCTGTAGCCGTAATAGGGCGGCAGACTCAAGCCGTGAACGACGCGCAGGTCCGTCGCCCTGTGGGTCGCCGCCCGGAGGGCGAAGGCGATCACGGAGGCGTCCGGGTGCTCCAGGTCGAGGCCGAGGACGACATCCCGGGTCTCATGATCGCCCTCGGGAGCGGCGCCTTCGCGAACGAGGACGATCGGCGTCCGGCTCCGGGCCACCAGAGCTTGCGCGACGGAGCCCACCAGGAACCCGTGGACACCGCCCAGGCCCCTGGATCCGAGGACCAGCAGCGCGGTGTTCTCAGCGGCGGCCAGCAGCACGGTGACGGGCTGCTCTGCGACGCGCTCGGCGCTGACCGACAGGCCCGGATGAAGTGCGGCGAGTTGGGCCGCGGTCTCGTGCGGCAGGCGTTCGGCCCATACACGCTCAGGATCGTCCGCCGTCGGCGGCGGTATGGAAACGCCGGCCAGCGGGGCGTACACGCGGGGGCGCCACAGCCAGGCGTGCACGACGCGCAGGTGCGCGTCCGTGCGCAGGGCTTCAAGGGCTGCCCACTCGGCCGCCGCGAGACTCTCGGGCGAACCGTCCAGACCGACGACGATGGTGCGGGACATCTGGGGACCTCCTTGAGGGATACATGATCAGTCTTGCGCTCGCACGGGCGCCGCAGGAGGGGCCGCTGGTCCTCTACGGGGGCCGACCGGCCCATGCGCCGTGGGTTCTGCGCCCGGCCGCGCCGGACGGTTCCGACAACCACACAGGAGGCGCGCTCCGGCCTCGCGGGGACACCCGCCCGGTGTGCGGTCATCCGAGTCAGCGGCGGTGGGCGCGCTGCGCAGCGGCCTCGTCCGTGGCCCAGTCGACGGCACGCAAGCTGGGCTCGGAGCCGTCGACACCCACGACCAGGGGCAGCGGCTCACCGAATGCTCGTACGTCCGCGGCTTTCATGCGGGGCATGGTGTCCACCTCCTGAATCGGGGTGCCGATTCCGGCGTCGTGCCCGATGGATTCGTCGTGCAGGGGCCGCATGTCCTCGGCAAGGGCCGATCGGCCCCGTCCGGGCGCAGGCGGCGCGAAGAGCGGGGCTCGTCCGGGCCGCCCGCGTTCCCGCGGTCACCGCAGCCAGGGGGTGCGGCTCACGAGGGGGAGCCGCTCCCAGAGCTTTCCGAGACCCCAGGTGGCACCGGCGCCCGCGGCGGCGAGGGCGATCAGGACGATCGCGTAGATGACGTGGTAGTCGGTGAAGGGGTTGGGCGACATGCTCGGCGAGCCGTCGGACAGGTGTCGGGCGGGCGGCCATTCGGCCAGCCACATGAACGCCATCATCAGCGTGCCCGCGACCGCGGCGAGCCGCAGCGCGACACCGGCGACCAGGGCGACACCTACGCCGAGCAGGCCGGCCATGAACAGCCAGTCGACCCAGCCGGCGCCGGCCCAGGAGTGGAACGTCGACTCCATCGGGCCGGCGGCGACCCCGCCGAGGAATCCCTTGGTGGGCGAGCCGCCGTCGATCCAGCCCTTGCCGGACGGGGTCGCGTAGCCGAACCCGAAGGTCTTGTCGAGGAACGCCCACAGGAAGACGAACCCGGTCAGCAGACGCAGACCCGCGAGGGCGTACGAGCTGACCGCCGTGGCCGACGTGGTCGCGGCCTCACCCGGCGCCTGTGCCGAACGGGTCCTGCGCAGCGACGGGAAGCGGAACCCTGCGTGACGGTGAGACTGCTCGTGGACTGCCATGACGGTGATCCCTTCGGGGAGAAGGACGATGCCGGGCTGGTGCCCGACACGGCCTACTCTCCCGACCCGGCGCACCATGCGCCGGGTGCCGTAGGGCCGTGCCCCCTGGGCCGAACGGCCCTTTCCTGCAAGCCTTGTCGGTCTCACCGCCGCGGGCCGGACCATCATGTACGGCCTGTGGGACCGGGCTTCGTCGGTACCTCGCCCTGGGCGGGAGGGAGGCTATTTATCGCTCGCGCCCGGACGGCCCATGTCACGGCTGTCGCGGGGACGTTCACCGCCGACCCCCTTCCCACGGTGCTGTTCGCCGTCGAGGCGGCGCCACTCCTCGTACGCCACGACCGCCGTGAGCGCCTCGCCGATGACGGCGCTGCCGTGCGCGTCGAGACCGATCATCGCGACCACGGGATCGGCCGGGACAGGAGGTCGGCCAGGAAGCCGAGGCGGGCCACCCGCGCCGCCAGGAACAACAGACCGACCGCGCCCGCGAGCACGGCGTAACGACGCGCGTCACCGGCGGCGAGCGGACGATCGCCCCCCTTCAGCCGAGCCGACGTCTTCGCCGTAAGCCCCGGACGGGGCCCGAGCGACGGCGGGTGCCGCAGGCGGTGAGCAGGGAGGCGGTGACGCAGACGACAGCGAAAAGGCGGCGTTTCACGTTCACGAGGGTCCTGTTCCGTCTTGCGGACAGGGGCAAGGGCGGGGCATGGGGCCCGACGCGGGGAACGAGCCGGTCGCTCGAACGGGCGTCTGGAGTTTGGTATGGACCAATCAACCCCGCCGAGGGCCCACCGCCACCCGACGTCACCCGGGTCACCCCGCCGTCTCGCGGACGGCCACACCCTGGGGCACCGTGGAATGACGCCTGGCACTCGCGCCACGGCGGAGAGGAGCACCCGCATGTCCGACCACACCTACCGGGTCACCGAGATCGTCGGGACCTCCCACGAAGGCGTCGACCAGGCCATTCGCAATGGGATCACCAGGGCCTCGCAGACCCTGCGCAACCTCGACTGGTTCGAGGTCACGCAGGTCAGGGGCCAGATCGAGAACGGACGGATCGAGCACTACCAGGTCGGCCTGAAGCTCGGTTTCCGGCTGGAGGACGCCGACTGACCCGACCCGCGCCCACGGGTCCGCCACCCGCCGAGAACCCCTCAGGTCCGCCCCTCCCGCTCCTGCGCGTCCTTCAGCGCCGCTGACGCGGCCGCCCACCGTGCCCGTACGACCGTGAAGCCGGCCCGCTCCGCCTCCTCGCAGACGAATTCGTCGTCGTCGACGAGGACGCGGATCTCCCGGTCGCGGGCGAGCCGGCGAAGGATCTCCAGCTTGGTGCGGCGGGCGGGCCTGCGGTCGTCGTTGCGCCGCATCCAGATGCGCCCGCCGGGCAGGCCCTGTGCGGCCAGCCAGTCCACGGTCACCCGCCGGCACCGCTCGGGACGGCCCGTCAGATAGACCACCTCGCACTCCCGCGCGCTGCTCAGCGCCAGCGCGACGCCTTCCGCGAGCGGCGGGTCCTCGGACGCCGCCGCGAAGAACGCGTCCCAGTCCCGCGGCGAGCGCTCCAGGAACCGCTGCCGGTGCGCGGTGTCCGCGAGGGTGCCGTCCAGGTCGAACACGGCAAGTGGCCTGCTGCTTTGTTCCTTCACGCGGACCAGCCTAGAGAGCGGCGCCGACACCGGGTGCGCCACGACCGCCCGACCCCACGCGTCGACACGCTCAACTTCCGTTCCCACGGGCCCTGTTCACATCACCTGGCAAGCCCTTACCGTAATGCCTCGCACAGCATGTCGCACAACATTCGACATCTCGAACAGGAGAGGGGCGGTGGAGGGACCCATCGCCCCGCTCTTCGGCATGCGGAGGTCCGGGCGAACCCCCGCCCTTCTCGTTGAACCCCCTCTCGCCGGCCCCGGGACCGATCCGAGGAGAGCCGCATATGACCACACCCGACACGGCGTCACACGCATCGAGGAGACCGGCATGAACGACAGACCGGTTCAGCCCTCCCGGCGCGTCGCGCTGGGCGCGATGGCCGGCCTCACCGCCGCCTTCGCCCTCGGCACCCCGGCCGCCCGCGCCGCGGCCGGAGGCGCCTATGTGATGGGCTACTTCACCGAGTCCCCGAACGGCGACGGAGCGGACTACGGCCTTCATCTGGCCGTCAGCGCCGACTCCCTCCAGTGGACGCCGCTGAACCAGAACAAGCCCGTCGTGACCCCGACCGGCGGTACCGGCGGTCTGCGCGATCCGTTCATCCTGCGCAGGCAGGACGGCACGTTCGTGGTGCTCGCCACAGACCTCAAGGGCACCGACTGGAGTCTGCAGAGCCAGTACATCCACGTCTGGGACTCGGCCGACCTGCGGTCCTTCGCCAACTACCGCCGGCTGAAGCTGCACGACATGGCCACCCACAGCTGGGCGCCCGAGGCGTACTGGGACGCCGGGCGGGGCCAGTACGGGATCATCTACTCCGCGGTCGACTCCACCGGCCACAACGTCATCATGGTCAACTACACGTCCGACTTCGTGACGGCATCGGCGGCACAGGTCTTCTTCGACCCCGGCTACGACGTGATCGACGGCGACCTGGCCGTGGGCGCCGGCGGCGTGAACTACCTGTACTTCAAGAAGGACCAGACCCTGGTGGGCGCCAGGTCGACGTCACTGAACCCCGGCAGCTTCACGGTTTTCAGCACACCGGTCGCGCACGGCGGCACCGAGGCCCCGATCCTCATCAAGGCCCAGTCGACCGGAACTTGGTTCCTCTGGGGAGACACCTACACGCCGAACGGGGTCTTCTACGCCTGGCAGTCCACCGACCTCGCGAGCGGCACCTGGACCGCGGTCGACCAGCGCCGGTACACACAGCCGCTCAACTCCAAGCACGCGGGCATCCAGCCGATCACCACGACGGAGTACGACAACCTCCTCGCGAAGTGGGGCGCTCCGGCCTGGAACCGGCTCAAGTCCTACAACTATCCGGCGCGTTACATCCGGCACTCCAACTACGTCGGCAGGATCGACGAGTACCCCTTCGACCCGTACACGGACTCGCAGTGGACGCTGGTGCCCGGACTCGCCGACACAGCGGGCGTCTCGTTCCGTTCGGTCAACTACCCGACGCGCTACCTGAGGCACAGCGACTATCAGATGGCGCTCGACGTCAACGACGGGACCACGGTGTTCGCGCAGGACGCCACGTTCTACCGGACGGCGGGCCTGGCCGACACGTCGTGGTCATCCTTCCGCTCCTACAACCACCCGGACCGTTACCTCAGGCACGCAGACTACGTGCTGCGCATCGATCCGATCTCCACCTCCACCGACAAGGCCGACGCCACCTTCTCGGTCGGTTCTTGACGTCCCTTCGTCCCCAGGAGACAACCCCCGATGTCCCCTCTCCGCAGACTTCTCGCCGGTGCGGCGGCAGCAGCCGCCGCACTCGGCGGACTCACCGCGGCCGCGTCCCCCGCCACCGCGGCCGACTCGGGCACGTTCAGTGTGCTCAGCTACAACGTCGCCGGGCTGCCCGACGGCGTCTCCAGCGCCCCGACACCCCGCGAGTCCAGCACGACGGCGATCGGCGGGCTCATCGCCCCCTACGACATCGTCCATGTCGAGGAGGACTTCAACTACCACGCGGCCCTGTACGCGGCCGACACCGCGCACCCCTACCGCACCCCCACCAGCGGCGGCGCCGGCATCGGCAGCGGCCTCAACACCCTTTCGAAGATCCCCTACGACACCGACGACTTCGAGCGGGTCGGCTGGAACTCCTGCCAGATCGACTCCGGCGACTGCCTCACGCCCAAGGGCTTCACCTTCATGCGGGAACGCCTCGCCGAGGGTGTCTACGTCGACTTCTACAACCTGCACACCAACGCGGGCACCAACGCCGGCGACCTCACCTCCCGCGCCGACAACCTGAGCCAGCTCACGGCGTTCATCGGCACCCATTCCGCGGGCAACGCCGTCGTCGTCATGGGCGACACGAACACCCGCTACACCCGCTCCGGCGACACCATCGCGGAGTTCGCCGCCGCCAACGGGCTGACGGACGCCTGGGTCCAGCTCGTTCGCGGCGGCACCGCGCCGGCCAAGGGAAGCGACGCGCTCGTCTGCGACCAGAGCGGCACCACCGTGCCCGACACGTGCGAGGTCGTCGACAAGATCCTCTACCGCGGCAGCAAGCTCGTCACGCTCGACGCGACGAACTACGACAACGAGCACACCCGCTTCCTGACCTCCGACGGCCTGATGCTCTCCGACCACGACCCGATCACCGCGTCGTTCACCTGGTCGCGCAACACCGCCTTCCAGCTCAGCGACCAGTTCGGCGGGCCGCACGGCGACTACTTCAACGACATCACCGGAGTACCGGCCGGCGCCCGCGCGACCACCGTGACCCTGAGCAGCGGCGCCCGTGTCGACCGGATGGGGCTGACACTGAGCGACGGCACGACGTTCGCGCACGGCGGCACCGGCGGCACCGCCGCCTCACTGACGCTCGGCAGCGGCGAGTACGTCACCTCCGCGCAGCTCTGCGAGGGCGTGAAGGACAGCCACACCCGGATCTTCTACACGAAGTTCACCACGAACCTCGGCCGCACCCTGGCCGGCGGTACGACGACGTCGGACTGCGTGACCCGCACCGCGCCCTCCGGCCGTCAGATCGCCGGCTTCCACGGCCGCGCGGGCGACGAGGTCGACAAGATCGGCTTCATCTACACCCAGCGCTGAGCGGACGACAGGCACCGAACACGTTCTCCGCCGAGTTCCAACGGGCTCGGCGGAGAACGTGACGGGAATGCCGGCCCAACACGCCGGTCCGCAAAGGCGCTTGAGGGTGTGGAGGCGAATTCGAAAGACGATCGCCGCCTGCGCCGGGCCGCGGTGGACCCGGGTCGACCGCCCGTCAGGAAGCGTCCGACAGCCAGGGCCTGACCTTTCTGCGTGCCTCGTGCAGACGGGACTTGAGCGTGCCGAGCGGAATCCCGACACGCTCGGCCACCTCCGCGTACTCCAGCTGACAGATGTCGCGGTAGACCAACGGCGCGACCAGATGCGGGTGTTCGCGCTCCAGGCGCTCCAGCGCCTCCAGGAGGTCGATCCGGGAACCCGCGATGACACTCGTGGTGCGCGGATCGACGTACTGTGCCGCGTCGATCGCCTCCGGCTGCTCGGCGGCGCGCCGCCTCAGCTCGCGGTACTTCTGCCGGGCGCAGTTGGCGACCACCGTGTACAGCCAGGTGCTGAAGCGGCTGCGGCCCTCGAACGTCGTGATCTTCCGGGCCACTTGGAGGAGAACGTCCTGGGCCGCCTCCTCGGCGTCCTCGCGGCAGGGCAGAAAGCGTCCGCACCGCCGCACGACCTCGGGCCGGACCTGGTGGAGCAGGACGTCGAGTGCCGCCCCGTCACCGGCGGCCGCCCGCAGGGCAAGCTGCTCCGTCTCCGCCGCGTCCCCCACCGGGCGCTCCCCTCGATGTCGATCAGAGGCCAGGATGATAGTCGAACGCCTCTCCAGCACGATTCCGACGGCACCGGCGCGCCGCTGTGCCCGGCTCGTCCGCTGCCATGAGTTCGCTCGCGGACAGGGACGGGCCGTCGTGGTCGGAAACGGTCGGGGCGCGCCGTCCTCGTCGGACCCGGTCGGCGGCGGGCTGTCATGGTCGGACACGGCCGCCATCAGCCGGGCCGCCGAAGGCACCGCAGAGTTCGGGACACCGGTGCCCCGCGCTCCGCCGTGGCCCGGCAGCAGTACTTCGACGTTCCGGGGCGGGTCAGGGCCGCAACTCCAGTACGTCCGAGACCGGACGGCGCGGTGCGCCCGGACCGTCCGGACCGTATCCGAGGCGCAGCACCATCTGTACGTTGCCGGTCCCGGACACCGGGTCGCGCAGCGGCCAGCGCAGGTCGGTCCACTCAAGTGCCTGAGTGGCGAAGGAGCTGGACAGCCCCTTGCCGGTGGCCACCAGCAGCACTCGCTCCATGGCCTGTCCGGCGCACAACCAGTCCGCCGGACCGTCTTCGGCCGTGCTGATGAGAGCCAGTTGAGGGGATCGCTCGAACTGTCTCGCCTCGCGATGCGCCAGGGGCTCGTCCCCGGCGAAGTCGCGCATCGGAGCCCTGCCGCCGTGCTTGAGCGGACCGAAGGCGTGCTCCGGGACCCCGTCGGAAGCGGTGGTCCCGGCAGGGGTGTCGAGTCGGGTCCAGGTGGCCAGATCCTCGCTGCTGCCCGGGTCGGTCAGGTTGCGCGCCTCGCCCTCCTCGATCAGTTCCAGTACTTCCTCCAGCCGCCATGCGTCGGGAAATTCCAGGACGGCTCCCTCACGGTGGGCCGCGTCACCGAGCGCCGTGCGGACGGCGCCGGAGATCTCCGTCGCCTCGAACGGGAAGCGACTGGTGTGCCGCCGGTGTACCGCCGGGTACAGGTCGGCGAGGCCGCTCTCGCTCCGGCCGGAGTCGGTCAGCTCCACGGCCGCGAGCAGCCCTGGATCGGCCGCATCGGGCAGCAGCCGGGTCACCGGGAACCAGCCCCCGTGCAGCGCCGCGACCCGCAGGTTCAGCAGCGCCGCGCCACAGCCGACGTGCAGGCCCCGGGTGTCGGGGTCGGCGTGCGGCATGGTGCGGTCGAAGTCGGCCCGCACGTGTACCGTGCGGCTGCCCTGGAAGTAGACGAAGCGCCAGGGCTGTGCGTTGTGCATCGACGGGGCGGCGGCAGCATCGTGGACCAGGGCCGCCACCCACTCGTCGGTCGGTGTCCGAGGGCTCATGGGAGCCTCCCTTCGCGAGTCGGCGGCCCCGGGGGACGGGACCGTTCTTCGGTTGTCTCGTCGGTGGTCGTGGGCATCGCCTGCGGGCGGCGGGCTCCTGAGAGCGACCGTCCCGCACCCGTCACTGATCGGCCGCGGTGATGCGACGCCCGGTGACGCGCTCGGGGCGGATCGACACCCACATCCGACGGTCACCGCCCGCCCATGGCTCGGTGTGGGCATGGTCGGCCAGCCGTCGCACAGCCTCGGGTTCCGTGACGCTCAGCGCGGTACCGACGACGAGCACGCTCCAGCCCTGGCTCATCGCCTCGTCCAGATGGTCGACCTCGAAGGCGACCTCCTTTCCCACCGCCTCCGCCACCACTGATCCGGGAGCGGTCCGGAAGGCGATCGCGTCGTCCACGACCTCGTAGTTCACCGGGACGACCGATGGGCCGTCGGACGCCGACACCGCGATGCGGCCCACGCCGTGCGTGGACAGCCGGGCGCGGCATTCCTCGGGTCCCAGGTCCCTCAACCGGGGGTGGAGGAGCGCCTGCCCTCGGCCGGGCGGCAGCTCGGCGCCGCCGCCACGCAGGGCCTCGACGCTGACGCCGAGCGCGTCGGCCAGCCTGATGAGACTCGCCAGGCTCGGATCGGCCTGGCGTTCTTCGAGGTACGCCAGGTAGTCCGGCGCCATGCGCGCGCGCCGTGCCGTTTCGGTCCGGGTCAGCCCCTGCCGCTCCCGCGCGGCGGTCAGGCGCCGGCCGATGTCACCGGGGTTGGGGGGCTCGTGGTGTGAGCTCATGCCGCCCACGCCACTCGGTTCCTCCTCCGGCCGGGAGGTGCCGGGGGGTTCGGGGGCCGGCTCGACGGGACGGACACGGGCGTCCGGCCCGGGAAACACCAGTGTCACCTCGTCCGTGTCCGACCAGCGCACGTCGTAGGGGGGTGTGCCGTCCGGATGGTGGATTCCGACGATCTCTCCGTCGCGCCTGGCGGCGCCGGTCGTCACGCTTTCGATGACGAGGTGATCTCCGAGGTGAGCTCGCATGATCGCCTCCGCTTCCTGAAGAGAGGGTGGTGGAGCCAACGTGGCACGCGCGGGACACCGCCGCATGCGACGCCACCCGGACGTGTCCCGGGCGAGAGCCGACGGCACGTCGCCGTGAGGACGCGCTGGGCGCCCCCTGCCCGGAGGCACGCCTCGACCCGGGGGACGGACGCCGCGGCGGTTCCGCGCCGGCGGACGAGTCGTCCTGGCGCGACGGACGGGCACGGGACGGGCGCTTGCCGTGTGCGTTCATGACCTGGCCTCCAGAAGGCGCCGGTCGGGTTCCCTTCCACGATCGGACGGTCCGTGGCTCCCGGTCAAAGGGCCGAAGGTCCCCGGACCGCGGCCACCCGGGGAATCTTCACTCCGCTCGTCCAGTCCTGGCGACGGGACTCCGCGTCGGCCTGAGCCCTGCTCCGGCAAGGGCCGTCAGGTGCTGCACGGGGCCTCGGGGGCCTCGGGGGCCTCGGGGGTACCTCCCCACGTTCTTGAGAAGAGGCCGTCCGCGGCATACGGGCGCACGCTGGACGAAGGGACAGCTTCATCGTCACTCCAGCTTGGTACGAGACGGAGGCAGCCGCCATGGAGCCAGCCATCACCGTGGGCCTCGACGGCTCACCCGAGAGCCTTGCCGCCGCCCACTGGGCCGCCGAGGAAGCCCAGCGGCGGCAGCTCACACTGCGCCTGCTGCACGCATGGCCCCTGCTGGTGCCCGGACCGGCCCGTCTTTGCCCGTCTTCCCGCGGAGGTGGATCAGAACTACTGGGCGAAGCGCATCGTCGACAATGCGCTGTCGGAACTCCAGGCACGCTACCCGCGGCTCTCCGTCGTCGGCGAGCTGGTCGCGGACGACGCCCAGCAGGCACTGCTGAAAGCTGCCGGGGAGTCCGAGATGATCGTGCTCGGCTCGCGCGGGCTGGGATCCGTCGAGAGCTACTTCCTGGGCGACATCAGCATGCCCGTCGTGGCTCGGGCCGAGCACGCGGTGGTCCTGGTCCGCGCGAACACGCGCGAGGCGGGCCCGCGGCCCGCGCCGCCCCGTACGGCAGAGCCCGTGGTCGCGGCCGTGCAACTGCACGGCCCGTGCGAGGACGTGCTCTCCTTCGCGTTCGTCACCGCCGCGGCGTGGAGCGCCCCCCTGCGGGTCGTCCACGGCCGCAGCCTGCCGCTGCACGCCCACGCCCCCTGGGGCACTGACCACGGCGTGGCCGAGGAGATCGCCCACGAGGCCCGGGAGCAGCTGAACCAGGTGCTCCGCGCATGGCGCGAGAAGTTCCCCGGTGTGGAGGTGACCGATGTGGTGCGGCTCGAAAGTCCCGCGAAGGCCGTCCTGCGGGAGGCCGAGGGTGCCGGGCTGCTGACGGTCGGCCGACGCCGGCACCATCCTCACCTGACGGCCCGGCTGGGGCCCGTGGCCCAGGCCGCCGTCCATCACGCCGGCTGCGCCGTCGCCGTCGGCCTCGCACTCGTCGGCGGCCTGCCCGGCAGCGGCAAGTCCACTCTCTCCGGCGCGCTGGCCGATCGCCTCGGCGTCACGCTCCTCAGCAGCGACCGTCTCCGCAAGGAGCTCGCGGGCATCCCCGCGGAGAAAAGGGGCCGTGTTCGGCGACGAACGTGACCGGTACGCTTCAGTGGTTCGAGCTCTGCCGGGAGCAGCAGCCCTCAGACGGACCGCGGCCACGGCGTGGCGCTCGTGGTTTCCGCCCCGCCCTGGAGAGCACATGCCCGTTGGTGAACACAGGATGCGTAAGCCTCCACGGACGCGGCCGACCGGACACGACCGCCGTGAACACCTCTCTCGGCGTCGAGGAACCGGGAACACCTACCGACAGGCGCCTCAGGGGCGTTCGTCCGGCTCCGCCGGCGGTGCGACGACGGCGAGCCAGGAAGGCCGTGGCCGCCCCCACCGGTCGACGAGCCGTTCGGCGGGACGTCCGTGCTGAGGGATCCTCTCGATCGCATCGGCCGCTATCGTCCGGAACGGCGCCTGGGCGCCGGTGGTTTCGGCGTGGTCTGGCTCGCCCACGACGACGTCCTCGACGCGACCGTGGCGGTCAAAGTGCTCTCCGAGAACTGGATCGACCGCCTGGACATCCGGGAACGCTTCCTCTCCGAGGCCCGGTTGCTCCGCAAGGCAGACTCGAGCCGGGTCGTCCAGGTCTACGACATCGGTGAACTCCCCGACGGCAGGCCCTACTTCGTCATGGAGTACGCCGACGGAGGCACCCTCGCCGACCGGATCGAGGCCGGAGCGCTGCCCGTCGCGGAGGCGCTGCGTCTTACGGCCCTGGCGGCCCGGGGCGCGGCGGCGCTGCACGAGGCCGGGATCGTGCACCGCGACATCAAGCCGTCCAACGTACTGCTGCGCACCACCCCCGGCGGAGCCGACCGGGTCCTGCTGGCCGACCTCGGACTGGCCAAGAGCCTGGCCCAGGCCTCCGGACTCACCATCGCGGCGGGTTCGGCCGGCTACACCCCGCCCGAGCAGGCCCAGCCCGGATCCGGGATCGACGCGCGGGCCGACGTGTACAGCCTGGGCGCCCTCGGCCACCATCTCGTCACCGGTTCGGTTCCGGGCCCGCCCGGCAAGGTCGAACGGCCCGACCGGCTCCGTACGGAGGTCGGCCCGGCCGTCGGGCGGGCACTGCTGCGCGCCATGGAACCCGACCGGGAGCGGCGCTGGCCCACCGCGGCCGCCTTCGCCGCGGAGCTCGACCGGCTGGCCGAGGAGGTCTCGGACAAGGGCGTCCCCCGGACCCGGCGGCGTCGGCGCACCACCCTCCTGACGCTGACGGGCTTCGTCGTGGCCTGCGCCGTCGGCGCCACCGCCCTACTGCTGAGCCGCTCGGCCGCCCCGAAGACCCTCCGGGTCGAGGACGGCACGGGCCGGATCACGGTGGAGGTACCGGCCGGCTGGGGCGGGCAGTTGCGCGGCTCCGGGTGGAATCCGAAGACGGTCGGACTCCAGGACGGCACGGAACCCGGTCTCGTCGTCGCGAGCCGCCTGGATCGCTGGCAGGACCTCGGCTCCGCCGTCGACGGAGCCTTCGCGGGACTCAGCGAACACGGCGACGTGACCGGCGAGGTCCGCGCCGTCACGCACCCCGGATGCCACTACGCCGGAAGCCGCGCCTACTCCGGCGCGCGCTGGCACGGACTGATACGGACCTGGGACCGCTGTCCGGGCGGACACGGGTCCCTCACGGAAGCGGCGCTCACCTCGGCGGGCGGTCCCGGACAGCCTCAGATCTATGTCCAGATCCGCCAGGAGAGCGGTGACGACGAGACGGCAGACGGCGTCATCGGCTCCGTACGGCTCAAGGCCTGATCCTGCGCGGGCGGTCCCGGCGGAATTCGTCGGCGGTCCCGCGAACTTTTCGGCCCCCGGGCGCATCCGACAGTAGTGACGGGCACGAAGCGCCCCGCGCACGGGCGACAAGCTCGTGCGGAGACACGCAAGGAGTGGTGACATGTCGACCTTCCCGCGCACGCCGGCGGACACGGACCGGTCCGGCACGGTGCCCACGCACCGTCCTTCACCCGCCGCACGACGGGCCGCGCTGCTCGCGGGTGTCGCACTGCTGAGCCTGCTCACCGCCTGCGGCAACGGCACCCCGCAGAGCTCGCCGAAGACCCTTCCCGGCACGGCCGGACCGGCCTCCGGCGACACCGGCACGAAGGCGGGCTCCACCGGAGCGGCCGACCCGGCCGCGAGCGCCCCCGCGAAGAAGACGGGAACCGGGAAGGGAACCGGGTCGGGATCCGGCTCGGCCCCGGCCTCCTCGGGGAGCGTCGCCGGCGGCCGCTGCCACACCTCGGAGCTGCGTGCCTCGGTCGGCCGCAACGACCCGGGCGCGGGGCAGGAGAACTTCCCCGTCGTCCTGACGAACGGTTCCGGGCGCACCTGCACCGTGCGCGGCTATCCCGGAGCGGCGTTCGTCGACGCGTCCGGCAAGCAACTCGGCGCCGACCCGCTGCGGTCCGCGGGCACGCCCACGACGGTCGTGCTCGCGCCCGGGCACAGCGCGTGGTCGGGTCTGACCTTCTCCAATCCGGGGATCAGCGGGGCCGGTACGGCGACGCCCGCTTCACTGATCGTCACACCGCCCGACGAGAAGGACTCCCTCACCGTGCGGTGGACAGGGGGCGAGGTGCCCGTGTCCGGCAACGCCTCGTCGGTCTCCCTGACGGTCGTCCGCCCCGGGAGCGGCGCCTGACCGCACGCCCACGACGGCCGTCCCGCGCTCCCCCCGCCACCCGACGGCGAATCGGTTCCCATCCGGTCCAGGGCGCGCGCGGGTCGCCGGCGCGTACCGGGTGGCCGGGCTCAGATCCAGGTGTCGAGCCACATTCTGGCGAGCCAGTCGGACCGCGGGATGGTCTGTCCGGTGTAGACCGGGAAGAAATAGATGAAGTTCCAGGCGATGAGCAGGACCAGCACGCTTGCGGCCACCGCACCTCGTCTGCGGCGCTTGTCGGTCGCTCCCGCCGGACCCAGCAGGGCTCCCAGCATCATCGTCACGGCCAGGCACAGGTAGGGCACGAAGACGACCGCGTAGAAGGAGAAGATCGTGCGGTCCTGGTACAGGAACCAGGGCAGATAGCCGGCACCCACCGCGCAGAGGACGGCACCGGAGCGCCAGTCGCGGCGCAGCGCCCATCGGTAGAGCAGGTACACGAGTGCGCAGCATGCCGACCACCACAGGAGCGGTGTTCCCAGGGCGAGGATCGCCTGTGTGCAGCCCGCCGCCGCGTGGCAGCCGTCTTTCCCGGGTGCCGGCGACTGGTAGTGGAACAGCACGGGGCGGCCGAGGACCAGCCAACTCCAGGGGTTCGACTGGTACTTGTGGGGAGTGCTCAGCCCCACATTGAACTGGTAGACCCCGTGCTCGTAGTGCCACAGGCTGCGCAGCGGGGCCGGAATCCACGACCACGTGCCACCGCGGGCGTCCGCCCAGTGGCGTCCGTAGCCGTTGTCGGACAGGAACCAGCCGGTCCATGTCGCCAGATACGTCAGGACAGCGACCGGGGCGAGGGACAGCACGGACCAGCAGAGGTCCTTGCGCAGGACCGCGCGGTAGGGGTGGCGCGCCCCCGCCACGCGGCGGGCGCCGACGTCCCACAGCAGGGTGAGGATCATGAAGAAGACCAGGAAGTACAGGCCGTTCCACTTGGTCGAGGCCGCCAGTCCCAGGCAGAGTCCGGCGGCGAGCCGCCAGGGACGCGCTCCCGCCCCGGCCCGGTCGCCGGTGTGTCCGTCCGGGCGCACCCGGCCGTCCTCCTCGACCGGCAGAGCTGCCGCGAGCCGGGCCCGCGCGCTGTCCCGGTCGATGAGCAGGCAGCCGAACGCCGCCAGTACGAAGAACATGACGACGAGGTCGAGCAGGGCGGTGCGGCTCATCACGTAGTGCAGACCGTCCACCGCCATCAGTGCTCCGGCCAGGCAGCCCAGCAGTGTCGAACGGAACAGGCGGCGTCCTATTCGGCACAGCATCAGCACCGACAGCGTGCCGAGGAGCGCCGTCATGAAGCGCCAGCCGAAGGGGGTGAGGCCGAACATCCACTCGCCGAGGGCGATGACCCATTTGCCCGTCGGCGGGTGGGCGACGAAGGACCCGGCGTCGGAGAGCGGGATCACCTGGGGGTCGGCCAGGATCTGCGGGTCGGAGATCTGGCCCTTCGGCCAGGTGCCCTCGTAGCCGGACCGCAGCAAGGACCACGCGTCCTTGGCGTAGTACGTCTCGTCGAACACGACCGCCCGAGGGCTGCCCAGATGCCAAAAGCGCGGCAGCCCGGCAAGGAGCGCCACCAGCAGCGGCCCTCCCCATTGCGACCAGCGCGCCAACCGGCACGCCGCTGCCGGGGACAGCCCGAGAGTGCGCCAAAGCCGTGACCCGGCTTCGGGAAACGGCACGACCAGACGGTCGCGCACGGACGTACGCGGGCGCTCGACATGCCCGAACTGCCGCAGCCGCCGCTCCCAGGAGACCGGGCGACGATTCGCCCTCTCCCGTGGCTCGTCGACGAACGCGGGCGTGTTCTCACGGATCACGTGGTGAGCTTTCTACTCGTGGAGAGCAGGACGAGCGGGAGCAGCTGCCCGGCGGTCGGTGGTGGTCATGCCGGCTCAAGTCGTCCCTCGCTGATCGGGACTGCTCGCGCCTGGACCGCGTGACGAGCTTGACAGCGAGATGTCCGGGGCGCCCGAGCGATGGCCCGGGACTTCGTCGTCGTTCTCGACAGCTCGATGCTCGGCCGGATCCCGCTCGGGAGAACAACGGGGCGCACAACGGGGCACAGTCGCCCGGCTGCCGCGGGGAGGGCCGAACGCGGGGCCGGGAGTGGGCCGGCCGCGCGGCCGGGCGCGTCGATGAACGCCTGCGGGCACGGAGCCGCCGGAGCCCATCGCATCAGCGGCGGCCTCCCTGGCCCCCTCCGCCGAACGATCCGGAGCCGCCGTCGCCGGAGCCCGTACCGTATCCGCCGTCCCGGACCGAGCCGTTGTGGCCGTCCGCCGGACAGTAGGCGGAGAGGGCGGAGCAGGAGCCGCCGGAAGGGGCCGCGGCCGAGGCGGTCTCACCCGCCGTCGACGGTGTCGCGGTGGGCGCCCTGGTGGCGGTCGGGGCCGGTGCCGCCGAGGACGTGGACCGCTCCCGGGTGGTGGAGTCCTTCGCGTCGCCGGTCGTGGAGTCCCAGTTGACCACTTCCAGTTGGAGCGAGGGCGCCGAGGCGTCGAGCGTCCAGTGCTGGACCGGCTCGTCCGTACGGAGCTTGAGGACGAGCGCCGACTCCCCCGCGGCCGACGCGGGGGCGAGGGCGAGATCCTGGTTCCAGCGCGGCACCAGCATGCCCTGGAGGGTGAAGTCGTAGCGGACGTTCTTGGCGCCGGGCTGCGACGGGCCCGTACAGGGGGCCAGTTGGACGGAGTAGCCGAGGTGGGAGTCGAGGCACAGGTCGGGGTGGGCCGCGTCGCGCAACAGCCCGTCCGCCGCGTACGTGTATTCCGTCGCCGACGCTGACGAGCACGGGATGAGCCGGGTCTCCACGCCGCTCGCGGGCGTGGTCCCGGCGATTCCGACGCACAGCCCGGTAGCGGCGTTGCGCAGCCGGCCGCGCACGGTGCCGTTCTTCTGCTCGCCGGTCCCGGCCCAGGACGGGTTGTCACGCCGGCTCGGTGCCGCGGAGGAGTGGGTGCCGTCGGCCGTACCCTTCTGGCCGCCGGTGTCCGAGTCGGCCGCCCACAGGACCAGCGGGACCAGGATCAGCGCGCTGACGGTCAGCACGCCGAGGGCGACGTTGCGACGCCCCGGTGAGCGCCGGGGGGCCTTGTGCCCTGTGGCCCTGCGGGAGGCGCGCGGGCCGGGGCGGGAGAGGGGCGCACCCCGGCGGCGGGAGGCACGGGTGTCTCGGCCTGCTGCGGCGGCGCCGGGTGTGGTGTCACCCCGGGGGGACGGGGCGGCGGGTTGCGGCGCCGTCGCCTCTTGAGCCATGGGCGGGGCGCCCATGACCGGCCCGGTGTCCGGCGGGGTGAGCGGGGGAAGGTCCAGCGGGCGTACCGCGCCGCCTTCGGGCCGGAACTCGACGATGCGGGCGGTTTCCGCGGTCGGCCAGTTCCCGGCGGCCGTCGCTCCGCCCGCGAGAGGCATGCCCTGGTCGCTGTCGCCGGCCCCCGGCTCCCGGACCGCCTCCGCGCCGGCCGCGGCCCGCGCCTGCCGGGAAGCCACGTAGGCGCGGGCACCCCAGCCGAGGACCGCCTCGGCGAGCGGAACGGCGAGATCGCCGTTGAACTGGCTCAACTGGTCGGCCGCGTACCGGCAGTGGCCGCATTCGTCCATGTGGCGCCGCAGGTCGGGGTCGAGGTCGGCGCCGCCGCGCCGGAAGGAGACGTCGAGCATGCGGTGGTAGCGGCGGCACTCGTCCCCGGGGGCGAGTTCGTGGTGGATCTCCAGGCAGCCCTGGCGCAGGCGTTCCCTGGACCGCTCCAGCTCGGTGACCGCGTCCTCCGGGAAGATGCCCAACAGGGCGGCGGGCACGTCCGGTTGTTCGGCCTCCACCTCCACGTGCCACAGCAGGCAGCGGGCCGGTTCGGGCAGCCGCTGGAACGCCCGGGAGATCAGTCGCCTGTCCTCCGGCGGAAGCAGTCGTGCCGCCGCCCGGTCCTGACGGTCCTCCCGGTCCGCTTCGGCGAGGAGTTCGGGATCGAGCAGTTCGCGCCGCGGGTCCGCGAGCCACTCGGCCGCGATGCGGCGGACGGTGACGAGCAGTTGGGGCCGCCACGCGGCGCTGGGCCCGCCCTGGTGCAGCGAATCACCGAACAGGCGCGTGAATGAGGCGGTGGTGAGCATTCCGGCGGGACGTACGCCGCCGGTGCACAGCCGCGCGTAAGAGAACACCGCCTCCCAGTGGCGGTCCAGGAGTTCTCCGACGGGATAGTTCGCGGGCGCGCCTCCCTGGCTCTTCAGCTCGGCCGCGAGCCGCTCATCCGACACCTCGGACAAGCGACCGGGGTCAGACGAATGAGACAGCGTTCCGTCATTCACGTCCGCTTTCCTCCCAAAGGTAGCGTGGCAAATAGTCCATACCAATGGGTATGTAGACCGCCCGACGGAGCCGGAGGGTCTACCCATGGGGGGTGCCGCCGCGAACGACCACCTCTGACAGCCCTTTCGGGCGAGGGGAGCGGGCGCGCCGCACGCGCGCAGAACGAAGCCAATATTGTCTGCACGCCGACAACGCACACCTTTGCACAGGGCGGCGAGCAGGAACAAGCGATCCCCGATTTTCCCTTAACGAGGCGCCGCCCTGGATATTGACCAAATGTCAGTCAAGCCCGCGCTAAAAGGAATTCGGAAACCCGAAGGATCCACCATCCGTCCGAAGTCTCCGCAATGGGAGCGCTCTCACGCGCTCATCCGAGCGCCTTTCCGCACGGAATTCCTGTCACTCGGACGCCGATCTCCGACGTTCCGGCGGCACGGCGCGGAGCCTTCGCGGTGGGCCGGCCGTCGTGACCCTCCCACCCGCCCCGGAACGCCGGCCGTCGTGCGCCCGACGGGGTGGGGTGCTGGGCGCGATGACGGCCGGCGCGGAGATGGCCGAGCGCGCTGACGGCCACGCCGGGTGCGCGGGCGCCGTAACGACCGAACCGGTGCGAGCGGCTCGGTCGCAGCCGGCCCGGCCCCAGCCGGCTCGGTCCTAGACGGCTCGGTCGCAGCCGGCCCGGCCCCAGCCGGCTCGGTCGTAGCCGGCTCGGTCGTAGCCGGCCCGGCCCCAGTCGGCTCGGTCCTAGCCGGCTCGGTCGCAGCCGGCCCGGCCGAAGTCGGCTCGGCCGCAGTCGGCGCTGTGGCGGCTCGTGCCGTCAGTGACCGCTGATCGCCCGGGGTGTGTACGGCTGTTCCATCTCCTCGATCTCCTTGTCCGAGAGCTCCACGTCGAGCGAGGCGACCGCGTCCTCGATGTGCAGCGGCTTGGTGGCGCCGACGATGGGCGCGGTGACCGTGCCGGGCCGCAGCAGCCAGGCGAGCGCGATCCTGGCACGCGGCACCTCACGCTCGGCGGCGATCCGCGCGACCGCGTCGACGATCTCGCGGTCGCCGTCCCGGTACAGTTTCCGGCCGAACTCGTCGTTGCGGCTGCGTGCGGTGGCCGTGTCCCAGTCGCGGGTGAGCCGGCCGCGGGCGAGCGGGCTCCACGGCAGGACGCCGACACCTTGGTCGGCGCAGAGCGGCAGCATCTCGCGCTCCTCCTCGCGGTAGAGGAGGTTGTAGTGGTTCTGCATGGAGACGAACCTGGTCCAGCCGTGCAGCGTGGCGGTGTACTGGGCCTTGGAGAACTCCCAGGCGTACATCGAACTCGCCCCGATGTAACGGGCCTTGCCCGCCTTGACCACGTCGTGCAGTGCCTCCATCGTCTCCTCGACGGGGGTGGCGCGGTCGAAGCGGTGGATCTGGTAGAGGTCGACGTAGTCGGTGCCGAGGCGGCGCAGACTGTGGTCGATCTCCGTCATGATCGCCTTGCGGGACAGACCGCGGCCGTTGGGGCCCTCGTGCATCGCGCCGTTGACCTTGCTGGCGATGACGATCTCGTCGCGGCGCGCGTGCTCGGCGAGCACCCGGCCGACGATCTCCTCACTGGTGCCGTCGGAGTACACGTTCGCCGTGTCGAAGAAGGTGATCCCGGCCTCCAGTGCCTGGCGGATCAACGGGCGCGAGGCCTCCTCGTCGAGCGTCCATTCGTGGGCGCCCCGGTCGGGGATGCCGAAACTCATGCAGCCCAGGCAGATCCGGGAGACGTCCAGACCCGTCGAACCGAGCTTCACGTACTGCATGCTCACTCCTGCTCTTGCTGCCGGTGGGGGTGGGGTGGGGAGAACCGAGGACAGATCCCTGCCCGCCACGGGCGCGGCACAGCCCTACTCCACGGGGGCTTCGACGTCGTCGTACACCCGCGCCGACGCGATCAGGCCATCACCGCCCCGGGCGCACACCGCGAGGCCCGGCTGCGGCGGCAGGTCGGCGTCGCCCCAGCGGTCGCAGATGTACTCGAACGCGCTGCGGGTGCCGTCCTCGGTCACGGTGCACAGCTTGAGCGGGATACCACCACCCGAGGAGAAGAGGGCGTCGTAGAGCTCGGTCAGCTCTCTGGTCCCGACGCGCCGGTACGCGTCACCGGTGGGCCCGCGGAAGGAGCCGTCCGGCGCGAACGCGGCGACGACGGCCGCGGTGTCCCCCGCGTCGAGGGCGGCCTTGTAGGCGCCGACCACGTCGGAGGCGCGCGCCCGCGGGTCCGGCGGCACCATCGGGCGGCGCACGACATGCCGGCCGAGCAGCGGCAGACGGGAGTGGTGGATGCGCACCGGCAGCGTGGAGGCGGGGTCCACGGCGGCGGCCACGGGCAGCCCGACGCGCTCGCCCTCCGGGCCCTGCAGGTACACGACCCATTCACCGACGGCCCGCCCCTCACCGAGCGTGGTGGCGACCTCCTCGATGTCCACCTTCCGTTCCGCCCGCCAGGTGTCCTGCACGGCCAGCCACGCGGCCAGGACACCGACACCGCTGATCCGGCCCGCCTCCGGGTCGTCGAGGGCCACGGGCACGTTGGCCGACGCCGGGTCGCGCAGCGCGTCGGCGAGCTCGGCGGCGCCGAGCCGGTCGACGAGGTCGGAGATCTGCGGGATCCAGACCATGTGGACTCCTGGGCCGTGCGGAGTGGTCGACTTCGATCGTGTGCCCGTACCGTCCCCGGCGCGACCCCAACGGGTGGGACGGTGTCCCGTACGGCGTTCCCGGACGGCCGCCCAGCGCTCTGTCCGAATCCCGCCGGACGGAATGCCGCGCGGGGCGCACTGTTGAGGGTGAAGACGCTGTGAGACCTCGGAAAGGACCGGACCGATGACGGTCTACACGACCATGGACAGCCCGCTCGGCCGACTGCTGCTGGTGGGTGAGGAGTCGGCCACCGCCAAGGGCGGCACCGCGCTCGCCGCGCTGTCCGTGCCGGACCAGAAGTACGGCGCGGTCGTCCAGGACGGCTGGCGCGAGGACGCGGACGCCTTCCGGGAGATCGTCTCCCAGCTGCGCTCGTACTTCGACGGCCGGCTGACCGCCTTCGACATCGAGTACGTACGGAGCGGCAGCGACTTCCAGCGGCGCGTCTGGAAGGCCCTGGAGACCATCCCGTACGGCACCACGCTCAGCTACGGAGAGGTCGCCGCGCGGATCGGCGCCTCCCGGGCCGCGGTCCGTGCCGTCGGTACGGCGATCGGGGCGAACCCGCTGCTCGTCGTCCGCCCCTGCCACCGGGTGATCGGCGCGAGCGGGGCGCTCACCGGCTACGCGGGGGGCCTGGAACGCAAGCGACAGCTCCTGGACCTGGAGAACGTGCCGTCCTGAAGCAGAACGCGGGGGTTGTCACGCGTTCCCGGAGGTGCCGGACAGGGCGGGCGCGGTACGCAAGGGCCCAGGTGCGGACCCGTGCCCGGCACGGTTCGACGGGGTCGGCCGCAGGACCCCGGCGGCGCCCGTGGGCCGGCAGCACGTCGTCGTCGTCCGTGCGGGGCGGGTCTGCGGTGACCATGGTGCTCAGCAGCCATGCGGCGCGGCCGCCGAACGTCAAATAGCCCTCGACACACCGGAGTCGGGGCGACACCATGGTGCGTCGAGGAAGGCCGGACAGTGGGGAGCGGGTCGGTGGGCATGGGGCACGAGGGGCTGCCACGCGAGTACCGGTTGAGCCGGTCCAGAATGCGAGCGTCCCTCGGGGTGATCGCGACGGCGACAGTGAGCTTGGCGGCGGGCCTGCTGACCACGGACGGCATGCCCCTCTCGTTCACGTACCCCTTCCTCATCGCGTGGGTGGCGCTGATGAGCTGGATCTTCTACACCGTCCTGCGCTCCTCCACCACGGCGGACCTCAAGGCGATCCAGGTACGTGGCGTGTTCAAGAGGCGCCGACTGGCCTGGGAAGACATCCAGGACATCAGGGCCGAGGCGAATCCGGCCGCGGCGAGGAAGGACACCGCGCCCGACGTGCTGGTGTACGCCTACGGCCTGGACGGCCGCAAGATGCTGCTGCCCTTCCTCGACGACCTGAACGTGAACGTCGAGCGCGAAGTCGGGGCACTGGTGGGGGCGTGGGAGGAACTCCGCGGCGCGGACTGGGCACCGAACCCCGAGGCCGCGGTCCGCATCGACCGGCGCAAACTCCGCCGGGACGCGCTGACGGCCGGTTTCGCCAACGCGATGCTGGCGTTCGTCCCGCTGACGGTGCTGATGCTGCTGCCGGCCTTCGTGGACATGCCCGGATGGCTGGAGTCGATGCTGCAGCCGTTCGCGGTGATGGGGGCGGGCCTGCCGCTGGTCTTCGCGCTGACCGTGATCGCCTCGTACCGCAGGCGGATACGCACCGGCTGAAGGACGCCGAAGCACCGATGTACTCCGGCATCAGGCCTCCATGGCGGAAAGCGGGCGAGGAGATCGTCTCCGTGCGCGGGCGGTCTCGTTCCACCCGGGCCGCGTGCTCGGACGGCCTTGGTGGCGGGACCCCTGGGTCTCAGGGGTCCCGCCACCGGCACAGGAGCCGACGCGCACGTCCGGGTACCCCGGACCCGCTGTTCCGGGACCCTGGACCCGCTGTTCCGGGACCCTGGACCCGCTCCTCGGGCGGTGAACCGGTTCTTGGCCCGAGGTCTCCCGCGACACGGACCGGAGGGTGCCCCTGGATCTCAGAGGTGCGCGCCGGGAGGTGAGCCGGGGCCGTATGCGCACCCCTGTACCGCCTCGGCCAGGGACCGGCGGTCGGGGTGGCTGCCCGCCGGGACCGGGGGCCGCAGACGCACCTCGGCCACCAGGCCGCGCGCCGACACCACCCGCCACAGCGACGCGAGCAGCGAGTCCTCGCCGACGAAGGCGGGCGCGGTGCTCGCCTGTCCGTCGGCGAACCGGTACTGGATGCGCACCGGCTGGACCGGCACACCGGCGTCCAGCGCGGCCTGGAAGAGGGCCCGGCGGTAGCGCCCCTGGGCCCGGCCGCACCAGGTGCTGCCCTCGGGGAACGCGGCGACGGCCGAGCCGCCCCGCAGGGTCCCGGCGATCCGCTCCACCGTGCCGGGCAGGGCGCGCAGCCGGTCGCGGTCGATGAAGAGGGTGCCGCCGCGGGCCGCCAGCACACCCACCACGGGCCAGCCGCGCACCTCGGTCTTGGCGACCATCCGCGCCGGTCGGACGGCGGCCAGCAGCGGTATGTCCAGCCACGAGATGTGGTTGGCCACGATCAGCACCCCACCGGTGGGCCTGGCGGCTCCGGTGATCCGCGTGCGGACCCCGGCCGTGTGCACCACTGCGAGGCACCAGAGGCGGATCCACCGGTCGCGCCGTTCCGACCGCAGCCGTCGGACCAGCGGGATCAGGGCGACCCCGAGAACGACCACGACCAGGAGTCCGGTCAGCCGCACGACGGCGCGCGGCGCACCCGTCCAGGGCCGTACGGACTCCACGCAGCCGCGCGGCGAGCAGGGCGCGGTGGGCAGCCAGGCGCCGGTCCCCTGGACGGGGCCGGCGGCGGGCCGCCGTGGCGCGGGGACGGCTCCGGGGAGCACCGCCGTCCCGCCGCCCCCGAGGCGGGGGCGGCGGACGAACGTGAGACGCGGTGCTCCGGTGCGGGGCGTGCTCATCAGGCGGGGACGAGCGAGAGGAAGTGACGGAGGTAGCGCGGGTTGACCCGGCTCATCGACAGCAGCACGTACATGTCGGCGACACCGAAGTCCGCGTCGAGCGCGGGCTCACCGCACACCCAGGCGCCCAGGCGCAGATAGCCGCGGAGCAGCGGGGGCAGTTCGGTGCGGGCCGGGCGGGCGACACCCTCCGCGCTCCAGGGCCGCAGCGGCCGGACGCGGAACTCCTCCGGCGCCAGGTGCTTGGCCCGGACCCGGTCCCAGGTGCCCGCGGCGAGCGTGCCGCCGTCGGCGAGCGGTATGGAGCAGCAGCCGGCGAGCCATTCGTGGCCGCCGTCGACCATGTAGCGGGCTATCCCGGCCCAGATCAGGCCGATGACCGCGCCGTCGCGGTGGTCGGGGTGGACGCAGGAGCGGCCGACCTCGACCAGCCCGGAGCGGATTCCGGCCAGCGGCCCGAGGTCGAACTCGCTGTCCGAGTAGAGCCGTCCGGCGATCGCGGCGCGCTCGGGCGGCAGCAGTCGGTAGGTGCCGACGACCTGGCCGGTCTCGGTGTCGCGCACCAGCAGGTGGTCGCAGTACGCGTCGAAGGCGTCGACGTCGAGACCGGGCTGCGGGGTGTTCAGGAGGGCGCCCATCTCCCCGGCGAAGACGTCGTGGCGGAGCCGCTGCGCGGCCCGGACGTCGGCCTCGTCGTGGGCCAAGGTGACGGTGTAGCGGGTGGGGGCGACGGGCTCGGTCGGGCTGTCGAGGGTGGAAACGCCGGTCATGGCACTCTCCTGGTCACGGGCCGGTTCGGCGGAGGGGGTACCCCCTGCTCGAACGGAGTCGATGGCTCGGGGGCGGCAGGCCGGATCCGAACGGTCTGCGCGCTCCTGTTCTTCCGACGCCGGTTGGCGTGCGCGTGACCAGTGCCAGGAGGGCGGATGTGAGGATGCTGAATGACAGGGGTGACCCGGAAAGCGAGACGCGACCGGGGCGTGAGCACCACACCCGGTCCCGCCCGTCCGCACCGTACGGCGAACGACTTCGTGCCTAACGCCTGCCCGTCTTGCGGGTGGCGCGCAGCCACTCCTTGTTCATGCTGGTGATGGAGAACAGCGGGATGCCCTTCGGACAGGCGGTCGCGCACTCCCCGGTGAGGGTGCAGCCGCCGAAGCCCTCGTCGTCCATCCGCGCCACCATGTCGAGCACCCGGGTCTCCCGCTCGGGGGCGCCCTGCGGCAGCACGTTCAGGTGGTTGACCTTGGCGGAGGTGAACAGCATCGCGGCGCCGTTCGGGCAGGCCGCCACGCAGGCGCCGCAGCCGATGCACTCGGCGTGCTCGAAGGCGAAGTCGGCGTCGGGCTTGGGGACCGGCGTGGCGTGTGCCTCGGGCGCGGCGCCTGTCGGGGCGGTGACGTAACCGCCGGCCTGGATGATCCGGTCGAAGGCGGAGCGGTCGACCACGAGGTCCTTCACGACGGGGAAGGCGGCGGCGCGCCACGGCTCGATGTCGATCGTGTCGCCGTCGTGGAAGGAGCGCATGTGGAGCTGGCAGGTGGTGGTGCGCTCGGGTCCGTGCGCGTCCCCGTTGATGACCAGACTGCACGCGCCGCAGATGCCCTCACGGCAGTCGTGGTCGAAGGCGACGGGGTCGTCTCCGGCCAGGATGAGCTCTTCGTTGAGGGTGTCGAGCATCTCCAGGAAGGACATGTCGGCCGAGATGCCGTCCACCTCGTACGTGGACATCGCTCCGTCGGCGTCGGCGTTCTTCTGCCGCCAGACGCGCAGGGTGAGCTTCATGCGTAGCTCCGCTGGGTGGGGTGGACGTACTCGAAGACCAGGTCTTCCTTGTGCAGGACGGGCGCGGTGCCGGTTTCGGTGAACTCCCAGGCGGCCGCGTACGAGAACTCCTCGTCCCGGCGGGCCGCTTCACCGTCCGGGGTCTGGGACTCCTCACGGAAGTGGCCGCCGCAGGACTCGGCGCGGTGCAGCGCGTCGAGGCACATCAGCTCGGCGAGTTCCAGGTAGTCGACGATCCGGTTGGCCTTCTCCAGGGACTGGTTGAACTCCTCTCCGCTGCCGGGCACCTTGACGCGCCGCCAGAACTCCTCACGGATCTGCGGGATGCGTTCCAGGGCCTTGCGCAGCCCGCTCTCCGTGCGGGCCATGCCGCAGAACTCCCACATGAGTTCGCCGAGTTCGCGGTGGAAGGAGTCGGGGGTGCGGTCGCCGTCGACGGCGAGGAGGAGCCGCAGCCGGTCCTCGGTCTCGGCCAACACCTCTTGCACCGCGGGGTGTTCGTCGCTCAGGTCGTCGTCGCTGGAGCGGTGCGGGTTGCGGGCGAGGTAGTCGTTGATGGTCGACGGCAGGACGAAGTAGCCGTCGGCGAGCCCCTGCATGAGGGCGGAGGCGCCGAGCCGGTTCGCGCCGTGGTCGGAGAAGTTGGCCTCACCGATGGCGAACAGGCCGGGGACGGTGGTCTGGAGGTCGTAGTCGACCCACAGTCCGCCCATCGTGTAGTGCACGGCGGGGTAGATCCGCATGGGCACGGCGTACGGGTCCTCGCCGGTGATCCGGGCGTACATGTCGAAGAGGTTGCCGTACTTCTCCTCGACGGCCTCGCGGCCCATGCGCCGGACGGCGTCCGCGAAGTCGAGGTAGACGCCCTGTCCGCCGGGGCCCACTCCCCTGCCCTCGTCGCAGACGTTCTTGGCTGCGCGGGAGGCGATGTCGCGGGGGACGAGGTTGCCGAAGGACGGGTAGATCCGCTCCAGGTAGTAGTCGCGCTCGTCCTCGGGGATCTCGTCCGGCGGGCGGGTGTCGCCGTGCGCCTTCGGCACCCAGATACGGCCGTCGTTGCGCAGCGACTCGCTCATCAGCGTGAGTTTCGACTGGTGGTCGCCGGTGCGCGGGATGCAGGTGGGGTGGATCTGGGTGAAGCAGGGGTTGGCGAAGTACGCGCCGCGCCGGTGGGCCCGCCAGATCGCGGTGGCGTTGGAGTTCATGGCGTTCGTCGACAGGTAGAAGACGTTGCCGTAGCCGCCGCTCGCCAGGACGACGGCGTCCGCGTAGTAGGTGTCGATCCTGCCGGTGACCAGGTCGCGGGCGACGATGCCGCGCGCCCGTCCGTCGACCACGATCAGGTCCAGCATCTCGGTGCGCGGGTGCATCTCGATGTTGCCCGCGGCGATCTGCCGGGACAGTGCCTGGTAGGCGCCGAGCAGGAGTTGCTGGCCGGTCTGGCCGCGGGCGTAGAAGGTGCGGGAGACCTGGACGCCGCCGAAGGAACGGGTGTCGAGCAGGCCGCCGTACTCGCGGGCGAAGGGCACGCCCTGGGCGACGCACTGGTCGATGATCTCGACCGAGATCTGAGCCAGGCGGCGGACGTTGGACTCGCGCGCCCTGAAGTCGCCGCCTTTGACGGTGTCGTAGAAGAGCCGGTGGACGGAGTCGCCGTCGTTGCGGTAGTTCTTCGCCGCGTTGATGCCGCCCTGCGCGGCGATCGAGTGGGCACGGCGCGGGGAGTCCTGGAAGCAGAACTGGACTACGTGGTAACCCTGTTCGGCGAGTGTGGCCCCCGCGGAGCCGCCCGCGAGACCGGTGCCGACGACGATCACGGTGTGCTTGCGGCGGTTGGCCGGGTTGACCAGCTTGGCCTCGAAACGGCGCGTGTCCCAGCGCTCCTCGACCGGGCCGGCGGGTGCCTTGGTGTCGGCGACCGGCTCCCCGGTCGTGAAGTGGGCGTATTCAGCGGTCATTTCAGCTCACCACTCCGGTCATGACGCCCACGGGTACGGCGATGAAGCCCGCCGTGAGCAGCAGCGCGAGGACGTTCGCGACGGTCTTCAGGGCGCGGTCGCGGGTGCGGCTGCCGGCCCCGAGGGTCTGTGCGGCACTCCAGAAGCCGTGCCGGATGTGCAGGCCGAGCGCGAGCATCGCGACGATGTAGACGACGTCGCCGTACCAGGTGGAGAAGGTGTCCACGACGTTCTGGTACGGGTGCCCCTCCTGGAAGCCGCCGGGGTGCACGGTGCCGGTGGTCAGGTCGAGGAGGTGCCAGACGATGAACAGGCCGAGGATGATCCCGCCCCAGCGCATCGTGCGGGTCGCGTAGCTCGCGCCGCGCTTCCTGTGCACGTACTTGCTGGGGCGCGCCCTGATGTCACGGCGGCTGAGCTGGTACGCGGACGTGGCGTGCGCGACCACGGCGACGACCAGCACCACGCGGATCAGCCACAGCGTCCACTCGTAGTGCATGAACGGTTCACCGACGGTGCGCAGCCAGTGGGCGTAGTGGTCGAACTCGCCCGCGCCGAAGTAGATCTTAAGATTCCCGATCATGTGGGCGACCAGGTAGAGCAGCATGACCAGGCCGCTGACGGCCATCACGGTCTTCTTTCCGACGGAGCTGTCCCACACGGTGCGCGCCAAGGACGGCCGTCGGTCCGTCCGCGTTGCCAGAGCCATGGACGGAACGCTAGGACGCGAGGAACCGATCAGTCCAAGACATGGTCCGGCTCGTTTCCATAGGCAAGAGCTATCGTCGGGGGATGCAGTTCCAACAGCTCCAGTACTTCGTGGCCGTCGCGGAGACCCGGCATTTCACCCGGGCCGCCGACCTGGTTCATGTCGCGCAGCCCTCGCTGTCCCAGCAGATCAAGGCGCTGGAGCGGGAGTTGGGGGCGGACCTGTTCCAGCGGGCGCGCGGGAACATCACGCTCACCGACGCGGGCGAGGCCCTGCTGCCGCTGGCCCGGCGCATCCTCGCCGACGCGGACACGGCCCGGCAGGAGGTGCAGGAACTGGCCCAGCTGCGCAGCGGCCGGGTGCGGCTCGGCGCGACCCCGAGCCTGTGCACGGGCCTGCTGCCGGACGTGCTGCGCGCGTTCCACGACCGCTATCCGGGCATCCGGCTGCTGATCGAGGAGGGCGGCTCGCACGATCTCGTACGGGAGCTCGCACGCGGCGCCCTCGACCTCGCCCTGGTCGTCCTGCCCCTGCCCACCCCGTCCCCGGCGCTGACCACGGTGGAGCTGCTGCGCGAGGACCTGGTCGTGGTGTCGTCGCCGGATGCCCCCGCGCCCGGCGGTGGTGGCAGCCGCCGTACGGTGCGCGTCGCCGATCTGGAGGGCGAGCGTCTGGTGATGTTCCGGCACGGCTACGACCTGCGGGAACTGACCGTCGCCGCCTGCCGCGCCGAGGGCTTCGAACCCGACTTCGCGGTCGAGGGCGGCGAGATGGACGCGGTCCTGGGCTTCGTCCGGGCGGGTCTCGGTGTGGCCGTCGTACCGCGCATGGTGGCCGCCCGGTCCGGGTCGGGTCTGCGGGTGACCCCGCTGACCAGGCCCGGTCTTGAGCGGACGATCGCGCTGGCGCACCGCAGCGATGTGGCACCGCCCCGGGCGGCCCGGGAGCTCCAGCGGATGCTGCTGGAACGCTGATGCCGGCCGCACCCGGGCGCGCGGGGCGGCACGGCGGCCCGGCCCGGTTCGTCAGCTCCGGGTTCACCAAGTCGTGGCCCGGCAGAGTCGTCTCACGACGTCCGGCTCTGCCCAGCGGATCCGTCTCACGACATCCGGCTCACCACATCGGTCTCACCGCGTCCGGCTCACCCCATCAGGTTCACCACGTCCGGGTCACCCCATCAGGTTCACCACGTCGGGATGAAGCCGCCGTCGATGACGAAGTCGCTGCCGGTGATGTTGCCCGCTCGGTCCCCTGCGAGGAAGAGAACCAGGTCGGCCACCTCCGACGGCTTGGAGAAACGGCCCGTGACCATCGCGCCGGAGGCCTGGGCGACCACGTCGTCGGGAGTGAGCCCGGCGGCGGCCGAGACCGTCGCCGCCACTCCCCCGCCGCCGAGCCACAGGTCGGTCTCCACCGGTCCGGGGCTCACGGTGTTGACCCGGATGCCCTTCGGGCCTACCTCCTTCGACAGCGCCTTGGAGAACGCGACCAGGGCCGCCTTGCCCGCGCTGTAGTCGATCACCAGGGGGTCGGGCAGGGTCGCGTTGACCGAGCCGATCGTCACGACCGAACCCTGCCCGGCGGCCAGCATCGACGGCAGGGCCGCACGGGTGACCCGTACGGCCGTGAGCAGGTTCAGATCGACGGTGCGCCGCCATTCCTCGTCGGTCACCGAAAGGAAGCCGCCGGTGCGGGCGGGGGCCGTACCCACGTTGTTGACCAGGACGTCGATCCGCCCGCCCGCCGCCTCGACGAGCCGCCCGGCCGCGTCGGGTTCGGCGAGGTCGACCGGCACCCAGGTGACGTTCCCTTTCCCGACCAGGGAGTCGAGGCCCGCGGACGTGCCGCGGGAGCCGGCGATCACCGTCGCGCCCGCGCCGGCCAGCGCCTCCGTGACCGCGAGCCCGATGCCCTTGCTGGCCCCGGTGACGACGGCGGTCCTGCCCTGAAGTTCCGTGCTCATCCGTCTCGGCTCCTTTTCTGAGAAGTGCGTTCCGTCAGTGAGGCATACGGCCAGTGAGACATACGCGGGACCGGGCGCGCGAGGCGTCCCGGGAACCGTCCGAGCTCGGTCACGACGAGCGGGCCGCGCCGGGACCGGTGGACCGGGCGGACCGCGGTGCGACTCGTACGCCGGTCGGGCGGCGGTGGCCTGTACGCCGGCCGGGGCACCCCTCCGGTCGGTGCGGGCAGGCCACCCGGCCCGGGTGGCGGAACGTCCGGCCCGGGTGACAGGACACCCGGCCGGGGCGGCGACGCGTCCGGCCGGGCGCGGGAAGTCCGGCCCGGCCGGCGGAACGACGGGCCGCCGACGCGGCCCGGCCACCGTCGCGGGAGGCCGGGCCGCGCGCGGGTTCAGCCGACCGCGTCGACCAGCGCCAGCTCGTGCAGCCGCTCCGGCGGTCCCGGACGGGCGTAGTACCAGCCCTGGGCGGTGTCGCAGCCCAGTATCCGCAGTTGCTCGGCCTGTGCGCCGGTCTCCACGCCCTCGACCGTGACCGCGAGGTCGAGACTGTGGGCCAGGGAGACGATGCCCTCGACGATCTTCAGGTCGACCGGATCCGCCGGGAACTGCTGCATGCCCCTGGTGAAGGACCGGTCCAGCTTGAGGATGCTGACCGGCAGACGACGCAGGTTGGCGAGATTCGAGTAACCGGTGCCGAAGTCGTCGAGGGCGATGTCGACACCCATCTCGGCGAGCCTGCGCAGCGGTTTGAGCAGGTCGTCGTCCGCGCCGATCAGCGCGGACTCGGTGACCTCCAGGCACAGCGCCTGGGCGTCGAGACCCTCACGTTCCAGGATGTCGACCGTGTCCTGGACGAGACCTGGATGGGTCAGCTGGCACGGCGAGAGATTGACGTTGACGCGGAGCGGGCCCGCGCCGGAGTGCCGTTCCTGCCAGGTGCGGGCCTGCCGCACCGACTGCTCCAGGACCCAGCGGCCGAGCGGCACGATCAGCCCGGTGTGCTCGGCTAGCGGGATGAAACGGTCGGGGCCGAGCACGCCGTGCTGCGGGTGCAGCCAGCGCACCAGTGCCTCGGCACCCTGCACACTGCCGTCCCCGAGGTGCACCAGCGGCTGGTACTCGATGAAGAACTCGCCCCGGTCCAGGGCGGCGGGCAGTGCGGTGGTGAGTCCGTTACGGGTGATCGCGCGGGCGTCGGCCTCGGGGTCGGCCAGCTCGAAGCGGTTGCCGCCCGCGGACTTGGCCCGGTACATCGTGATGTCGGCGCTGCGCAGCACCTCGGCGGCGCCGCGCTCCCCGGCCGGGCCCTCCACGATGCCGACGCTGCCGCGCACGGTCAGGTCGCGGCCGTCGATGCTGATCGGGGTGACGAGCGCGTTCATGATGCGCCCGGCCAGCTCGTCGACCTCGCGCTCGGTGTCCGGGCCGGTGGTGAGGGCCACGAACTCGTCGCCGCCGAGCCGGGCGACCATCTCGCCGGGAGCGGTCGCGCAGGACTGGAGGCGGTCGGCGACCTCGACGAGCAGCCGGTCACCGGCCGCGTGCCCGAGGCTGTCGTTGATGGTCTTGAAGCCGTCGAGGTCGAGGTAGCACAGCCCGAAGCGCTGTCCCTCGCCCGCGGCCAGCGCCTTCTCCAGACGCTCGAAGAACAGGGTCCGGTTGGGCAGTCCGGTGAGCGCGTCGTGCGTCGCCTCGTAGCGCAGCCGCAGGTTGAGCAGCCGCCGCTCGGTGGTGTCCTCCATCAGCGCCAGCTGGTACTGCGGTTCGCCGTCCGCGTCGCGCAGCAGCGAGACCGTCAGATTGGTCCACAGTGCGGTGCCGTCGGGACGGTAGAAGGCCTTCTCGACGTGGTAGTGCTCGCGCTGGCCGCTCACCAACTCCTCGTACAGCCGCCATACTTGAGGAGCGTCCTCGGCGTGCGTCCACTCGGGGACCTTGCGGCCGCGCATGGTCTGTTCGGAGCCGCCGAACATACGCAGCAGGGCTCCGTTGACCTGGAGGATGTTGCCCTCCAGGTCGGCGATGCCGATGCCTATGGCCGCGCCTTCGAAGACCGCGCGGAAGCGGGCCTCACTGTCGTGCAGCGCCTCGGCGACGGCGCTGCGCGCGGTCAGGGCGGCATGCGAGATGGCCTGTTGTTCGGCGAGCGTCCGCTCGCGCAGCGCCTCGGCGTACCCGGCGGCCATGGCGTGCTGGAGCCGTGCGGAGCGGGTCCGCAGCGCCTCCCCCGGGCCGTCCTCGCCGCAGTAGAGCACCAGGTAGGCGTCGACGCAGTCGAGGGCCCGGCTGAGGGCCTCGGGGTCGGTGCAGTGCGCGGCGACGAGCGCGGCGCCGACAATCCGCCCCTCGACCGCCTCGAAGTTCCTGGCCCGCAGCGCCTCGCTCAACCGCCGTGCGAGGGGCAGCAGTTGTTCCTCGAACTCGGGCCGGGTCAGCGAGGTGGAGGTGACCGGGAAGACCGCTCGGCTCCAGATCGTCGCGAACCGGCGCAGTCTGTCCTCCGGCCCGTCCGGCTCGGCGCTCACGCCGTGCGTCCCACGCCGCCGAACCCGGAGAAGGAATAAGGATCCTCGTCCTCGGATGCCGTGTCGGGCCGCCAGTTCGGCATCGGCACCAGTCCGGGTTCCACCATGTCGTACCCCTCGAAGAACCGCGCGATCTCCTCGCGCGTGCGCATGATCAGCGGGTTGCGGATGTTCTTGTAGACGTCGACCGTGCCCTCGGCCTGCTCCCGGGAGAGCGGAATTCCCTCGAACGAGGCATGCGTGACGACGAGCATGCTTCCCGGCGCGAGAGAGTCGCGCAGTTCGGCCACCGCCCGGTACGGGTCGTCCGCGTCTTCCACGAAGTGAAGTATGGCAACGAGAAGCAGGGCGACCGGCCGGTTCAGGTCGATCAGTCGCTGAACCTGGGCGCTCGCCAGAATTTCCTGGGGCTTGAGCAGATCGGCGGCGACGACGTCCGCGTCCTCGTTGTCCCGCAGCACGGCCTGACTGTGTGCGACGGCAACCGGATCGTGGTCGACGTACACGACCCGTGCGCCGGGTCGGGTGCCTTGCGCGATCTCGTGGACGTTGCCGAACGTCGGGATGCCGGAACCGATGTCGAGGAACTGGTCGATGCCCTCTCCGGCCGCGAACCGGACCGCCCGGCGCATGAACGCCCGGTTCGCCTGCATGACCTTGGGAAGGCCCGGCATGAACTCCATCGCCCTGCGTGCCGCTTCCCGGTCGACCTCGAAGTTGTGCGAACCGCCCAGGTAATAGTCGTAGATTCGGGACACGCTCGGCACTGAGATGTCAATGCTGCGAGGGGCCCAGGCGGGACGCTCCATCTATCTCTCCAAGGCGTAGGCGACGGCATGGACGATCCGGTGTTCGAGCAGAGGCTACTGATCGCCCGCCAAAGGGGCGAGTCAAAACGGAAATTGACCGTCCGTTCCCGGTCACTGCCGCGGGCAAGTGCCCGATTGGCATCTGCGAACGTATACCGCGCACGCCACTCACCGCCCCTGCGAAATCACTCCGAAGCATTCCAAAAAGCTCAGCGGAGTCACGAAGCGTGGCCAAGTCGCCGGTCTGTACGCGGCGTTCTTTCACATCCGGGCCGCCGTCGGGATCTTTCACGTTCCGACGACGGCCGGAACGCCTCGCCCGCGCCCGGACGCACAAGGGTCCGCCCCCTCCGTGCGGAGGGGGCGGACCCTTGGCGACGCGTTCCATGCCGTCCGGCGGGAGGATCGGCCGTGGGGTGCCGATCCTCCGCATCGACCGTGGGGAGTCGATGCCCTACTTGGACGCGCCGACCGGCTTTCCGTCGGGCGAGACGGCGTACCACGTGCCGCCCACGCCCTGACCGTTGGTCTCACCGGGAGCGCTGTCACCGGAGAAGGTGTAGATCGGCCAGCAGTTGACCGTCATCTGCTTCACACCGTCCGGGCGGGTGAAGCCCATCAGGCCCTTCTTCTGAACGCCCTTGGTGTCGCTCGCGGGGACCGGAGCGACGGCGGGCCACTTCTGCAGGCAGGCGCCCGTGCAGGCCGACTTCGAGACGGGCCAGGCCTGGTCCTTCATGAACCGGTAGACGGTCATGCCGTTCTTGTCGACGACGATGTCGCCGAGCTTCGGGTCCTTGCGGACCGACAGACCGGGGAGGGCGGCCAGCGTCGCCTTCTTGCCGTTGGGCGCCGAGGCGAACCAAGTACCGCCCACACCCTGACCGTTGGCGTCACCGGCCTTGGTGTCCTTGGCGAACCGGTACATGGGCCAGCCGCCTATGGTCAGCTGCTTCGTGCCGTCGGTCCGGGTGACCTCGCCGAGCAGCGCCTTGTCGACACCGGTGGCGGCCTCGGCACCGTCGGCGGGCACGGGCGGCCAGGCGGTGGCGCAGGCACCGTCACAACTCGACTTCGGCGGTTCGGCGGTGTCCTTGTCGAAGCGGTAAAGAGTGAATCCGGCGCCGTCGGTCAGCACCTTGCCGAGCTTGGCGCTTTCCGTCACGGCGAGCTGGCCCGCGACTTCCGGCTTGGCGGCAGCGCTCTGATCCTTGGAATCGGCGCCGTAGCCGTTGCCCGCGCCGGCGGTGGTGCTCGTCCCGTAGCCTCCCGCCACCGCGGTGGCACCCACGTTCTGAGCGCCCGTCGAAGGGGTGCCCGATTCCTGACCACACGCCGTCGTGAGCGCCAGCACGGCCGCAGCTGACGCTACGAGTGAGGCGCTCCGCCAGGAGGTCTTCATTGGTAACTCCCGCTGTTCGCATAAGTGTTGCAGCGCCCTGCAGCGCCGCGCATGGCCCTAGGTACGCACGGGAGGGGCAGTAGTGTTCAAACGGGCCTCAAATTTCTTTCGGAAGACTGTGACGCGCGCGACGCCGCTCGCCCGCATATTCGATCCAGGCCCGCGTTTCCGGCCTTCGCACGTCAAGCCGCCGGGGGCCGGAGGTACCCCCTTCGGGGGCAATCCCGGACACTCCGGCGTGACCGGTTCCCGCGCGCCTCATGATCTCCGTCGTGCACGCACCCCAGCGGACCCGATCCGCCCTCCTCATACGCGTATTGGCACTGACGGCGCTCACCTGGCTCCTCGTCGGCGCGCCGAGCGGAACGGCCGCGGCCGACGCCTGCGCGTACGCCTCCACGGGCCCGGGCGGCGACGGCCTCACCGCGGTGGCCGTGGCGGGCGGCGGGGCGGTCGCCGTCGCCGGGAGCACCAACCAGTGCCCGGCCCCGACCCCGCCCTGCCCGCCGACACCCACACCGACCCCGCCGCCCCCCAAGCCCCCTCCGCCGCCGAAGCCGAAGCCGACACCACCCCCTCCGCCCACCCACGCTCCGAAGCCCGTACCGCCGCCACCGACTCCGCCTCCGCCCCCACCCCCACCGCCGCCTCCGCCTCCGCCTCCGCCCGCGCCGAAGCCGAGACCCCTGCCGCCGCGGCCGGCCCCCGTCGTGGCACCGAGACCCACGCCGAAGCCCCGGCCGACCCCGAGCGCGCGCCCCACTCCGCCGCCGGTTCCGGTCAGCTATCCGGCGTACCGCACGCCGCCCCACAAGCACCAGCCCCGCGGCGGTCCGTCGCTGGTCTCGTTCACCCTGCTCATCACCGCGCCCGCGGTGCTCGCCGTCGCGGCACTGCGCCCGCGCTGACCCCTGGAGGCACACTTTGTCGGATTGGCTTGTTCTCGCCCTCGCGATGGCGGCCGCGTGCCTCGTGGTCCTCATCGTGACCCTCGTACGCCATCGCAGGGCACGCGAGGACGAGGACCCCACCGAGACCCCGGACGTCATCGAGTACATGACGATGATGATCGGCGTGGTGTACGCCATCGTCCTCGGTCTGGCCATCGCCGGTGTCTGGGAGGCCCGCGGCGGCGCCCAGGACCATGTGCAGGCGGAGGCGCAGGCCCTGCACGAGATCTCGGAGCGGGTCAGGGTCTACCCGCCCGACGTCCGCGACCGTATCCGCGGTGACGTCGACACGTACGTCCACTACGTGGTCACCACCGAGTGGAAGAGCATGGCCGAGCACGGCCGGGTGACCGCCGAGGGCGGCCGGCTCCTCGACCGGATCCGGCACGACGTCACCGATTACCAGCCGAAGTCGGACTTCGAGGCGCAGGCGTACCAGCCGCTCCTCGACCAGGTGACGGCGGCCGACACGGCACGCAGCGCCCGCGCCGACTCCACGGGGGCGACCATGCCGGGGGTGGTGTGGTTCGGGCTGATCACCGGTGCCGTGGTCACGGTCGGGATGATCTTCGCGCTGCAGATCCGGCGCACCGCCCGGGAACTGATCCTGGCCGGGCTGTTCTCGGCCCTGATCGCCTTCCTGCTCTTCCTGATCTGGGACTTCGACGCGCCCTACAGCCGGGGGATCACGGAGTCGGCGGAGCCCTTCACGGCGCTGTTCCCACAGCTTCCCGGGTAACGGCTCCGCCGGGCGGCCCCAGCGGACCGGGGGCGACGGCTCGGGGGACGGACGCCACGCCGTGTCCGTCCCCCGTCCGCACGCACGCCGTCCCTCGAACGGCCCACAGCATTGCCCCGTTCGCGCTACTGGGATCGCGCCCTTGTTCGCTCCTTCCTAGCGTTCCGGTCATCGAGGTGCATTTCTGGCGCAAGCGGAAAAGGTCCGCAGCAAGGCTCCTCGGGGACCTGGAGGCTCACCATGCGCGCGATACGCGTCGCTTCGGCCGCACTGCTGGGCGTGACCGCCCTGACCTTCGCCGCGCCCGCCGCCCTCGCCGGTGACGGGGACCACGGCCTCACCCCGATCACCCCGTTCGCCTTCAGCGTGCAGCCGTCGACCATCGCCGCGGGCGGTCAGGTGTCGCTGCTCCTGAAGCGGGACGGCGGGTGCAGGGGAACCGCCACGGTCACCTCAGGGGTCTTCGACACCGTCACGATCCCGCCAGGGCAGTCCTCGGCCACCGCCATGGTCGACTGGGACGCCAGACCCGGGGCCGTGTACGACGTGACGTTCTCCTGCGGCGGAGCGAGCGGGAGCACCGGTCTCACCATCGCCGGCGGCCGGCCGGTCACTCCGACCCCGGTCCCCCTGCACCGAGGTGTCCGGGCCGGTGTCGGCGGCAGCGTCGGCGGCTTCGATCCGAAGGAGATCGCGTTGGGGGCCGCGCTCATCGCCGGCTCCGTCGGCGCCGCCTGGTACCTGTCGCGCCGACGTGACACGTCCGAAGAATCCTGACCCGGACGTCACGGGATCCGGCCGGAGCGCATCTGACAGCCCTTCGCCCCGGTCCCTGTCAGGCGGGTCCGGAGCGAAGGGCTGTCAGATGCGCTCCGCGCGGCGGACGGCCGGCCTCCGAAGGGGGCGGGACCGGCCGCCTCGCCGGGCGGAACGGTCAGATGTGCCTCTCCGACCTGCGCCGCATCCAGAACACCCCGCCGCCGACGGCCGCCGCGGCCACCAGCCCGCCGCCGATCGCCATGTCGGTGGACGTGGCACCGGTCGAGGTGCTGCCGCCGAGACCGCCGCGCACACCGCCGATGACGGTGAAGGCGGCCGGGCGGGTCAGCGGGCCCGTCCCTTCGCAGTTGACGGTGATGTCGTACGAGCCGGGGCGGGCGTCCTGGTTGATGGTTGCCGTACCGCTGGACGACTCGTTGTGGCTGCCCTGGAGCGGCGAGAGCCTCGCCTGACGGAACGCGGGCGAGGTCATGGTGCCTCCTCTGGGGCACCCGTCGACCGTCACGGTCAGCTGGCCGCCGCGGGCGATGACGCTGGGCATCGCGACGATGTTGCTCGGGGTGTTCCACGCCGCGGCCATCGGGGCGGCGAGCCCCACGGCGGCGACCGCGGCGGCAGACACCGCCAGGGCACGAGTAGTACGCATGTGATCCTCCGCGGGGGCGCCCCGGGAACCGTCCCCGGTGGATCGGCGAGAAAGCGCCTCCCAGACAGACCCTCAGATGCCGTGCGCGGGGCCGCATTTCGGGAATGGTCCGTCCTGGTGAGAAGACACGCCGAAGGAATTCCACACAATCGGATATTGCCGCAGGTCACGCACCGTCGGAAGATTCCTGGTCACGGCAACTCGGATGGCGCACGGGGCATTCGTCCCGCCACCCGTTCGCCCGCGCCCCGTCGCCGGGCGGTCCCGCTGCCATTAGCGTGCTCATATGCGCGGATGACGAGGCGACGGCCGCGTCGAGAGGGGATTGCGAATGTCTGCGTCCGAGCTGGCCGAAGAGGAGGAGCGGCAGAGGAAGCGCGCCCCCTGGGGCGTGATAGCGCTTGTTCTGCTGACCGGCCTCGCACTCATTCGGAACGGTTCCGGTGAGTTCGACGTGGGCCCCCCGCAGCCCGCCTCGGCGGCCGCGGCGGACAGCCGAACGCCGGGTGCCACGTTCTCGAACACGCCGGACCCGCTGCCGTACTCCGTCGTCGACCGGGTGCGGATCCCGGCCATCCGGGTCGACGCCCCGGTGATGCCGGTGGGCCTGGACATGGACGGATGGGTCGACGCGCCGCCGCCCGACGACCCGAATCTCGCCGGCTGGTTCACCGGCGCGGTCTCGCCCGGCGAGAAGGGCACGGCCGTCGTCGTGGGCCATGTCGACAACATGCGGGGCCCCGCCGTCTTCTACGGGCTCGGGGCGCTCAAGAAGGGGAACCGGATCGAGGTCCTGCGCAAGGACGGGAAGACCGCGGTGTTCGAGATCTACGGCATCGAGGTCTTCGCGAAGAGCGATTTCCCCGGCGACCGTGTGTACAACAGCAAGGGCACCCCGGAATTGCGCGTCATCACGTGCGGAGGCGGTTTCTCCAAGCAGCACGGCTACGACGGAAACGTGGTCGTCTTCGCCCGTCTGTCCGAGGTGCGCTGAGCGTTACCGGACCGGGCGGGCGAAAGGCCGGTCGGGGAGGATTTTCACCTCCCGCCGGCCGGTCCGGCCTAAAGCCCCGCGACGCTCGGTGCGCGGGGCCCGCCTTCGTTTCTAGGCGTATTTCCGGCGCGGTACCGTGATGTGATAGCCGGAGTCCAGCAGGTGCGGGAGATAGGCGCGCAGCGCCTGAACGCTCTGCGAGCGGTCACCGCCCGCGTCGTGCGAGAGGACGACGACGCCCGGGGCGGCCCCCTTCTCGACCGCGCCGACGATCGAACGGGTGCCCGGCATCGACCAGTCGAGCGTGTCGATCGTCCAGGCCAGGGGTTCCATGCCGAGTTCGGCGCCGATCTGGTATGTCGCCCGGTTCCACTCCCCGTACGGCGCGCGGAACCAGACCGGCGGCTCGCCGTAGGCCTCCTCGATGACCTTGCTGGTGCGCTCGATCTCGGAGCGGATCGCGGAGCGCGAGAGCTTGGTCAGCAGCGGATGGCTCCAGGTGTGGTTGCCCACGGTGTGTCCGTCGTCGGCCATCTCGCTCAGCAGGTCCCTGTTGTCGTTGGCCATCTCCCCGCACACGAAGAACATGGCGTGCACGTCGTACTCGCGCAGGGTACGCAGGATCTCGGGGGTGTAGTGCGGGTCGGGGCCGTCGTCGAAGGTCAGCACCAGGCTGCGGCCGCGCGCGGACACGCGCATGAACGGTTCGTGCCGGACGAGGGTCTGCAGGTGGGCGCTGTTCGGCGGCGGACCGTACCCGGCGATCGGCTGGAGGCGGTAGGCGGACGGCTTGAGGGCGCGGGACGCCTGCGGGCCGGAACGCGGGAGAGTCCGGGCCGGCTCGACGTCCTGGCCGGCGGTCAGGACGCGGGCTGTGCCCGCCGCCCCGGCCGCCCCCAGGGCGGCGGCGCCCGCGATCAACGCCCGGCGCCGGGTAATCAGCTGATCCTTTTTCATGACCAATCAGTCACCCGGCGGAGGGCTCACCACGCCGAGCAACACCGGTAGGGCCCCGTGAATGCACCCGCCTGGACCATTTTCAGCGGCGTCGCACGAGCGGGAACGGCAGCGTTTCGCGGATCGTCAGGCCGGTGAGGAACATGACGAGCCGGTCGACACCGATCCCCAGCCCGCCGGTGGGCGGCATCGCGTACTCCAGCGCGTCGAGGAAGTCCTCGTCGAGTTCCATCGCCTCGGGATCGCCCCCGGCGGCCAGCAGTGACTGCTCGGTGAGCCGTCGGCGCTGCTCGACCGGGTCGGTCAACTCCGAGTAGGCGGTGCCCAGTTCGGTGCCGAAGGCGACAAGGTCCCAGCGTTCCGCGAGGCGTGGATCGGTGCGGTGCTGCCGGGTGAGCGGGGAGACCTCGGTCGGGAAGTCCTTGTAGAAGGTGGGCAGCCGGGTCTTCTCCTCGACCAGACGTTCGTACATCTCCAGTACGACATCGCCGCGTCCGTCGTCCGCGGTGTACGGCACGCCCGCACGGTCGCACAGCCGCAGCAGCGCCTCCAGGGACGTGTCGGCGTCGATCTCGTCCCCCAGCGCCTCCGAGACGGCGCCGTACACCGTCTTGACGGGCCAGTCCCCCGAGATGTCGTACTCGGTGCCGTCCTTGCGGGCGATCGGTGAGCCGAAGGCGGCGGTCGCGGCGCCCTGGATCAGCTCGCGGGCGAGGACGAGCATCACGTCGTAGTCGGCGAAGGCCTGGTAGGCCTCCAGCATCGTGAACTCGGGGTTGTGCTTGTAGGAGACGCCCTCGTTGCGGAAGGTACGGCCCATCTCGAAGACCTTCTCCATGCCGCCGACGCACAGCCGTTTGAGGTAGAGCTCGGGCGCGATGCGCAGATACAGGTTCAGGTCGTAGGCGTTGATGTGGGTGGTGAAGGGCCGGGCGTTGGCACCGCCGTGGATCTGCTGGAGCATCGGGGTCTCGACCTCCAGGTAGCCGCGGTCGAGCAGGCCCTGGCGCAGCGCCTGGACGGCCGTGGAGCGGGCCCGTACGACATCGCGGGCCCCGGTGCTGGACACCAGGTCGAGATAGCGGCGGCGGACCTTCGCCTCGGGGTCCGCGAGTCCCTTGCGCTTGTCGGGCAGCGGGTGCAGGCACTTGGCGGTGAGCTGCCAGGACGTGACGAAGACCGTGGGTTCGCCGGTGTCGCTGGCGCCCGCGAGACCGTCGGCGCTGATGTGGTCGCCGATGTCGACGACCTGCCGGAAGCGGTCGAGCGCGGCGCCGGACTCCTTGCGGGTGAGGGCGATCTGGAGATCGCCCGACCAGTCGCGCAGCACGGCGAAGAGGATGCCGCCGAAGTCGCGTACGAGCATCACGCGCCCGGCGACGGTCACGTCCTCGCCGCCGCGGACGTCGGCCAGGACATGCGTGCGCGGCGGGATGCCGACCGGGTAGGGGTCGGTTCCTTCGGCGCGCAGCCGGTCGAGTTTGCGGTGCCGCACGCGGACCTGGTCGGGCAGACCGGTGGTGGGATCACCGGCCTCGGTCCCGTCCCCCGTGGGCAGACCGAGGGCCGACAGCGACGGCAGCCCCGCGGTGGTGGCGGGTTTGGGTCCGCCCTTCACATGGCCCTTTCCCCACAGCGTGCGCAGCGAGGGCACCGAGACGAAGCCCTCGGCGATGGCGGAGGCCATGCCGATACGGGCCAGGGCGCCCGTGTCGCCGTAGCAGATGAAGCGCGGGTACCACTCGGGGTGGTACTTGGCGTTGGAGCGGTACAGGGCCTCCAGCTGCCACCACTTGGAGAAGAACAGCAGCAGCCTGCGCCAGAGTCTGAGCACCGGGCCCGCGCCGATGCGGGCGCCCTCCTCGAAGACCGAGCGGAACACCGCGAAGTTGAGGGAGATGCGCCGGACGCCGAACTTCCCGGCGACCGCGCACACCTCCGCGACCATGAACTCCATGACGCCGTTGGGCGCGCTGCGGTCCCGGCGCATCAGGTCCAGGGAGATGCCGTCGCGGCCCCAGGGCACGAAGGAGAGCAGGGCGAGGAGTTTGCCGTCGGACCCCATCGCCTCGACGAGCAGGCAGTCGCCGTCCTCGGGGTCGCCGAGCCGGTCGAGGGCCATCGAGAAGCCGCGTTCGGTCTCGGTGTCGCGCCAGGCGTCGGCCCGGCTGACGATCTCCTCCATCTCGGCTTCGGACAGGGTGGAGTGGCGGCGTACCCGGCAGCCGGCGCCGGTGCGTTTGACGCGGTTGACGGCCTGCCGGGTGACGCGCATGTCGCGGCCGGAAAGGTCGAAGCCGGCGACGTGCAGGATCGCCTCGTCGCCCAGTTGGAGGGCGCCGAGCCCGGCGCGCGCGAACGCCCTGGCACCGTCTTCGGAGGCGCCCATCGCGGCGGGCGCCCAGGCGTAGCGGCGGGCGATGTCCAGCCAGGCAGCGATCGCGTGCGGCCAGGCCTCCCGGTCGCCGACGGGATCGCCGCTGGCGAGGCACACTCCGGCCTCGACGCGGTAGGTGACGGCCGCCTTGCCGCTGGGCGAGAAGACGACGGCCTTGTCGCGGCGGGTGGCGAAGTAGCCGAGCGAGTCGTCACCGCCGTACGCCTGGAGCAGGGCCCGGATACGGGCCTCCTCGTCGCCGTGCAGGGCCGCGACCAGGCGTTGGGAACGGAAGAGCGCGGCGGCGGCGTTGAGCAGGGCGAGGGCGCCGAACAGGCCGAGGACGAAGAACAGCCAGCGCGGCGGACGGCCGTCGAACGACCGCCCGGAGACCAGTCCGCCGCAGACCCGGTTCGCGGCCCACAGCAGCCGCTGGCCCTCCGGCAGAGTGCCGGGGAACAGCACGACCAGGCCCCAGCCGAGCAGGATCGCCACGACGAGTCCGGTGAACAGGACGAGCAGCGCCCGTCGTACGGCGGCGCGCCGCGAGTCCGCGTAGAACTCCCGTCGGGCCACGATCAGCAGCGCGAGCAGGAGCCCGCAGACGACCAGCGAGGGGATCGAGGCGGCGTACAGGCCGACGGAGACCCCGAGGGCGTCGGTCAGGACCAGCAGGCCGAGGTAGACGACCACCAGCCACCAGGCGATCCGCTTGCGGGCGGCCGTCGCGGCGGCGAGCAGGAAGAGGAAGACGGCGTACGCGAGGTTGGCGCTGACCGGGATGATCAGAAGGTCGAGGAAGCGCACCACCGGGCGGAGCAGCGCGCGGACCGGGGGGATGAAGGCGAGCAGGGCGCAGAGCAGGCCGATGGCGCCGAAGAACGTGGCGAAGGCTTCGGGCACCTTGCTGAGGAAGCCGTCCCGAGGCGGCCGTTTCGGGCCGGTGGTGGTCTTCGGGGGGTGGGCCTCCACGGTGGCACTCATGGTTCCGACTGTAGGAAGAGCGGCGCCGCCCCGCCCGTCGAGCGAATCCTCCCCGCTCCCCCGAGGCCGTGGGACCTGCGCCTTCCGATAGCCTCGCAGCCGTGACGGAAGAGCAGCACGCGCAAGGGTTCGAGCGCGGGACGGACGGTCCCAAGGTCATCGTCGTCGGCGTGGACGGTTCCGACTCCTCGCTGCGCGCCGCGGCGTACGCCGGGGGGCTGGCGCGGCGGCAGCGGGCGCTGCTCGCGGTCGTCTACATCCAGCCGGTGATGGCGGCGGGGGCGGCGCTCGGGGTGCCGGTCGCGGAGACGACCGACGAGATCGCCGCGGATCTGATCCAGTACATCCGCGACGCGACCGAGCGGGTGAAGGACATATTCGATGTGCGCTGGGAGTTCCACACCTTCCACGGCGACCCCTACAACGGCCTGGTCACCGCCGCGGACGAGCTGAAGGCGGACGCCGTGGTGGTCGGGGCGTCCGAGCAGGCGGGGCACCGTATCGTCGGCTCGGTGGCGATCCGTCTGGTGAAGGCGGGGCGCTGGCCGGTCACGGTCGTGCCGTAGGACGGCTCCTGCGTCACTTCCCCATGACGAGGCCGGACCGGCCCGCGCCCCGGCCGAGGACGACGTCCCTGATCCGGTCGCGCACGGCGCCGACCGCGGCGCCCTGCTCCAGCGCGGCGTTGAGATCGACGACCCGGCCGGCGTCGAGGTCGAAGGCCAGCGGGATGAACTCGGCCTTCGTCACCTCCCACCGCGCTCCCCGCCGGGCGGGCGGGGCGAAGGTGAAGCGTGCGATGGTGCTCTCGTCGCCGCGCGGGTCCTGGACGCCCTGGTCGTTGTACATCTCGCCGGCGATCTGGTCGCCGGTGCCGTGGACGACCCAGGTGCCGTTGACCTTCTCGTACGCCTGCGGGACGCGTGCGTGGGTGCCGAGGAGCAGGTCGATGTCGGGCCGCCCGCCGGTGCGGGACGCGGTCAGCCGCCGGCTCAGCAGCAGTTGCCGCTCGTCGGGCTCGTCCTGCCACGCGGTGCCCCCGTCGAGGGAGACGACGACCACGTCGGCGCCCGCCTTCCGGGCGGCGCGGGCGTCGGCGACGATCCGGTCGGGGTCGATCAGGCCGACCGCCCAGGGCTGCCCGCCGGGGAGCGGGAGCCCGTTCGCGTCGTCGGTGTACGCGAGATGGGCGACCCGGGCGCTGCCCGCCCGCATGAGGGTCACGCCGTTCGCCTCCCGCGCGGTGCGCGCCGATCCGGCGTGCCGCACGCCCGCGCGGTCCAGCGCGTCCAGGGTGCGCCGGACGCCCTCGGCGCCGTCGTCCAGGGTGTGGTCCGAGGCGGTGGAGCAGGAGTCGTAGCCCGTCGCGGCGAGGCCCTCGGCCACCTGGGGCGGGGTCTTGAAGGCTGGGGAGCCGGTGTGGCCGGCGTCGTAGACGGTCTCCATCCGGCAGATCGCCAGGTCGGCCCCCGACACCACCGGCCGTACGCCCGCGAGCATCGGCCGGAAGTCGTATCCGACGCCTCCCGCGTCGGAGTTCGCCCGCTCGACGACCGAGCTGTCGGACAGGACTGCGCCGCCGGCGACGAGCGTGAAGCCGCGGGCGGCCGCGGGTGCGGGCTGCCCGCCGCGCCCGTGCGCGCCCGAACGCTGGGCCTGGCAGGCCGCCGCCGCGACGAGGGCGGCCGCGAGGGCCAGATTGATCAGTCGCGCGCGTGTGATCATGCCGACCCCATACCGTCGTATTTAATTACCAATTGATACGCATCCACGTACACGGGCAGCCGGCAGTCAAGGAGACACCACCGCCGCTAACCCGTTCGGCGCGCACGGGCATGCCCTTCGGGGCGAACGGCGGCGCGCCGGGAGCGGCTGCCCCGGAATCCGGGGCTCCACCTCGGCGGACCGTTCGGCGCACCGTTCACCGACGGCTTCGACCGCCCACCGCACAACCGTGCTCCCGGCCTGTCCGCACGGGGCCCGGCACGCTGACATACACGCCATGACGGCCGGAACCACCACCATCACCCACGGGACGACCGCCGAGCACGAGCTGGCCGCACTCCAGCGTGAGCACGGCCGCCCCCTCTTCGCCCTGCTGTTGCGCCTGTCCGACGGCGACCGCCAGCGCGCCGAGGACCTGCTGCAGGAGACGTTCGTACGCGCCTGGCAGCACCCCGAGGCCCTGCGTGCCGACGAGTTCGACTCCGTTCGGCCCTGGCTGCTGACCGTGGGGCGGCGGCTCGCCATCGACGCGCGCCGGGCCCGGCAGGCACGACCTCCGGAGGTCGGGGAGGCCGTCCTCGACACCGCGCGGGTCTGTGCCGATCACGCCGAACGGTCGGCGGCGACGCTCGATGTGCGGGAGGCTGTGAAGACACTCACTCCCGAACACCGTGAAGTCCTGGTGCTGGTGTACTTCCAAGGGGCGAGTGTGGCGGAGGCCGCCGCGGCACTCGGGATTCCGCCGGGTACCGTGAAGTCTCGCGCGTACTACGCGCTGCGCGCCCTGCGCCGGGTTCTTCCGGGATACGCGGCCGACCTGCGGTGAAACGGAAGGTTTGGTCAAACCTCCGTAAAGCGCCTTGCTGAGGACCATGGTTGAGCAATCAGCTTGCCTCATCCGTGTTCCGGACTGGGGCCCGGGGTCGGGCGACGCGCACGCACCGGAGGAAGGCAGGAAGGGATGCTGCACAGAGGGCAAGAGAGCACGGACGGTACCGGCGGGGGCGAACTCACCGTCCCCATGGCCTGGTTGTACGCCGAGTACATCGCTGACGAACTGCTGCGGACGGGCGACCTGATGCCGCCCACCTCCTTCGAGTTCCGCGCCGGGCGCGACGCCCTGGCGCTGACCGTCTTCCTGTCCGACAGCGGGGGCGAACTCCCCGGGATCCGGGTCATCACCCAGATGGAGACCTGGCTTTCGCTGACGGCGTACGACCAGCCCTGGCACGAGTGGGTGCGCGAACACCTGGCGCTGCGCGCGGCCGAGGCCGTCGGATCCGCCGCGCCCGACCCCGATCTGAAGCTGGCGTCCGCGGCCTGGCGCTGGCTGGAGGAGACGGAACTGCTCGCTCCGGACCTGGACGCGGTGCCCGGCGGCGGCTCCGTACCAGGTGAGGACGACGGTCCGAAGGTGTGGACGGCGGCCTGGCGGCTGGGACTGCCGCTCGGGCATCTGGCCATCCACCTCTTCTGACGGGGCCATGACCGCGCCGGGACCCTTCCGGCGACGGCCGAGATCGCGCCGGGAACAGTTTTTTCGAGCTCGCACCAATCCGCGAGCTCCCGTGCTCCGAATGTCCTGACCCCGATTCCGGACGAGTCTTGAGTGATTCGACGGTCTGGTGCGTACCCGTGGGCAACAGCAACACCACTCACAGTCCGCACCAACGCCACGAGGATTCGGTATTCGGTATGAGGTCCCTGGAACGGCATCGCGACGTCGGCGCCTATGCGCTCGGCGTGCTCGGCGAGGCGGAAGCCTTCCGCTTCGAGGACCACCTCATGGAGTGCCCTCGGTGCACCGCGTACGTGAGCGAGTTCCGCCCCGCCACACGGCAGTTGATGCTGTACCGCCGGTCGACTCCGCGCAGCGTGCACCCGTTCGCGGCCCCCGGGCCGCGGCTGCTCGACCGGCTGCTCGGTGAGGTGGCCACGCGCAACCGGGCCGGCCGCCGGCGCTTCCTGTACGCCCTGGCGGCCTCCGTGGTGCTCGCGGCGGGCGGTCCCACGATCGCCCTCGTCACCGCCCACGACTCGCCCTCGGACCGGTTCGCCGCGGCCGAGCCCCCGGCGAACCAGATGGCCAGGACCGACGCCCAGACCGGGGTCTGGGCCCAGGTGACGACCCGGGACCGGGTCTGGGGCAGTGAGATCGAGGTCCAGGTCAAGGACGCCAAGGGCCCCCGCTCCTGCGAGCTCGTCGCCATCGGCGAGGACGGCTCGGAGCAGGCGGTGACGAGCTGGATGGAGCCCCCGCACAACGGCGCCGCCATCACCATGCAGGGCGGCTCGTCGATGCGGCCCGACGAGATCCGCCGCTTCGAGGTGCGCACGGCGGACGGCAAACACCTCGTGACGCTCAACTCCCCCTGAACAGCGCCCTGTCCCACCGTTCGCACCACCGAGACCCGCCCCTCGCCGCCGCAAGTCCCGCAGTTCGGGCGGCCACGCCGCAACCCCTGCCGAGGCACCGGGACTTCAGCGGGCCGACCGCGGCTCCGCCTACTTCAGCAGCCGGGACATCCGCCGGTCCGCCAGTGGCCTGCCGCCCGTCTGACAGGTCGGGCAGTACTGCAACGAGGAGTCGCTGAAGGAGACTTCGCGGATGGTGTCGCCGCACACCGGGCAGGCCTCCCCCGTTCTCCCGTGCACCCGCAGACCGCTCTTCTTCTCCGCCTTCAACCGTCCGGCGGCGAGCCCGTGGGAGCGCTCCACGGCTTCGGCGAGCGTGCCGCGCAGCGCCTCGTAGAGCCGCCGGGTCTCCTCGGGGGTCAGTGAGGAGGCGATTTTGAAGGGGGACATCCGGGCGGCGTGCAGGATCTCGTCGCTGTAGGCGTTGCCCACGCCCGCGATCAGGCTCTGGTCGCGCAGCGCGCCCTTGAGCCGGCGCCGCTCGCCCTGGAGCAGCCCGGCGAACCGCTTCTCGTCGAAGTCGTCGGCGAGCGGGTCCGGGCCGAGCCGGGCCGCTCCGGGAATCAGCCCCGGGTCCTCGACCACGTACACGGCGAGCCGCTTCTGGGTGCCCGCCTCGGTGAGGTCGAAGCCCTCGCCGGTCTCCAGCGCGACGCGCAGCGCGAGAGGCCCCTTGCCGGGCTTGGGCGGGCCGTCGGGGAGCCTGTCCTTCCAGTGCAGCCAGCCCACGCGGGCCAGATGGGTGACGAAGTGCAGTCCCCCCGCGTCGATGTCGAGGAACTTGCCGAACCGGCGGACGGCGGTGACCTCGCGTCCCTCCAGAGCGGACACGGGAGGGTCGTACGTCTTCATGACGCTGATGGCGACGGGCAGCACGCGCACGACCCGGCGGCCGACGAGGTGGTCGGCCAGAAAGTCCTTGAGCGCTTCGGCCTCGGGCAGTTCCGGCATACGTCCAGGGTGCCATCCGGCGCCGACGACGCCAGAGATCACGGTGCCGTCCCGCGCCGACGACGCCGGGATCGAAGTAGTGTCCGGCGCCGACGACGGCCAGGGATCAGTTCCGTTCCCGGACCATGAACTCGCACCACACGCACTTGCCGCCGCCGCGCGCCTCGACGCCCCAGACGTCGGTGAGGCGGTCGACGAGCAGCAGTCCGCGGCCGGAGACACCGGACTCGCCCGCCTCGCGGCGGCGCGGCAGCGCGCTGGAGGAGTCCTCGACCTCGACGCGCAGTCTGCGGTCGGAGCCGGTCAGGACCCGCAGGGTGACGATGGCGGAGCCCTCGGTGTGCATGAGGGCGTTGGTGATCAGTTCGTCGGCGACCAGTTCGATCTCGTCGGCCCGGTCCCTGGCCCCCCAGGCGCGGACCGCGGCCCGGATCATGTGGCGGGCCTCGATGAGCGCTTCCGGGTCGCCGGGCGCCACATGCTGCTGGAGGCGTCCGCCCGAGCGCTGGTCGATCACACTGTGGCGGCGCAGGAGCAGCAGGGCGACGTCGTCGTCCCCGCCGCGTTCCTCGGCCATGTCGATGAGCCGGTCGGCGAGGTCACTGACGTCGTCCGGCCCGCCGCAGATCATTTCGCCGAGGGTGCGCATGCCCTCGTCGAGGTCGACGCCCGGCTCCTCGACGAGCCCGTCGGTGCACAGCAGCAGGGTCTGGCCGGGGTCCAGTTCGACGGTGGTGACCGGGTATTCGAGGCTCCCGAACTCGGCGGACAGGCCGAGCGGCAGCCCGCCCTCCACGGGCAGCCGACGGCAGGTTCCGTCGGTGTGCCGGACCAGCGGGTCGATGTGGCCGGCCCGCACCACCTGGGCCACTCCGGTGGACAGGTCGATCTCGGCGTACAGACAGGTCGCGAAGCGGTCGGTGTCGAGTTCGTCGAGGAAGACCGAGGCGCGGGCCATCACGGTGGGCGGAGTGTGGCCCTCGGCGGCGTACGCGCGCAGGACGATGCGCAGTTGGCCCATGACGGCGGCGGCGTGGGTGTCGTGGCCCTGGACGTCGCCGATGACGGCGCCGACGCGGCCGCCCGGCAGCGGGATCAGGTCGTACCAGTCGCCGCCGATGTCCCGGCCGAGGGAGGCGGAGCGGTAGCGGACGGCGACGTCGGCGTCGGCCACGCTGGGGATGGAGCGGGGCAGCATGGCCTGTTGGAGGCCCTGGGCGAGGTCCTTCTCCTGTTCGAAGAACATGGCCCGCTGGAGGCTCTGGGCGATGCTGCTGCCGAGTGCGACGAGGACGTTGCGCTCGTCCTCCGAGAAGCCGTGCCGGTCGTTGTAGAGCAGGCCGATCGCTCCGATGGGGCGGGCCTGCACGATGAGCGGCAGATACGCGGCCGAGGTGATCTTCAGGCCGGTGATGTTCGGCCACAGGAGCGGGTACGACTCGGCGAACTCCTCGGGCGACTCGATGAAGTGCGGCGCGAGGCTCCGTACGACCTCGTTCATCGGGTACTGCGCGTCCAGGCGAGTGACCCGGGTGCCGGGGACGTAGCTGTGCTCGGGGCCCGTGGCGACCATGCGGATGCGGCCGGCCTCCACCAGGCCCATGACCAGGCTGGCCGCCCCGAGGTGGGTGAGCCCGTGGGTGTCCTGCAGGACGTCGATGACGTCGTCGACGGTGCGGGCGTGGGCCAGCGCGGCCGTCGTCAGCTGGACGACGTTGGTCTGCTGGCGCCTCACCTCGTTCTGGGCGGCCTGTTCACGGCGTGCCGCGCTCTCGTCGAGCTCGTCGGTGGCGTCGCGGACGATGCCGATGATCCTGCGCGGCCGGCCGTTCTCGTCGCGGCGGATGTAGCCCTGGGTGTGGGTCCAGCGCAGGGTGCCGTCGCGGCGGCGGATGCGGAAATAGGCGCCGTAGTTCTCGCTGCCGTCCTTGAGGGCGTGGGACACCATGGTGTCGAGACGCATGGACTCGGCCGGCGGGACGCGCATGCCCAGGGTGGCGGGGTTCCCGTCGTATTCGTCCGGGCGCACGTCGAAGACCTCGTGGGCCTGGGCGTCCATCTGCATCAGACCGGCGTCCAGGTCCCAGTCGAAGCTGCCCATGCGGTTGAGCGCCAGGATCGGATCCGGGTGGGCGGGCCAGTCGTCCGGGAGTGACAGGGCGCTCGCTCCCCGATCAACCATGGGGCAACCATGCCAGCATTTGCCCGATTATTCGACTTCTGGGGAGCCCGTTTCCGGGCTCCCCACAGGAGCGGGCGTTCAGCTGTCGAGGCCATCGGTCGAGACGTCGAAGACACCGTCCGGACCGGTCGGCCCGTCGGGGATCAGTCCGCCGCCGTCGGGTGCGTCGGGGCCGTCCGTACCGGTGTCCTCCGAGGGCGTGCCCGGCTCGTCGGACGGGGCTCGCGGTGCCGAGGGCTCCGGGGAGCCGGATCGGCCGGGGGCGGCGGTGTCCGTCGGCGGAGCGGTGTTCCGGCCCGAGGGGGCCGGGGTGGTCCCCGGTTCCGTGGCGGTGGCCGTGTGGCAGTGCGAGGGCTCGGCGGGCGGCGGCGAGGACCGGTCCGGCCGGGACACGTCCATGGCGGCGCCGTCCGTCGGCGCTCCGGTGGGCGCGGCGCTCTCGCCCGGGGTGCCCTCCCCGGTCCCCGGCGTCGTGGTTCGCGTCGCGGCCGGGGTGACGCAGTCGGACGCCGAGGCTTCCGGGGACGGGCTGCGCCCGTCCGGCGAGGCGTCGGCTGAGGGGTCCTGCGGGGCCGTGGAATCCTCCGGCTTCGGGGTCGGGGTCAGGCCGTCGGGCGGCGGTACAACGTGGTCGTGACGGTGGCCGTCGTGGCCGACCGGCCGTTCGATCCAGCTGTTGTCGTCGACGTCGACGATCGTGATGGCGGTGATCACCAGGGACGCCGGGGTCACCACGACGAACCGGCCGGGCCGGTACCCGCTCCAGGGCCTGCCCCGGGTGACCGGGTTCCCGTCGATCGGGGTGGGCCGGCCCAGCGGGTTGCCGCAGGCGCAGCGGACCCGGGGCACGCCCCGGTTGTCGACGAGGACGGCCGTGCCCGCCTGGAGCACGGCCTGGAAGCCGGTCGCGTGTCCGGCACCGAATCCGTGGTTCGTGACGCCGGTGTCGGCGCGCAGCACGACCGGGGTCAGCTGGCGCAGATAGTCCTGGACGGACCCCGGGGAGATTCCGGAGACCTCGGCGAAGGCGCGGGTCCTGGCCCGGTCTGCGTCCAGGAACCGGATCTGCTTCTCGACGTCGCAGCTGCCGGCGTCGCGGACACCTCCGTAGAGGCCCGGTGTGGCGCCCGAGAACGAGCGCACCCCGCGCGCGGCGGTGGGCGTGGACTGCGGCGTTCGGGTGACAGGTGACGGTGTCGTGGTGGAGGTGTCGGTGGACGCCGTGAAGGGGTCGGGTCCCCGCTCCGCGACGGGCTGGAGGAACAGCTCACCGCCGGTCGATCCGTTCGACGCCTTGTCCCTGTCGCCGCCCCCGCAGCCCCCGACGACGAGGAGCGCGGCCGCGAGCGCGCAGGCCGCGACGAGGGTCCTGGTGGGTATGTGCACCGCGTTCTCCCGTTCGTCCCGGGCAATTCGTGCACCATTCTCTGCGTCACCCTCTTGGCGCACGCAAGCGGAGATCGGTCACCCAGCGTCACAATGGAGGGGAGAGGAGCACGCGCCATGGAGTGGTTCGTCGCACCCGACTACTGGCTGAGCCGGCTGGTCTTCCAGCGGGCGCTGGCCGTGCTGTATCTCGTCGCGTTCCTGGGTGCTGCCCTGCAGTTCCGCGCGCTGATCGGAGAACGCGGGATGCTGCCGGTGCCCCGCTTCGTGCGGCGGGTCGCGTTCCGTGACGCGCCGAGCGTGTTCCAGCTGCGCTACTCGGACCGCTTCTTCGCGGCCTGGTGCTGGACGGGCTGCGCGGTGTCGCTCGCGCTGGCCGCGGGCCTCGACGGGCGGCTGCCGCTGTGGGGCGCGATGCTGTCGTGGCTGGTCCCCTGGGCCCTGTATCTGTCGATCGTCAACGTCGGCCAGACCTGGTACTCGTTCGGCTGGGAGTCGCTGCTTCTGGAGGTGGGCTTCCTCGCGGTCTTCCTCGGCAACGACGAGGTGGCGCCGCCGGTCGTCGTGCTGTTCCTCATGCGCTGGGTCCTGTTCCGCGTCGAGTTCGGCGCGGGACTGATCAAAATGCGGGGCGACGCCTGCTGGCGGAAGCTGACCTGCCTCGACTACCACCACGAGACCCAGCCGATGCCGGGTCCGCTGAGCTGGTTCTTCCACCATCTCCCCCAGCCGTTCCACCGCATCGAGGTCGCCGCGAACCACTTCACCCAACTCGTGCTGCCCGTGCTGCTGTTCACCCCGCAGCCGGTCGCGACGGCGGCGGCCTCGCTGATGATCCTGACCCAGCTGTGGCTGGTCCTGTCCGGCAACTTCGCCTGGCTGAACTGGACGACGATCGCGCTCGCCCTGAGCGTGACCGAGCTCCCCACCACCGCGCCCCATGTCGCCGCCGCGCCCCTCTGGTACGAGGTGGTCGTCCTCGTGGTGGCCGCGGGCCTGGTTGCCCTCGGTTACCGTCCGGCGCGCAATCTGATCTCCCCGCGCCAGGTCATGAACCGCTCCTTCGACCCGCTCCATCTGGTCAACACCTACGGGGCGTTCGGCAGCGTCAGCCGGGTGCGTCACGAGGTGGTCGTCGAGGGCACCGCGGACGAGGTGCCACGTGAGGACGCGGACTGGCGGGAGTACGAGTTCAAGGGCAAGCCGGGCGATCCGCGGTACTGGCCGCGCCAGTTCGCGCCGTACCACCTGCGGCTCGACTGGCTGATGTGGTTCGTGGCGCTCTCCCCCGGATACGCCGGAACCTGGTTCTCGGCTCTGGTCGAACGGCTCCTGGAGAACGACCGTGACACCCTGCGGCTGCTGCGCCGCTCCCCGTTCCCCTCCGACGCGCCGCCCCGCTACGTCCGCGCCCGCCTGTTCCGCTACAGGTACACGACCTGGCGCGAACTGCGCGAGACCGGCGCGTGCTGGCACCGGGTGTACGTGCGCGACTTCCTTCCCCCGACACGGCTGGAGGGCGAGGGCGAGCGGCGGATCCCGTACTAGCCGGCGGTCGGCCCGTGACTGGTGTGCCTCACCGCCGACCCGCGCCGGTTCCACGGTGCCGGGGATCGCGTGTATCGCGTGTATCGCGTGTATCGCGTGTATCGCGTGTATCGCGTGTATCGCGGGCGTATCGAAAATCGCATACGCCACCGCAACGGCCCCCGGTCTCCAATGTACGCATGAACCACAGCCCATCCCTGTCGGAGCCGCCTCGCCGCACGGTCAGGATCGTGCTTCTCGGCCTGGCGGTCCTCGGTGTGGCGAGCGCCGCGTTCGTCGTGCGGCGGCCGCTCATGATGTCCGCTCCGATGTGCGCGGCCGGCCGGTGGCACGGCTGCTTCGACACGTTCAACGGCGTGGTGCTCATGACCTTGGTCGCGCTGCCGTTGGCCGCGCTGGTGGTGTGGGCTCTGGCGCGCGTTCGGCGTGCCGCCGGCGTCACATCGGCGTGGGCGTGGCGCAGGTCGCTGGCCGAGGTGGGCATGGTCCTCGGGACGGTGCCGTTCCTGTGGCTGACCATGATGCCGGGCGCCGGGCCCGGTACAGCTCCACGCCGGGTGAGCCTGGTACCGCTGCGGGACCTGGTCACGATGGGGCCGCTCGGGATCGTCGGCAACCTGCTGGTCTTCGCTTCGCTGGGGTTCTTCGCCCCGATGCGGTTCGCGGCGCTGACGTCCGTGCCGCGGATCCTGGCGCTCGGGGCGGGCTGCTCGGTCCTGGTCGAGACCGCGCAGTACGTCCTGTGGCTGGACCGGGTGTCCTCCGTGGACGACGTCCTGGTCAACACCGTCGGCGCCGTAATGGCGGCCCTGGCGTCGCGCCGCTGGTGGCGCACCACGGCGCAGGCGCCGTCGGACCGGCCGCGCCCCGCGCCCGCACCGACCGGCTGACAGGTGTGTCCGATGCGCACCCGTCGCCGCGTACGCCGGCGATATGACGTGCTGCTTAGGCTTGGGACATGCGCGTACTGATCGTGGAGGACGAGCCCTACCTGGCCGAGGCCGTCCGTGACGGTCTGCGGCTGGAGGCGATCGCCGCCGACATCGCCGGCGACGGCGACTCCGCCCTGGAACTGCTCAGCGTCAACTCCTACGACCTCGCGGTCCTCGACCGCGACATCCCGGGTCCCTCCGGTGACGAGGTCGCCCGGCGCATCGTCGCCTCCGGCAGCGGCATCCCGATCCTCATGCTCACCGCCGCCGACCGGATCGACGACAAGGCCTCCGGGTTCGGGCTCGGCGCCGACGACTACCTCACGAAACCGTTCGAGCTGCGGGAGCTCGTCCTGCGGCTGAGGGCGCTCGACCGCCGACGCGCGTACGCCCGGCCCCCGGTCCGCGAGATCGCGGGCCTGCGGCTGGATCCCTTCCGCCGGGAGGTCTTCCGCGACGGACGCTACGTCGCGCTGACGCGTAAGCAGTTCGCCGTCCTCGAAGTCCTCGTCGCCGCCGAGGGCGGGGTCGTCAGCGCCGAGGACCTGCTGGAACGGGCCTGGGACGAGAACGCCGACCCCCTCACCAACGCAGTGCGGATCACCGTCTCCGCACTGCGCAAACGGCTCGGCGAACCATGGATCATCGCCACGGCGCCCGGTGTCGGCTACCGGATCGACACCGGAACGGACAGCGCCCACCCCGGTGGCACCCATGAATAGACGCCCGGTTCACAGCGCCCGGCTGAAGCTCACCCTCAGCTACGCCGGATTCCTCTTCGTCGCGGGCACTCTCCTGCTGGCCGTCATGTGGGTGTTCGCGCTGCGCTGGCTGCCCACCAACGACCCCAGATCCCTCCAGAACAAGTACGGGGCCGTGATCATCGTCGGGCCCAGCCGCGCCGACCTCCTGCGCGGCTTCGCCCCCGCCGCGGCCGTGGCGATGGTCTTCCTGCTCGTGTTCGGCCTCCTGGGGGGATGGGTCCTCGCAGGCCGGATGCTCGCGCCGCTCACACAGATCACGGCCGCGGCACGGCTGGCAGGGAACGGGTCGCTGTCCCACCGGATCCGTATGACGGGCCGCCAGGACGAATTCCGGGAACTCTCCGACGCGTTCGACTCCATGCTCGAACAACTCGAGTCCCACGTCGCCGAGCAGCAGAGGTTCGCCGCGAACGCCTCCCACGAACTGCGCACCCCGCTGGCGATCTCCCGGACGCTCCTCGATGTCGCCCGCAAGGACCCCACGCGGGACAGGGGCGAACTCGTCGAACGCCTGCACGCTGTCAACACGCGGGCGATCGACCTCACCGAGGCCCTCCTGCTGCTCAGCCGCGGCGACCGCGGAAGCTTCACCCCCGAGCCCGTCGACCTCTCCCTCCTCGCCGAGGAAGCCGCCGAAACACTGCTCCCCCTCGCCGAAACGTGCCGGATCACGCTCGACGTCACCGGCGCGGCGGCCCTGACCAGCGGCTCCGCGGAGCTCCTGCTGCGGATGGTCACGAACCTCGTCCAGAACGCCATCGTCCACAACCTCCCCGCCGGTGGCACCGTGACGGTCCACACCGAGGAGCAGGGCGACACGAGCCTGCTGCGGGTCGAGAACACGGGCCGTCCGCTCCCACCGGAACTGGTGCCGACCCTCACCGAACCCTTCCAGCGCGGAACGGAACGCGTACGCGGCGACGAGCACGCCGGCGTCGGCCTCGGTCTGGCCATCGTGCGCAGCGTCGTCCACGCCCACGACGGAACCCTCGATCTCACCCCCCGCCCCACCGGCGGTCTCCTCGTCACGGTCCGGCTTCCCGGCACGCAACAGGCATCGCCCCGAGCGCTCGGCAATGATGGGCGAGGCGTCAGCGGGTGACTCGCGCGCCGGAGTCCGCGGTCCGAACAGTGACGACGAGGTGCGTGGTGGGAATGGTCGAAGAGCTCTGGAAGGCCGGCGAGATGCCGCTCCGCGACGGGCTGTACCGGCCGGACGACACCGGCTCGGAGTTGCGTGTCGAGGGTCCGGGGGCGTACCACCCGGACGCCGGGCAGCCGATTCCCTTCCGCATCGGAGTGCCGTTCGATGTGGCCCAGGCGCTTGAGGAACACGGCGTCGACGAGATGGACACCTGCTTCGAGAGCCCGCTGCCGGACGGAACGGGGTGGATGTCCGGCGGGGGCGGCGGGATGGGCGACATCGGCCACCTCGCCCGCCTCGACGCCGACCGCTCGTTGCGGTGGCTCGCCGTGATGTTCCACTCCAACCCGTTCGTCATGGTGCGCTACGAGGGCATGAGCGCCTGCTTCACCAACGACTGGGGGAACCTGCTGATGCTCGACCTCGGCAGCCCTGCCCTCGGCTGACACCGTCCGCGAACGGGGACGGAGGATCAGACGCGGTAGACGCGGCCGGCCGTGCCGGCGAAGACCGACCGGCGCTCGCTCCCGTCCAGGCCGGATGTCAATTCCTCTGCCGACCGGACGACTTGGCCGTAGGTCGCCGCGAGCGTGCACACCGGCCAGTCGGAGCCGAACATCGTCCGGTCGGGGCCGAAGGCCTCCAGGACCGTGTCGGCGTACGGCCGCAGGTCGTCGGAGGTCCACCGCGCCGGGTCCGCCTCGGTGACCATCCCGGAGAGCTTGCACACCGTGTTGGGCAGCGCGGCCAGTTCGCGTACCGCGCCCGCCCAGGGGTCCAGGGCGCGGGCGGCGATCGGCGGCTTGCCCAAGTGGTCCAGCACGAAGGTCAGTCCGGGGTGTTCGGCGGCCGCCCGTGCGCAGGCGGGCAGTTGGCGCGGCCGCACGACCAGGTCGTAGACGAGCCCCGCGTCCTGGACGGCGGCCAGTCCGCGCCGCACGTCCGGGCGCAGCAGCCATCCGGGGTCGCGCTCGCCCTGGACCTGATGGCGGATGCCCCTGAGACGACGGCCGCCGGGCATCTCCCGCAGGCGCGCGAGCTCGTCGGCGACATCCGGCCGGGTCAGGTCCGTCCAGCCGACCACGCCCGCCACCAGCGAACTCTCCTGCGCGAGCGCGAGCAGCTCGGGGGTCTCGTCGGCCACGGTGACCGTCTGGACGAGGACGGTGCGGTCCACCCCGGCGGTGGCCGCCTCCGGCGCGAGGTCCGCCATGCCGAAGTTCCGTCGTAGGGGCTGGAGTTCAGGGCCGGTGATCCAGTCCTGGTCCCGGACCGACAGGTCCCATACGTGGTGGTGGGCGTCGACGGTCACGGCAGTTCCCGTACGGGGAGAGGGGCGGTGGCGGGCAGCAGGCCCTCCGTGTGCAGCTCCCGCCAGAATCCCCGGGGTACGAGTGTCGCGAACTGCTGTGCGCAGTCGCGGACTTCGGCCGCCGAACGGGCGCCGGCCAGGACGCTCGCCACGGCCGGGTGGGCGGCCGGGAAGGCCAGGGCGGCGGCGCGCAGGGTGGTGCCGTGCCGCCCGGCGATCGCCTTCAGGCGCAGTGCTCGGTCCAGCGACTCGCCTGACGCCACCGAGTAGTCGTACGTCGCTCCCGGGCGCGGGTCCGCGAGCAGGCCGGAGTTGAAGGCGCCGCCGATGACGACGGAGGTACCGCGGTCCTGGGCGGCAGGGAGCAGTCCGGTGAGTGCGCCGTGGTCCAGGAGGGTGTAGCGGCCCGCGCACAGCACCACGTCGACGTCCGTCTCGCGCACGAACCGCGTGAGCATGTCCGTCTGGTTCATGCCCGCGCCGATCGCCCCGACCACGCCCTGCGAGCGCAGCTTCTCCAGCGCGGGATACCCCTCCCGGAAGGCCTGCTCGGCATGGTCGTCGGGGTCGTGCAGGTAGACGATGTCCACGCGGTCGAGGCCGAGCCGTTCGAGACTGGCGTCCAGGCTCCGGCGTACGCCGTCGGCGCTGAAGTCCCAGACGCGCCGGTGTGTGGCGGGCACCGCGAAGCCGTCGGCCAGGTCGTCGCCGCCCGTGTCCACGGGCTCCAGGAGACGGCCCACCTTGGTGGAGACGGTGTACTCGGCGCGGGGCCGGTCGCGCAGGGCCGCGCCCAGGCGCCGTTCGGAGAGGCCGAGGCCGTAGTGCGGGGCGGTGTCGAAGTAGCGGATGCCGCTGGTCCAGGCGGCGTCGACGGCTTCGTACGCCTGCTCGTCGGTGACCTCGGTGAACAGGTTGCCGATGCCCGCGGCGCCGAAGGACAGCCCGGTGACGGGGACTCCGCTCCCGCCGAGGGGGTTCACCGGACCGCCGGGCGCGGCCGCAGCCCCTGCATCCCGCCGTCCACCGCGAGGGCGGTGCCGGTGGTGGAGCCGGACAGCGGGCTCGCCAAGTAGGCGATGGCTCCCGCGACTTCGGGGGCCGACACCAGGCGGCCGGTGGGCTGGCGGGCCTCCAGTGCGGCGCGCTCGGCGGCCGGATCGGGAGCGGCGTCCAGGAGCCGGCCGACCCACGGGGTGTCCACCGTGCCGGGGTTGACGCAGTTGACGCGGATGCCCTCGCGGACGTGATCGGCGGCCATGGCGAGGGTGAGGGCCTGGACGGCGCCCTTGGACGCCGAGTACAGGGCCCGTTGGGGCAGGCCCGCTGTGGCCGCGACGGAGCAGGTGTTCACGATCGCCGCGTGCGTGGATTCCCTCAGGTGGGGCAGGGCGGCGCGGGTCGTCCGCACGACGCCGAGGACGTTGACGTCCAACACCCGGTGCCATTCCTCGTCGTCGTTGTCCTCGACGGTGCCGCGGGCGCCGATGCCCGCGTTGTTCACCAGGATGTCGAGGCCGCCCAGGTCCGCGACCGCGGCGGCGACGGCCGCCCGCACGGAGGCGTCGTCGGTGACGTCGGCGCGGTGGCCGGTCAGCGGCTTGTCGACGGAGGAGGGATCGAGGTCGAGGACGGCGACCCGGGCGCCGCGGGCGGCGAGGAGGTCGGCGGTGGCCCTGCCGATCCCCGAAGCCCCTCCGGTCACGAGTGCCTTGAGTCCGTCGAAATCCTGAATGACCGTCATGTGAGCCGCCCCTTCCGGTCGTTGGCATTCCGCTGGCCGAGGTCGGCGGCCCAGAAGGCGCCGCCCGGGTAGGTGAACTCCGCGATGGACTCGGGACGCATCGCGGCGGAGAAGCCCGGCGCGGTGGGTGCCCTGTAGTGGCCGCCGCGGATCACCACCGGTTCGGTGAAGTGCTCGTGCAGATGGTCGACGTACTCGATGACCCGGTCGTCGGTGGTGCCGGACAGGGCGACGAAGTCGAACATCGCGAGGTGCTGGACGAGTTCGCACAGGCCCACGCCTCCGGCGTGCGGGCAGACGGGCACGCCGAACTTGGCCGCGAGGAGCATGATGGCGAGGTTCTCGTTGACACCTCCGACGCGTGCGGCGTCGATCTGGAGGATGTCGATGGAGCCGGCCTGGAGGAGCTGCTTGAAGACGATCCGGTTCTGCACGTGCTCGCCGGTGGCGACCTTGACGGGGGCCACCGCCTCGCGCACGGCGGCATGACCGAGGATGTCGTCGGGGCTGGTCGGCTCCTCGATCCAGTACGGATGGAGCTCGGAGAGCGCCTTGGTCCAGGTGATCGCCTCGTCCACGTTCCAGCGCTGGTTGGCGTCGAGCGCGATGCGGACGTCCGGGCCCACCGCCGCACGGGCGACGCGGCAGCGGCGTAGATCGTCCGCGAGATCCGCTCCCACCTTCAGCTTGATCTGCCGGAATCCCCCGGCGACCGCCGCGGCGGCGAGACGGGTGAGCTTCTCGTCGCCGTAGCCGAGCCATCCGGGTGAGGTGGTGTACGCGGGATAGCCCTGTTCGCGCAGGGTCGCGGCGCGTCCCGCGGCCCCTTCCCGGCCCCGGCTCAGCAGTTCCAGCGCTTCTTCGGGCGTCAGCGCGTCCGTGATGTAGCGGAAGTCGACCTGGCCGACGAGCCAGCGCGGATCGGCGTCCGCGAGCAGCTGCCACAGCGGTTTGCGGGCGCGTCTGGCGGCCAGATCCCACACGGCGTTGACGACGGCGCCGATCGCCATGTGCATCACGCCCTTCTCGGGTCCGAGCCAGCGCAGCTGGCTGTCGCCGACCAGATCCCGGGAGAGGGAGCCGGGGTCGGCGCACAGCTCGCCGACAGACCGTCCGATCACGTGTCCCCGTAACGCTTCGATCCCGGCGACCTGGACATCGTTGCCCCGCCCGATGGTGAAGGCGAAGCCGTGCCCCTCGGCTCCGTCGGCCGCGTCCGTGCGCAGTACGACGTACGCCGCCGAGTAGTCGGGGTCCGGGTTCATCGCGTCCGAGCCGTCGAGCTCGCGCGAGGTGGGGAAGCGGATGTCGTAGGTGTCGACCGCGGTGATACGGGCGCGGGACGGGGACGCGGAGGTCACAGAGGGCCTTTCGGTGGGCTGCGGGGCGGGATTCGGTCAGCTCCTGGTTGCATACGATCGAGCAGTTATCCGGGTAATTATCAGACCACTTCGGGATCGCCACACCCTTCCGTGGCAGATGTCCCTGATTCCAGGCCCCAGTGGTCGGACCATCTCCGTGACCGGACTGCGGCACGGCTCGGCATCTACGTCACCCGGCTGGAGGCCGGCGACCTGCTGGAGACGTTCGGCGTCGTCGCCGATATGTCCCGCGGCCGCGGCTGGTGGAGCTGCTGGAGGTACGCCGGGTGCTGGAGTCCGCGGCTACCGCGCTGGCCGCCGCGCGGATCACCCCTGACCGGCTCGCCGAGGTCGACAAGCACCTGACGGCGATGAACACGACGGACGATCCGGAGCAGGTCCTCGCCCACGACCTGGCCTTCCATCGCGAGATCGCGGCGGCCGCGGGCAACGACACGCTGGCCGCCATCCTGGAGGGTCTGTCCTCGCGTACGTTCCGGGCCCGTGTCTGGCGGGGTTGTCAGGAGGAGGGCGCCATCGCGCGCACCCGCCGCGAACACGCCGCGATCCACCGCGCCCTGGTCGCCCGGGACCCCGACGCGGCCCGCGCGGCGGCCGCCGCGCATGTGGGGGAAGTGGAGGAGTGGCTGCGGGGGCAGGTCGGGAGCTGAGCGCTCGGCCGTATCCGCCGCACCCCCGCACCCCCCGCACCCCCCGCACCGCCGCGTCGGCAACCGGCAACCTGCGGCCAGCGATCAGCGATCAGCGATCAGCGACAACGGGCGACGACCCGCGACGGGAACTCGATCACCACCTCTCGACGCGGGGCGTGCGCGGGTACAAAGTTCTCCCTGAGTGCTCCCTCCGCACTCGCGAGTAGCACCACTCCGCAGCAAGGAGCGCCCGTGACCAGCTGGGTCGGCCGGACCGCCGCAGAGATCGCCGCCGCCGTACGCGAGAAGCGGGCAGTGCCCCGTGAGGTGGTGGCCGAGCACCTCGCCCGTATCGAGCGCCTCGACAGCGGCGTGGGAGCCTTCCGCACCGTGCGGACCGAGGCGGCACTGGCCGAGGCCGACGAGGTGGCAGGCCGGCCCGATCTGGCCGGCCTGCCGCTCGCGGGCGTGCCGGTGGCCGTCAAGGACAACCTCGCCGTGCGCGGCGAGTCCACCCGGGTCGGCTCGGCCGCCACCCCGGACACGCCCGCCGGTGAGGACCATGTCACCGTGGCCCGGCTGCGGGCGGCGGGCGCGGTGGTCGTGGGTCTGACGAACGTGCCGGAACTGTGCATCTTCGGCACCACGGAGGGCGTCCACGGCACGTCCCGCAATCCGTGGGACCTCTCGCGCACGGCCGGTGGTTCGTCGGGCGGCAGCGCGGCCGCGGTCGCCGCCGGGATGGTGCCGATCGCCCTCGGCAACGACGGCATGGGTTCCCTGCGCATACCGGCGGCCAACTGCGGCCTGGTCACCATCAAGCCGGGCCACGGGGTCGTGCCCGCCGGCATCAGCGACGGCGACTGGTTCGGCATGTCCGAGAACGGTCCGCTGGCCACCACGGTCGAGGACGCCCGCCTGATGTTCTCGGTCCTGGCGGACGCGGAGGTCGTCCGCGAGGAGGAACCCGGCAGGCGCCGGATCGCCGTGTCGGTACGCAGTCCCCTGGCCGGTGTCACGATCAGCGCGCCGTACGCGACCGCCGTGCGGGAGGCCGCCCGGCTGCTGGCCGGCGCGGGCCACGAGGTACGGCGGGCCGAGCCGCCGTACCCGCTGTCGCTCGGTCTCACCTCGCTCGCGCACTGGACGGCGGGTACGGCCGTCGACGCCCGGGGGCTCGACCCGCGGGCGCTGGCCCGGCGCACCCGGGTGCACGCCACGGTCGGGCAGCGGTTCCTGAACGGGGTGCGCACCGGTGAGGGCCGCGATCGGCTGCGCCGGCGGCTGGAGCCGTTCTTCGCCGAGCACGACGTGCTGCTCACCCCGGCGCTCGCCCGCCGCTCGCCCAGGGCGGCGCCCTGGCACGAGCGCGGCTGGCTGCGCAACGTGCTGGCCAACACGAACTACTCGCCGCTGACCCCGCCGTGGAACCTGACCGGCTGGCCCGCGATGACGGTGCCGCTCGGCACCCTGCCCTCGGGCGCCCCCACCGCCGTACAACTGGTGGGGCTGCCCGGGTCGGAGGGGCAACTGTTGCGCCTGGCCGAGCAGTTGGAGCGGCTGCGGCCATGGCGGCGGACGGCACCGCTGGACGAGTCCGTCCGGCCGACGGCTCCGTCCCGTGATCGCGGTGACGGCAAAGGGTGACACCCGCCGTCGGCATGGTGTGCACGACGTCAATGCGGCGCGTTCGTCAGCGCGGTCAGCGACTGCGCGGGCCTCACGGACTGTGCCGGAAGCGACTTCATCGACAAATACGAGAAACTGATCGACCAGACGAAGCAGGACGTCGGCGACACCCTCACGGAGATCGCCCAGCAGGCCCCAACGCCAAGATCGTGCTCGTCGGCTATCCGGAGATCCTCAGCCGCACGGTCAAGTGCACCGGCTCCGAACGACGCCGGCACCACCGGCTACGAGCACGTGGTGGAGAGCGAGTTGAAAACGATCGGCTATACGGGATCATGACCGAGTGAGATTCTCCGCAGCACGTGCGCCACGCCGTGACAGCGGGCGGGCCGGGCTCCTCGCCCAGGTGGCCGGCTGTCTCGGCGTGGTCGTCCTGACCGGGTTGCTGTCGGCGGCGGGTCTGCTGATCTGGTTCTTCCAGTCCATACACGACAGCGGCCGCGACCAGGACCGTGAGGCCCGCGCCGCTGTGGCCGCGGCGGCCGAGCGGCTCGGAAAACGGTTCACGGAGGCCGACGCCGACGGCATCCTCACCGATCAGGAGATAGCCGACGCGTTGAAGCAGCACGATCCCTGGTCCCTGGACCGGGACGCGACCCGTACGGTCGTCGTGGTGCAGGTCGCCGCAGGCGGTTGGGCCCAGTGCTACGCCTACACCGCGACGCGCGCCGGTTCGGTGACCTCCCTGCAGCTACAGTCCTGCCCCGCCCACTCTCCCGACACCCTCCCGCAGGAGCACGGCACATCGGCGACGCCCTGGACGACGTCGGCACTGCCCGACCGGACCTGACGGGGCCGTACGGCTCCCGGACGAGACCGGCGGCTGCGTCGCCGGATTCACCCACGACACCGACAACTCCTACCTCGAATGCGCGAGTCCGCCCCCTCGGCGCCGAGCCGACCGAGCAGGACGTCGCGGCGCCGATCGGGATCTTTCGGGAGCGTGATCCACCGCCCTCGGCCGGAGTTCGCACCGCAAGCCGCCCCAGGCATGGGCGTGAGCCTCGTACGCCCATGCGCGCGGCGATCGCGATGGTCCTGCCCCGGGACCCCGGGGAGGGGTCAGTCCACGCTGGGCAGGATGTGGGGCTCGGCGAGGTCGTCCTCGTAGCCCGCGAGGCGGATGGGGGCGGACCTGGCCCACACGTCCAGGCTTCCGAGCTTGGTGTCGGACCCACCGCCCAGGCGCTCCGCGTGTTCCTCGGGGCCCTGGTCGAGATTCGTCTTCTCTGGTGTCACCGCGCACTCCTTATGTGTCGGGTCACCCTCGGGACGTTGGCGCCCGGTGCTCTCGGATCGCCTGACGCCCGCTCGGGTCTGAGTCGAAGCAGTTAGGGACGCGGTGGCGCCGGTAACTCGTATGAGAGCAGGCCGTGGTGACCGGCTTGTCCCGGGACGGACCGTGGGTGTGGGTGGAACCCAGTAAGGCTGCCCGTCGGCTACAGGGTAACCAAATGAGCGGGCCCCTGCTCTATGGGGCTGAAAACTTGAGGTTACTGTCACACGTCATCCAGGACTCATCAGGCCCCGATCTGCGGCGATTTGAAACGTGATGCCCTCTTCGCGACCACCCATTCGGCTCAATATCGCCCTTCGGTGACGGCGTCGGGACCGCCACGGGTATCTCTGAAGTCACCGTCGGCCGACGGCCGTCGCGCGCGTCCGCCCCGAAGACGCCACGCAGTTCAGGTCCCGTTGGCCGGTTCGCAAGGAGGCCATGGTCTGCTGTCGCACGGCAAACGGCTTTTCTCGCGGGAGGACTGACGCATGGAGCTGCGCAGCGTCGAGGAGCTGATGGATCTGCTGCACGCCTGCCGGGGCGCCTGGGACACCCCGGACGGCACGGGCGACCCCGTCGATCTGCACGACCACGCCCTGCAGACCGCCGCGCTGCTGCGCCGGGGCCATCCCAGCGACAAGGAACTCCAGGTGGCGGGCCTGGTGCACGACATCGGCCATCTGCTCAGACCGGGCGACGACGCCGGGCACGCCGACCACGCGGCCGACGCGGTACGGCCGCTGCTCGGCGAGCGGGTCTCCCGTCTCGTACGCCTGCACGTGGCGGCGAAGCGCTATCTGGCGAGCACGTCGCCGAGGCGCGGGCTGTCCCCGCAGAGCACGCCGACCCTGGCCGAGCAGGGCGGCGCGATGACCCCGCGCGAGGCGGCCGCGTTCGAACACGACCCACTGGCCGAGGACGCGGTGACCCTGCGACAGGCGGACGACGCCGGCAAGGTCGTCGGGCTGTACGCCGGGGTCATGGAGGACTGGCGCACAGTGCTGGAGCTGGTGGCGCAACGTTCCGCGCGGCTCGGGGCGGTTGACTAGCGCCCGCGCCGGACCGCTCACCCTCCGCGCCACCGCCCGGCTCCGGACCACCCGCCGCACGGCGGGGCGGCCCCCTCCGGCACGGCACGGGCCACAGCACGGCGGCACCACATCACCGACGGGCGTCCGCACGGGCGCACTCGCGGGCGCCCCCCCCACCCTTCGTGCCCGGCGGGCGACAACGGTCGTCGCCGTCGGCCCGGGCGTGCGGCGGTGGTCGTCGCCGAGGCCTGTCGGCTGACGGTCCGTCATGAGACGGTACGCGGATGACGCCGCCGTACGGACTGAAGGGCAGGGCCGCCATCGTCACCGGGGCCTCGCGCGGGATCGGGCTCGCCGTCGCCGAGGCACTCGCCGGAGCGGGCGCGCGGGTGTGCGTGACCGCACGGGATCCGGACGCGGTGCGGCACGCCGCCGAGCGGGTCGGCGGTATCGGGCTCGCGGGTTCCGTGGCCGACGCGGCACATCTGACGGAGCTGACCGGGCTGACGCTCCGCACCTTCGGACGCGTCGACATCGTGGTCAACAACGCGGCGACCAACCAGCCCTACGGCCCCCTGATGGACGCCGACCCGAAGGCCTGGCGCGACGCGTTCACCGTCAACGTCGAGGCGCCGCTGCGGCTGGTGCAGTACGCCTGGCGGGCCTGGATGGGCGAGCACGGCGGCGCCGTGGTGAACGTCTGCACGGAGGGCGCCGGACACGTCGGGCCGCGGGTCGGCGCGTACGGCACCAGCAAGGCCGCCCTGCTCCATCTGACCCGGCAACTGGCCGGCGAACTGGCTCCGAAGGTACGGGTCAACTCGGTCTCCCCCGGTCTCGTCCGCACCGAGATGGCCCGTTTCGTGTGGGAGGACTCCGAGGACGAACTGGGCGCCGGACTCCCGCTCGGCCGTATCGGGCGGCCCGGGGACATCGCCCGCGCCGTGACCTGGCTGGCGTCCGACGCGGCCGAGTGGATCACCGGGGCCGACCTGCTGGTCGACGGGGGCACGCGGGTGAGGGCCGCCTACCCGGGCTCCCCGGGCCACGCCGTCCACGAGCGGCTCCGGGCACGCGCTCCCGAGGGGTGACATACCCGGGACCCTGCCGCCCGACGCGTGCCAGGCACGGGGCCCCGGCCGCCCGACGCCCGCGCCGTCGCCCGGGGCCCCGTCCGGCTACCACTTGCCGGGCGCGTAGTCCTTCATGAAGACGCCGTACAGGTCCTCGCCCTGTTCGCCGCGGACGATCGGGTCGTACACGCGGGCCGCGCCGTCGACGAGGTCGAGCGGGGCGTGGAAGCCCTCGTCGGCCAGGCGCAGCTTGTCGTAGTGCGGGCGCTCGTCGGTGATCCAGCCGGTGTCGACCGAGGTCATGAGGATGCCGTCGGTCTGGAACATCTCCTGGGCGCTGGTACGGGTCACCATGTTCATGGCGGCCTTCGCCGCGTTCGTGTTGGGGTGGCCCGCGCCCTTGTAGCCGCGGCCGAACACACCCTCCATCGCCGAGACGTTGACGATGTACGCCCGCCCTGCGGGCGCCTTGCGGGCGGCCTCGGCCATCCGCGCCCGCAGCGCGCTGATCAGGATGAACGGCGCCGTGTAGTTGCACAGCTGGGTCTCCAGCAGCTCCACGGGGGAGATCTGCTCGATGGTCTGCACCCAGGTGTTGCTGTCGACGACGTCGGGGACCAGACCGCCCGCGTCGATGGCGGTGCCGTCACGGTGACGGACCACACTGGCGTTGCCGGCGACCAGGGCGAGGTCGGCCACCTTCTGCGCGTCCAGTCCGGAGACGCCGACGGGCAGCGCGGTCAGCCCGTCGACCGCGCCGGAGTTGAAGGCGCCGATGACGTGGCTCGCGGGCAGTTCTCCGGCCGGCAGCGGGGCGCTCTCGCCCTCGACGAGCGCGGCGTAGGCGGTGGGCAGCCTGCGCACGGTCTGGGTCGCGTTGTTGATCAGGATGTCGAGCGGGCCCTGCTCCGCCATCCGGTCGGCGAGCGCCACGGCCTGGGCCGGGTCGCGCAGGTCGATGCCGACGACCTCCAGGCGGTGCATCCAGTCCGCCGAGTCGTCCATGGCCTTGAAGCGGCGGATGGCGTCCTTCGGGAAGCGCGTGGTGATGGTGGTGTGCGCACCGTCACGCAGCAGGCGCAGCGCGATGTACATGCCGATCTTGGCGCGGCCGCCGGTGAGCAGCGCCCGCTTGCCGGTGAGGTCGGCGCGGGCTTCGCGGCGGGAGCGGTTCAGGGCGGCGCAGTCCTGGCAGAGCTGGTGGTAGAAGTAGTCGACCTCGACGTACCGCGCCTTGCAGGTGTAGCAGGAGCGCGGGCGCTGGAGTATCCCCGCGATCTTGCCCTCCTCCGTCACCGACGACGGCAGGATGCCCTCGGTCTCGTCGTCGATGCGCTGGGCGGAGCCGGTCGCGGTGGACTCGGTGACCTGCTTGTCGTGGGCCGTCTTGGCGGCACGGCGCTCCTGACGGCGGCGCTGCTTCACGGTCCGGTAGACGCCCGCGGTGGCACGGCGCACGGCGATGGCGTCGGGGTGGTCGACGTCGATCTTCTCGAGTTCGTCGAGCACGCCGAGGCACACGGCCAGCCGCTCGGGGTCGATACCGGGACCGAACGCGACGGCCGCCACATCTGTCGTGTCCACGGCGGGGGTCGCCCGGCCGTCCTCTGTCACCGTCATCGCTGCTGCCGTTCCTCGGGTTGTGCGCCGCGTTCGAACCGCGCTCGCTTTCGAAGGCGGAATTTTACGGACCAATCGCGCGCGGCACCAAACCCGTGGTGATCATGACGTGCAGGCGGTGATCAGAACACGCACCTCCTCGGTCAGCGAACGGGCCAGCAGATCGAGGTCCGGCACGGCCTCCGCGTCGGCCACGAGCCCGTAGTGGACGCTTCCCCGGTAGGTCGAGACGGCCACCGCGAGTGCCTGGCCGCGGGCCAGCGGGGCGAACGGGTAGACCTCGGTGAGCGGGCAGCCGCCGAGCTTCAGGCCGAGGCTGGGCAGCGGCACGCTGGTGACGAGGATGTCGAACAGCAGCCGGGCGGCCCGCCCCACGACCGGGCCGCCGAGCCGGTGCCCGAGCGGCGGAACGTGGTCGGCGAGCAGCGCGACGGCGCCCGCGCCCCGGTTGGGTCCGGCGTCCTTGTTCCGGTCCATCGCCGTCCGTACGGCACGCAGCCGGCCGAGCGGGTCCGGGTCGTCGACGGGAAGCCGTATCAGGTAGCCGGAGAGCCGGTTGCCCTGTGGGTGCGCGGTGCGCGGCCGGCGCCGGGAGACGGGGATCAGGGCCCGCGGGGAGACGCCCTCGCTGCCGTCACCGCGTTCGTCGAGCCAGCGGCGCAGGGCGCCCGCGACGACGGCGATCAGGACGTCGTTGACGGTGCCGCCGACGGTCTTGCGGACGACGTGCACCTCGTCGAGGTCGATGATCACACCGGCGGTGCGCCGGGTGCCGGTGGGCTCGGAGGTGAGGGCGGGCGAGGACTGGACGCCGAGTGCGGCGCGGGCCACCGAGGTGCCGATGTCGAGGGCGCGGCCCATGTCGGAGAGGGTCCCGCGGACCAGGCCGGGCAGCTTGCGGACGTCCGGGAAGAGCCCCCGGGGCGGCTCCGCGGGGCGCGGGCGGGGTTCCGGCAGGTCCATCGGGTCCATGATGGCGGCGGCGAGCATGAGCGCCCTGAGGCCGTCGGCGAGCGCGTGGTGGAACTTGAAGAGCACCGCGAAGGACACGCCGTCCTCGCCGGGGAGCACGTGCGCCTCCCACGGTGGCCGGCCGCGCTCCAGCGGGCGTTCCATCAGCCGGCCGGCCTCGGCGTGGAAGTCGGCGGTCGGCTTGTGCAGCAGGACGTGGTCCAGCGGCTCGAAGTCGGGTGCGGGCTCGCGGGCCGCGCTGCCGAAGGCTAGGGGCGCCAGCGGCTGCCACACGTCGCGGATCCGCATGCGCAGCCCGGGGACGGCGGCGGCGCGGGCCGCGAGCAGGTCCGCGGCGTGGGCGCCGGCGGTGGGCGAGTGCGCGGAGAAGACACCGAGGGCGCCGAGGTGCATCGGGTGCCGGTCGGACTCGATGTTCCAGAACGCCAGGTCGAGTGGTGCGAGGAGGTCGGAGATCAAAGGCTTGCTCTCGCGTCGACGACGGGTGGACTTGCAGTCAAACCCGGACTGGTGATTACGGTCAAGTACGATCAAGTTACGCACAGTTAACAGCGGATTAAGTCCCGTCCCTCGGAGGAGGAACGGGACTCGTTCCGGTCAGGACACGCCGGTCGTCACTTCAGGACCGGGGGTGCCGCCGAGGCCGCTGTTCCCCACTCGGACGGCTCCGAGCCGACCGTGAAGCGGATCCCGTGGATGCGCCGCAGGGTGTGGGTCGTCAGATACGTGCGGCCGTACGGCGATCCGTCCACGTGGGCCGACTGAATGTACCGCCGGGTGTCCGAGGTGCCGGGCGCCGTCACCGTCAGCGCCCCGAACGGGTAGTAGCGCCGGTCGAGCGTGAGGTCGACCCGCTCGAAGACGGGCGTGGACAGACCCCAGGTGTCGTAGCCGGGCTGCACCGGGAAGATCCCGATGGACGACAGGACGTTCCAGGCGGACATCGTGCCGAGGTCGTCGTTGCCGGTCATCCCGGTCGGCGCGTCCGTGAACAGGGTCAGCGCCGCGTGCACGACGTCGGTCGTCTTCCACGGCTGGCCGGTCGAGAGGTAGGTGTACGGGGCGATCAGGTCGGGCTCGTTCTGGGGGTTGTACTTGTCCGCGTTGTAGTAGGCGTACGGGCCGTTGACCCAGACCTCGCGGGCGGTCTTCGCGGGGTCCTTCAGCAACTGCCCGTAGGCGAAGAACGAGTCGAGCCGGTCGTTCGCCGCCTGCTTGCCGCCGATCAGGTCGACCATGCCCGGCAGGTCCTGCGGCACGAGCCACTGGTACTGCCAGGACGTGCCCTCGTGGAAGCCCTCGCTCTGGGCCGGGTCGGCGGGTCCGGTGAAGGCTCCGGAGGCGTCGCGGGCACGGAAGAAACCGGTGGAAGGGTCGTGGATCGCGCGGTAGTTCTGGGCCCGGGCCAGGTAGCGCGCGGCGTCGTCGTCGTGGCCCAGTTCCCGCGCCATCTCGCCGAGCATGGCGTCCGACAGGGCGTACTCCAGCGTTGCGGAGGCACCGTGGTCGTAGTCCGAGTCGCCGGACTTCGCGTGCGGGCGGCCCTTGACGTAGGGGGCGAAGCCGTTCGCGATGTACTCGCTGTTGGCCTCGCGGCCCACCGCCGGTGAGTCGGCGGGCGGCACGCCGTCGGCGTTCTTCTTCAGTGCCCGATAGGCCCGCTCAGCGTATCCGCCGGCCCCCGTGAGCAGACCCTGCTGGTAGGCGTTGGTGAGGAACGGCGTGACCGGGTCGCCGGTCATGATGTTCGTCTCGGCCGTGCCGTAGCCCCACTTGGGCAGCCAGCCGCTCTCCTCGTCGATCCTGATCACGGAGATCGCCATGTCGCGCGCCTCACGCGGCGCGAGCAGGGACAGCAGCTGCGACTGGGTGCGGTAGGTGTCCCACAGGGACCAGTTCTGGTAGTACGTGAAGCCCTTCGTCCGGTGGATCCGCTGGTCCCAGCCGGTGTAGCGGCCGTCGGCGTCGCTGCCGATGTTGGGCGCGAGGAAGGAACGGTAGAGGGACGAGTAGAACGTGCGCCGCAGGGCGTCGGCACCGCCCTTCACCCGTACGTCGTCGAGCCGGTCCTCCCAGGCACGGTGCGCGGACCCGAGGACCGCGTCGAAGGAACGGCCGCCCTCGGAGCGGAGGTTGACGGCCGCGCCGCGGGCATCCACGTACGAGAGCGCGGTGGTCGCCTCGACCGTGCGGTCCTTGGTGGTGTCGAAGCGCACGAAGGCCCCGGTGCGCCCGGTGGTGCCGGCGGTCTCCTGGGAACCCTCGGTGACGGTGTCGCCGTTCCAGGTGCCCGAAGTGGTGAACGGCCGGTCGAAGCGGGTGATCGTGTACACCGTGTACGGCTTGGTGGCCTGGCAGAAGCCGCTGCCGGTGATCGCCGTGCGGACGGTCCGGTTGTCCAGGATCTCCACCTTCGTCGAGACCGTCCTGTGCAGCGACTGGCCCGCGTTCAGCAGCACGTTGGCCTTGCCGGTGGCCGGGAACGTGTAGCGCTGCACGCCGGTGCGCGCGGTGGCCGTCAGCTCGGCCTCGATCCCGGACTTCAGGCCGACCTCGTAGAAGCCCGGGTGCGCCTCCTCGGTGTCGTGGCCGAATTCGGCCTCGTACCGTGCGTCATCCGTCTGGGTGACGTCACCCGTCGTGGGCAGGACCGGCAGGTCACCGCCGAGGCCGCAGCCGACGCCCGAGAGATGGACGAGGGAGAAGCCGCGGACGTGGTTCTGGGAGTGGTCGTAGCCGGTGTTGTGTCCGGTGTCCGGCGAGAACTGCACCATGCCGAAGGGCACGGCGGCGCCGGGATAGGTGTTGCCCTCGTTCTCCGTTCCGATGAACGGGTTGACCAGATCGGTGAGTTGGCCGTCACGCGGCTCGGCGGCCTGTGCGGTGGGCAGGGCGAACAGCGCCGAGGCTGTCACCAGCCCGGCCGTGCACAGGCGCAGGCGCCGGGTCCATCTCATGCGGGAGACCTCCGGTGATCGACAACGTTGTCCTCATGCATGGTCGGGGCGGGAGACCGGCTTTCCGGGCAACCGGGCGAGATCCCGCCGGACGCGTCGCGTCCGGGCACGCCACGTCCGAGACCGCCACAGCGGATGACATCGTTGTCAGCCCTGTACAACGTTGTCATCCACGGCAGTTGGCATGACAGCACGGGATTCCGTCCACTGTCCAGGGACATGACAAATGCCGTGACGAACGGCCCCGGAGTCACCGAGCCCGAAGGGCCGGGTGTCCGAGGCCGTTGTCGCGCGCGGCGGCCGGTCAGGGGACGCGCTGGCCCTTGCCCAGGGCGATCACGCCGCCCTTGGAGACCGTGTAGAGATCGGAGTCGCGCTCCGGGTTGACCCCGATGGTCGCGCCCGGCGGCACCTCGACGTTCTTGTCGAGCACCGCGCCGCGCACCACGGCACCCCGGCCTATCTTGACGTTGTCGTGCAGGATCGAGCCCTGCACCACCGCCCCCGGATCGACGACCACACCCGGCGACAGCACCGACCGCGTCACCTGCCCGCGGATCAGGCACCCCGCGCTGATGATCGACTCGCTCGCGATGCCTCCGGCGTTGAAGCGCGCGGGCGACAGCTGCCCGGAGCTCGTGTAGACCGGCCAGCTGCGGTTGAACAGGTTGAAGGCGGGACGCTCGGCGATCAGATCCATGTGGGCGTCGTAGTAGGCGTCGAGGGTTCCCACGTCACGCCAGTAGCCCTGGTCGCGGGTGGTCTCGCCGGGAACGTGGTTGTCGCTGAAGTCGTACAGCTGCGCCTCGCCCCGCTCGGTGAGCGCCGGCAGGATCGAACCGCCCATGTCGTGCACGGAGTTCTCGTCCTCGGCGTCCCGCTGGAGCGCCTCGATCAGTGCCTTGGTGGTGAAGAGGTAGTTGCCCATCGAGGCGAACACGCACTCGGGGTCGTCCGCGAGGCCCGGCGGGTCGGCGGGCTTCTCCAGGAAGCCCCGCACGCTCTGGCCGTCGGAACCGGGGCTGATGACCCCGAACGACGACGACTCGGCGCGCGGCACCCGTACCCCCGCCACCGTCACCCCCGCGCCGCCCTCGATGTGCTGGGCGAGCATCTGCCGGGGGTCCATCCGGTAGACGTGGTCGGCGCCGAACACCGCGACGTACTCGGGCTGTTCGTCGTGGATCAGGTTGAGCGACTGGAGGATCGCGTCCGCGCTGCCCAGATACCAGCGGGGCCCGAGCCGCTGCTGGGCCGGTACGGGCGTCACATAGTTGCCGAGCAGGCTCGACATCCGCCAGGTGGTGGTGATGTGCCGGTCCAGCGAGTGCGACTTGTACTGCGTGAGCACGCAGACGCGCAGGATGTCGGCGTTGACGAGATTGGAGAGTACGAAGTCCACGAGGCGGTACGTGCCGCCGAAGGTCACCGCCGGTTTCGCCCGGTCCGCCGTGAGCGGCATCAGCCGCTTGCCCTCACCGCCCGCCAGTACGATTCCCAGCACCGAAGGTCCACCGCGCCGCATGCCGCCGCCCCTCTACGCCCGGTCGGGCCAGGTCCGGACACCCGGACCCGCCCGTGTTCCTGAAGCTCAACTGTCCGATGGTTACCCCGGTTTGAGGACTTCCTCGTACAACCGGACGGTCTTTCGGGCCACCGCGTCCCAGCCGAACTCCCTCACCGCGCGCAGCCGTCCGGCCTCGCCCATGCGGCGGGCCCCGTCGGGGTCGGCGAGCACGGAGTCAAGGGCCGTCGCGAGCCCCGCCTCGAAGTCGCCCCCGAGCGGCACGAGAAGGCCGGTCTCGCCGTCCTCGACGACCTCCGGGATGCCGCCGACACGCGAGGCCACCACCGCCGTCCCGCAGGCCATCGCCTCCAGATTGACGATGCCGAGCGGCTCGTAGACCGAGGGGCAGACGAACACGGCCGCGTGGGTGAGGAGTTGGATGACTTCTGGCCGCGGCAGCATCTGCCGGATCCAGTGCACACCGTCGCGCACCGCGCTCAGCTCCTGGTACAGCTCGCGGAACTCCCGGTCGATCTCCGGGGTGTCGGGGGCACCCGCGCACAGGACCACCTGCGCGGCCGGATCGATGTCCCGTACCGCGCGCAGGAGATGGGGCACACCCTTCTGCCGGGTGATGCGACCGACGAACAGGATGTACGGGCGTCCGGTGTCCAGGCCGATCCGCTCCAGCACGTCGGTGCCGTGGTCGGGCCGGTAGAGGGAGGTGTCGATGCCGTTGTGCACGACGCGCACCCGGGCCGGATCCAGAACGGGGTAGCAGCCGAGAATGTCCTCGCGCATGGCGCCGGAGACGGCGATCACGGCGTCCGCGGCCTCGATGGCGGTGCGCTCGGCCCAGCTGGACAGGGCGTAGCCGCCGCCCAGTTGCTCGGCCTTCCAGGGGCGCAGCGGTTCGAGGGAGTGGGCGGTCATCACATGCGGGATGCCGTGCAGGAGCTTTCCGAAGTGTCCCGCCAGGTTGGCGTACCAGGTGTGGGAGTGGACCAGTTCGCGGCCTTCGAGCGCGGCGGCGATGGACAGGTCCACGGAGAAGGTGCGCAGGGCGTCGTTGGCGCCGTCCAGTGCGGTCCAGGGCCGGTGACGGACGACCCCGCCGGCGCCGCCCTCGCCCCAGCAGTGCACGTCGAGTTCCGTGAGGGCGCGCAGCTCCCTTGCGAGGAACTCGACATGGACGCCCGCACCGCCGTACACGTCCGGCGGATACTCCCGGGTCAGCAGTCCCACGCGCACACAGAACCCCTGTCGTAGCCGGCTGGTGCCCCTCATGGTCACTCAGTTGAAGCCGATACGGAAGACCACGAGGGCAGCCCTTGCGTCAGGTCCGGCGGGGCACGGGACGAGGCGGCCGTTCGAAGCAGCAGTCGCCGCAGACTCCGCCGCCGGGCACCCGGTAGTAGAGACAGCAGCTGCGGCGGCGCAGGGTCCTCGGGTCGAGGGTGCCGGCGAGGTCGGGGTGCGCGAAGAGCCGGCCGGCGAGTGTCCTGGCCCGCTCCCCCACGTCCGGGCGTCCATGGGTGAGCGCCCAGCGGTCCAGCTGACGGACGGTCCCGGCCAGGGCGGAGCCCGCGTTGCCCCACAGCAGGCGGGGTGAGACGCGGTGGCGCGAGCGCAGGGCCGCGTTCAGCGGGACGAGAAGTCCGGCGCGTACGACCGCGTCGAGATCGGTCACCGGCCGGGTGCGGACCTCGGAGAGCCAGAGGTCGTCCGGGACGCCGGCGTCCGGGTCCCAGCGCAGCAGTTCCGGATCGAGGTCGGGCAGCCGGCCGCAGAGCGCGGCGGCACCGAGCGCGACCGACCAGAAGCGGGCGGCGAGACCCTGCTGCGCCACCGAGACCGCGACACGCGACTCGGGCGCCCGAATGCTCTGTGCGACCTTGTCGATCCGAAAAGTTACCGGATCCCCGTAAACCTCCGCGGGCGTCCCGCTTCGCGGGCCGGCCCAGGCGCCGGCGAGGGTGGGCAGGGGGCCGCGCGGAGGTACGCCGACGCGTAGTACGAAGAATCCGCCGAGTGCGTCGAGCGCAGCGAGTTGGGGGTCGAGGTCCACGAAGACCAGTAGTACCAAGCCCCCTAGGGGTAACCACCAGTGGATCGGTCCGTGGTGTCGCCCACCCTGGGGAGGACAAGGGGCGATTCGTACTCCATCGGCAGTAGGACCCAATGACTGCTCAGGGACGACGACGAGAACTAATTCGCGGGGCATCGTTGTTCCCATGGAAGCCGACCGTTCGTCGCGCCGGGCCGCCGCTCCGCGCCGTACGCAGAGGAGGGACTCATGAGTGCCCTCGCTTTGTCCGTAGTGCTCTCGTTCGTCTCGGCAGTGGCGTACGCGGGTGGCGCGATCATTCAGGAGCGGGTCGCGGTGACCTCGCCCGGCCAGACCTACGCACCGCTGCGCAGGCCGGGCTGGTGGGCCGCCGTCGCGCTGACCGGCCTGGGCGGGCTGCTGCACGTGGTCGCCCTCGCGTTCGGCCCGCTGAGCCTCGTACAGCCGCTCGGCGCGCTGACCATCGTCTTCGCGCTTCCGATGGCGGCCCTGTTCGTCGGCCGCAGGGCCGGAGCGGCCGCCTGGCGTGGCGCGATCATGGCCACCGTGGGTCTGGCAGGTCTGCTGGCCCTGGTGGGCACGTCCGACGCGCAGTCCCTGAGCAACGCCCAGCGCCTGGCGCTGGGCGTGGTGGCGGGCGGCGCGGTCGCGGCCCTCATGGCGGCGGGACGCGCCGCGCACCGGCACCCGGCCGTGCGCAGTGTGCTGCTGGCGGTCGCGGCGGGCGTCGCCTTCAGCCTGTCCTCCGTGTTCACCAAGACCGTCGCGGTGGACTGGTCGCAGCACGTCTCTATGGCCAACCTGTCCAGCCTCGCGGCCATAGGGGTCTTCGCGACCGCCGGCATGCTGATCTCACAGGCCTCCTACCGGGGCGCAGGCCTGGAGGCGCCGCTGGCCACGCTGACGGTCGTGAACCCCGTCGTGGCTGCCGCGATCGGCATCACGATGTTCGGCGAGACCTTCCGCTACGGCGCGACCGGCACCGCGCTCGCGCTGGGCTGCGGCGTCGTCGCGGCGGGCGGTCTGATCCTGCTCACCATCGAGCGGATCGGCAGCGGCGACCGAACCGCGACCGCTCCCCCGGAGCCCGCGGCCGTGCCACGGGCGGACGCCGGGCAGCGGGCCGACGGCACCCGTCGGCCCGCCGACGAGCCGGTTCCGGCGGCCGTATCGGAGTCACCCCTCCCCGAACCGGTCGTCGCGGCCGTATCGGAGCGGTGCCTCCCCGGGGCGGCTCTCCCGGTCGCCGCCGACCTCGGAGCTCTCACGGTCACGGAGGCGACCGTGGAGGACCTGCTGGCCGGGTTGCCCAAGCCGGCCGGGGGCGGCGACGGGTTCGTACCGGCTTCGCGGCCGGGTGCCAAGAGCGGGGTGCGACCGGCTCCCCATGCGGGCGGGGAGGGCGTGTTCCGGGCGGCTGCGCAGTCCGCCGTCGGCGCCGTGTTCGTACCGGCTCCGCTCAAGGCCGCCGTGCCGGCTATGGAGGTCGTCGCCTCGCGGGACCCGGCGGCCGGGGACGAGCTGCCTTTCCTGACCGCCATGCTCGGTGTGCCCTACGTGCCGATGCCGTTCGTCCACCACCACCGCACCCGCGTCAAATCCTGACGCCGCCCGCCCGGAGATAAGCCACCGGGTCGATGTCCGAACCGAAGCCGGGCCCCGTCCGCACCTCGAAGTGCAGATGCGGGCCCGTGCTGTTGCCCGTCGACCCGGAGCGGCCGATGCGCTGGCCGGCCACCACACTCTGTCCCGCCTTGACGGAGATCGCGGAGAGGTGGCCGTACTGCGTGTAGCGGCCGTCGGCGTGCCGGATCACCACCTGGTAGCCGAACGATCCGCCCCACCCCGAGCTGACCACATGACCGGCGGCGACCGCCGCGACGGAGGTACCGGTCGCCACGGGGAAGTCCACGCCGGTGTGGTAGCCCTTCGACCAGTGGGAGCCGGCGGCACGGTAGGGCGTGCCGGTCGCCGCGTGCACCGGGGCCACGAGGGAGTGCGTCTCGGCCTTGTCAGGGGTGGTCCTGTGCGGGGACGTCGTGTGGGTCGAGGCCTTCTTCGCCGGTGTTCGCGTGGGCGCCTTCGCCGGTGTCCGGGTGCGCGTCGTCGACGGCGCGCTCGTCGGCGCGTGCTGCGTGTGCGAGGGCGCCTGGGCCCCGCCGCGCAGGGTGAGCCGCTGGCCCGGCAGGATCAGGTCCGGGTCGGAGCCGACGGTGGCGTGATTCGCGTCGTACAGCCCCTGCCAGCCACCCTGGACATGCCGGGAGTCGGCTATACCGGAGAGCGTGTCGCCGTGCACGACGGTGTACATCTCGGCGGTCCCGGCCTGCGACTGCGGTGTGGTCTGCGGCTTCACGTCCCGCACGGAGCGCGGCTTCGCCGTCCGCGGCGCGGTCCCCGCCGGGCTGATGTCGGGGGTCGCACCGCCTCTGGTCAGCCCTCCGTGGACCGAGCACACCGGCCAGGCGCCCGGTCCCTGGCCCTTCAGCACCTTCTCGGCGACGGCGATCTGCTGGTCCTTCGTGGCCTGGTCCGCGCGCCCGGCGTAGGCCCTGCCGCCGTACGCCTCCCAGGTGGACTGGGTGAACTGCAGTCCGCCGTAATAGCCGTTGCCGGTGTTGATGCTCCAGTTGCCGCTGGACTCGCAGGCGGCGACCTTGTTCCAGGTCCCGACATCGGCCGCGTGGGCGACTCCGGCTCCGACGAGCGGGAGAGCGATCCCGGCGCCACCCGCCGTGACGGTGAGTGAGGCGCGGTTGATCCTGTTCGGCTGGTACCGGCGGTGCCGACCGCGTACGGCCATGAGGGAGCCCCCTAGACATGCGTCAGGAGCGGCAAAAGTAAGCGCTGGGAACAGGCCAGGACAAGGCGGCAACCGGTCGCTCCGAAACGGCGGTCGACCGACTCCCGGACCGCCGTCGGCCCGAACTCGCTCCGTACGGTGGGTGACCGTGACGGCGCCGGACCGGGGTGTACCGCCCACCCCTCCGAGGCCTGTCGACATCGGGTTCCTGTGTCCGGCGACGGGCGGCCGTCCCGCGCGCCGGATGCGACAGCGCGGAAGCGGGGCCCGCGTCCGGGGCGCCCGGGCTCCCCGCCGCCGGCAGCCGGCCCCGTAAGGGCTGTCCGAAATCCGCCCTCGCGACGCGGGGACGTTCTCCTACGTGGACACCTCCGACGCCTCAGGACGGCCTGGGGCAATACTGGCGGGCAGCACGGACGAGTACGACCGGCAGCACTGATACCGGGATCTTCTCCCCTGTCGGCCACCGGACTTACCGCACCTCTTAGGAGCCAACCGAATGAGCACTTCAGCCCAGATCGGCGTCACGGGTCTCGCGGTCATGGGGCGCAACCTCGCCCGCAACTTCGCGCGCAACGGTTACGCGGTCGCCGTACACAACCGCACCGTGGCGAAGACGAACGCGCTGGTGGAGGAGTTCGGCCACGAGGGCACCTTCGTGGCCGCCGAGACCGCGAAGGAGTTCGTGGCGGCGCTGGAGCGGCCCCGACGTCTGGTGATCATGGTGAAGGCGGGCGATCCGACCGACGCGGTGATCCAGGAGTTCGCCCCGCTCCTGGAACCCGGCGACATGATCATCGATGGCGGCAACGCGCATTTCGCGGACACCCGGCGCCGTGAGCGCGCGCTGCGGGAGCAGGTCATCCACTTCGTCGGCACGGGCGTCTCCGGCGGCGAGGAGGGCGCGCTGCACGGGCCCAGCATCATGCCGGGCGGCTCGGTCGAGTCGTACGCCTCGCTCGGCCCGATGCTGGAGAAGATCTCCGCGAAGGCCACCGACGGGTCGCCGTGTGTCACGCATGTCGGTCCCGACGGTGCCGGGCACTTCGTGAAGATGGTCCACAACGGCATCGAGTACGCCGACATGCAGCTGATCGGCGAGGCCTACCAGTTGCTCCGCGACGTCGCCGGGTACTCCCCCGCACAGATCGCCGACATCTTCCGCACCTGGAACACCGGGCGGCTCGACTCGTACCTGATCGAGATCACCGCCGAGGTGCTCTCGCATGTCGACGCGGCGACCGGCAAGCCGTTCGTGGACGTGGTCCAGGACCGGGCCGAGCAGAAGGGCACGGGCCGCTGGACCGTGCAGATCGCGCTGGACCTGGGCGTGCCGGTGTCCGGTATCGCCGAGGCGGTCTTCGCCCGTTCCCTGTCCGGACACGCCGACCTGCGCGCCGCCTCGCGCGGCCTCGCCGGCCCGAAGGCCCGGCAGCTCGACGCGTCCGAGGCCGCGGCCTTCGCGGACCGGGTGGAGCAGGCGCTGTACGCGTCGAAGATCGTCTCGTACACGCAGGGCTTCCACGAGATCATCGCGGGCAGCGACGAGTACGACTGGAGCATCGACCTCGGTTCCGTCGCCTCGATCTGGCGCGGCGGCTGCATCATCCGGGCGGCCTTCCTCGACCGCATCCGTGCCGCCTACGACGCCCGGCCCGACCTGCCGAGCCTGCTGTCGGACGAGACGTTCGCGCAGGAGATCGCGGCGGCCCAGGACGACTGGCGTGAGGTTCTCGTCGCCGCGACCCGCCAGGGCGTGCCCGCGCCCGGTTTCTCGGCGGCCCTCGCCTACTACGACGCCTTGCGCGCCGAGCGCCTGCCGGCCGCCCTGACCCAGGGGCAGCGGGACTTCTTCGGGGCACACACATACCGCAGGACGGACCGCGAGGGGTCGTTCCACACGCTGTGGGGCGGCGACCGGTCGGAGGTCGAGGCGTAGGGCCCCGGGCCCGGATCACCCCGGCCCGGATCAGCCCCGGTGCTCGGCACCCGGCTCGGCGCGGCACATGACTTCGCCGGGCCAGGCCGCGCACCACACCGTCGCCGAAGCCGCCGCGTTCCCGGAGCCGGGAACGCGGCGGCTTCCGCGTGCCCCGGGCTAGGGCGTGACCTGGTGACAAGAGCCGGCCGACGCGCGGCGCGGCAGCCGGGCGGCCCCGGCCGGGCGCGGGAGTCCCGGTTCCTCACGCGCCCGGCCTGCGACCCGTCGAGGCCGGGCGCACGGGGACGTCCGTCAGGTCAGGGGCCCGGGCTGGGGCTGGGGTTCGGGTACCGGGTCGGGGCCCGGCGGTTTCGGGATCGGGGAGGGTGACGGGACGGGCTCCGGACCAGGAACGGGGTCCGGCCCGGGTACGGGCTCCGGCCCGGGAACGGGGTCGGGACCGCCCGGCTTCGGCTTCGGTCCCGGGGCGGGAGGGGGGCCGCCGGGGTGCGGCGTCGGGTCGGGGAAGGGACTCGGCCCCGGGGGCTCGGGGCTCGGACCCGGGGTCGGTCCCGGTGGTACCGGGTCGGGGTACGGATGCGTCATGGCGGTCCTCCAGCCAGTCGGTGCGTCGGCTCTGGACTTGTCCCACGCGTACCCGGCCGGGGCGCACCCACTCACCCCGTCGCGCGAGGGACGGCGGCCGGACGGGCCCGCGCGAGGTGCGACGCCCGGCCACGAGTCAGTCCCTGCCCTGGGCGCTCGGACCATGGTCGGCCCGCCCAGGGGCGCGATGCCGGAACGGCCGACGGGCCTACCCGGAGTGGACCGCGCGGACCGCGTCCGCCGCCGCGGCGAGCCCCGGGCGCGGGCTCGACAGCACCGGCACCGCGGTGGTGGTGAACCGCTGGGCCGCGGTCATGGACGCCTGCGCGAGAACGATCGCGTCGGCGTGGCTGACGGCGTCGGCCGCGTCGGCCACCACGCGGGCGCAGCCGTCCGTGTCACCCGCCTCGAACAGCGCCCACGCGCCGTCGACCAGTTCCGTACGGACGTCCACGGGGCGGCCGACGCGGCGGGCCTCCTCCTCGACCAGGGCGACGGTCGGCTCCAGGGTGCTCGCCACCGTCGCGAGGACGACGACCCGGGGGCCGGCCGCCACCGCCGCGGCGGCCATGGGGCGGTCCACGCGGAGCACGGGCACCCCGGCGTCGGCCCGCTCCGCGACCGCGCCGATCGTGGAGCAGGTGCAGAGCACGACCCGGGCGCCGTCGGCGACGGCCCGGCCGACCAGCGCCCGCACATCGTCGGCGACCGCTTCGGGCCCTTCGCGGCGGGCTCTCGCGAGCAGTTCCTCGTCGACCAGGTGGCGCAGTTCCAGGCCCGGGTGGGACTCGTCGCGCAGCGCGTCGAAGACGGGGACATGCGTCGGCGAGGTGTGCAGCAGGGCGAGCGGTCCGAACCCGTGCGGGAGCGGCACATCTGCCATCAGAAACGTCCCGGATGCGCCTTGAGCCAGTCCACCGCGGCGGTCAGCAGCGCCGGGTCGGCCACCGGAGCCTCCTCGGGGTGCCGCTGCGCCCACTTCACGACGTACGGGCAGAGCGGGGCGACGACGACGCCCTCGCGTGCGGCCATGACGTACAGCTCGCGGGCGAGGGAGCCGGCGATGCCCTGGCCCTCGTGCTCCGGCTCCACGATGGTGTGCACGGGGACGAGGGCCCGGGCGGGTTCCTCCAGGACGAAGTACTCGATGTGCCCGACCACTTGATCACCGGCGAACGCTTCAAGGCGCCCGGCCGGCCGGTCGTCGCGGATCTCGATGTCGCTCACGGGCACTCCTCGGGTCCTCGGGTCCAGGGGTCCTGCGATGCCGTCGCGGATCAGGCGGTGACGGCCTGCGGGCTGCGCTGCTGGTCCGAGCCCGGTACCGGCTCGGACGGGTCGGCGCCGAGAGCCACGATCCGGTTGTCGCTGTCCACGTGCACGACGCTCGGCCGCAGCGCCCGCGCCTCGGCGTCGGTGACCTGAGCGTAACTGATGATGATCACCAGGTCACCGGGGTGCACGAGATGGGCCGCCGCTCCGTTGATCCCGACGACGCCCGAGCCGCGCTCCCCCTCGATGACGTACGTCTCCAGGCGGGCACCGTTGGTGATGTCGACGATGTGGACGAGCTCACCCGGCAGCAGATCGGCGGCGTCCAGCAGATCGGCGTCGATGGTGACGGATCCGACGTAGTGCAGGTCGGCCTGGGTGACCGTGGCACGGTGGATCTTGGACTTGAACAGAGTACGCAGCACTTTGGACTCCTGGAGGACGGCTCCCTGCCTGCTTTCTGCAGGTCAAGGGCGGCCTTCACTGTACATCGGCCCCTCTTCGACTCGAAGAACTTGTACAACATCGAGCGCCCGGGGGAGCAGGCTTCTCGCCTGCGCATTCTGCGCGGTTCAAGCAGCCGCGAAGCCTCCGACCAGGGGCGCGTACGGAAACTTGCCTCGGGCTGACGCTGATCGGATGCCGACTTGGCTGATGGGCCATCAGGCAGGTGGAGGCATTAGAGGAAGGCTCACCACCAGCGGTTTCGTGTGAGGTGGTCATGCCGCGCGCCTGCACGCGTGAGATCCGGCCGGTCGTTCAGGGCGTCACGCTGTCGAAGTTGGGCAGCCGTCGAGCGCGACCGCACCGCACGGCGCATCGCCGACGAGGGCGAGTCCGTCGTCATCACTGGCGGCAGTGAAGAACGCGCAAACGAACTCGTCCACGATTTCACCGGAGGCGGAGCGAAGGCCCACTTCGCCGGACTCGACATCATCGACCAAGAGCAGTGGACTGCGGCCTTCGACGACGCTCAGAAAACCTTCGGCACCCCGCGCGTCCTGAGGAGCATCGTCGGCTCCAACGCCCTCGTCGAGTTCCCGGACATCAATCCCGACGAGTGGAACAAGATCGTCGAGATCAACATCATCGGCACCCTCCGCAGCATCCAGACCTTTCAGCTGGGAGGTGCGAGGGGGACTTTTCGGCGAGCCAGCATGCCAGGTTCCGCTGGGCGAAGGAGGACCAAGCCGTTGGTGACCAGGAACGGGAGTTTCCGATTAGCGCTCGTACTCCAGAGCAGCGTTCAAGCTGTAGGCACCTACTTGCGCGAGCCTGTCGATGATGTCCAGGCAGCGAATCCGTCGGGATTGCGGGCTTTGCCGATATAGACGGAGGACGACCGAGACCAAGTAGTGGCCGTCTGCTGCGCGATGCGTCCGGATGTCTCCGAGGTCGCGGCCTGCGTGCTGGACGATGCGCTCGCAGGCATCCACCGCAAGCGCGGGAAGGAGCCCGGTGTGGTCGTGGAGAGCAAAGACCAGATGCTCAAGGTGGTCGGGGGAAGGCATCGGCTGTCGAGGAAGCCCTTGATGAGTTCATCAGTTTGGGCGGGGAAAGAGGTCGAAGCCCTCTCGCATCGGGGACCCGCATATCGTGATCGTCAGTGACGCCGGCTACGACGTCACCCGCCTTGCCCGGGTCCTGCGCGACCTGCCGGTCGAGATGGTCGGCCGGGTCCGATCCGACCGCGTGATGCGTCTGCCGAAACCACCCAGGATGCACGGCGTCAACGGCCGGCCGCCCAAGCACGGTCCGGAGTTCCGCTTCACCAAGCCGGAGACCTGGCCCGAGCCCGCGATCACCACAGTCACCGACACGAGCAACTACGGCAAGGCCGAGACTCAGGCGTGGGACCGGGTCCACCCCCGACTTACCCACCGTTCCTCATGGCTCGACCATGACGGTGAACTACCCCTGGTTGAAGGGACGTTGATGCGCCTGAAGGTCGAGCATCTGTCGAAGGAACGGGATGCCCCACCGGTGCGGTTATGGTCCTCCAAGACCGGCGCCACCCCCGACGACGTGGACCGATTCTGGCAGGCATTTCTCCGCCGCTTCGATCTGGAGCACACCTTCCGCTTCGCGAAGCAGACCCTTGGATGGACCACCCCGAAACTCCGCACTCCCGAGGCCGCGGACCGCTGGACCTGGATCCTGATCGTCGCCCACACCCAGCTCAGGCTCGCCCGACCGCTCGCCGAAGACCTCCGCCGGCCCTGGGAGAAACCCGCCCTGCCCAACCGGCTCACCCCAACCCGGGTCCGCCGGGGGTTCAGGAACATCCGCGCACACTTGCTCTGTCCCGCCCGTGTTCCCCAACCTCGTGGCACCGGTCCCGGACGACCACCCGGCACCAAGAACAAACACCGGGCACCCCGCTACGACGTCGGAAAAACCGTCAAACGCCCCGAGTCCCTCAAGGCCACCGGCAAGCCTGGAAGATCTTGGTAGATAAAGAACAAGCTCAGGCGTTCTCGTCATGGATCCGCGCACCCAGATCCTCCGCCCACTCCAGCGCCCACGCCTTGAGTTCTTCGATCTGCCGGGAGGTGAGCCCGTACGCGGTGTAGTCCTCATCCTCGTACCAGTCCGCGCCGATCAGCCGGTCCCGGAGGTCTTCGAGGCTGAACTCGTCGTGGGCGCGACGGCGACCGAGGTTTCGAGGTCGGCGGTGGAGCGGTGGCGGGAGGCAGCCTGGACGTCGATGAGATCGCGAACGGTGCCGCGGTCGGCGAGGGCACGGACCTTGGTGCCGATCACGTCGTCGAGGGAAAGAACGGGGCCGTAGGGGGTCTGGGCAGGCGGAGCCCAGAACGACTCCTTGAGGACGTCGACCTCGCACTCCTCGCCGGTGTCCGGATCGGTGACGAGGAACCGGCCGCTGAGCGGATCGGTCTGGACGTGCGCGGTCCGCCATCCGCGCGCGCTGAGGCCTGCTGTGAGTGAGGCGACGATCTCCTGCATCGGAGCGGGGTTCTCGGTGGCGACGTCGAGGTCACGGCTGAAGCGTTCGACCAGGCCGTGGGCCTGCACAGCGTATCCGCCGGTGAGGACCAGAGGGTAGGGGGAGCCGAGGTCGAGGATGTCGGCGAGGAGACGCTCGTGGAGCGGAGTGAGCTTCACGCGGCGGTCGTGCCGGCCGGAGCGGTGCGGAGCAGCTCGGGGAAGGCGCCCTCCCAGACCTCGCGGATGTAGGGACTGATCAAGCGTCGCAGCACGGGCCACTGCTCGGTGAGCAGCCGGTGGTGCAGGAGGGCCACCAGGTCCTCACTCAGCCCTTCGGCGAGGACGGTCCGGTAGAGCGTCATGCGGGACTTCGGACGGTCCAGGCTGTAGCTCGTCCGCCCGGACCAGACGATGTGGAGCGGCAGGTCCACGTTGCCCTCGACGGGGCCGGCCAGCTCCTGCAAGCGCTCGGGCAGTCGGCTGCGGTAGCGGTCCCGCAGCACCTCGGCGCGGGGGGCAGTGATCGTCGTGTCCATGCATCCAGTATTGCTGCTGGGAGGCGGCGGCATGGCGGATACAGGGGTCCCTGCCGGTACGTACGGGTCGGGCGCCGCCCGCCCTTCCCTCGAACATCTCACCCAGTGGGCGCGCTCAGCACGTCATCGCCCACCCGCGCAGGCCCCCGGGTGGCGCGGCAGCCGCTGCCCTGCAGACCCGGGACCAGCCCCGCTCGAGGGCGCGGGTGACCATGGCGCAGCAGGTCACGCGGAGGGCCGACGCAGTGGAGTCGGCTGCGGCTTCGGTCTCGGTGTCGGAAATGACGACGGTGCCGAAGCCGAGGCCCATGACGCCGGCACAGTGGACGAGAAGGACACCAGGGCGGGCGAGGTCGCAGTAGCGACCGGAGGGGGGCAGGCGGCATCCACAAGGCACGCCGATTCGGCCCCGAACGCAGCCCACTCACTCAGGACCCGTGCCGCGGACGAGCTGTCGAGTAACGCAGCGAACGTCCCAAGCGGAAGCCAGGCACCTGTGTCCAGGCCCCCGCCACGGCAGCCACCAGGTCAGCAAGCCGGAACACCCTCAAGCCCGATGCTGACCATTTGCTGACCCGAGCCACTCTACAAGGCCCCTGACCTGCACAAACGCCAAAATTCTAGATCTTGGACTTGAACATGGTACGCAACATCGGAAGGCTCCTGCAAGTAGGCTCCCTGCCTGCGTTTTTGCAGGTCAAGGGCCGTTTGTTCAGCTTACAACCGGTCGCATTTCCGGGCGGCATTCCCCAGGTTTCTCAGTAAGGACGAGCTGGCCGACCGGGCGGCGGCGCTGACGTACTACGGGGTCCTCGCCCTGTTCCCGGCCCTGCTGGTCCTGGTCTCCCTGCTGGGCATCACCGGCAGGTCGACCACGGACAAGGTGCTGAACAATCTCAGGCAGCTCGCCCCGGGCCCGGCCCGCGACATCATCACCCGCGCCGTCGAGCAACTGCAGGGCAACGCCGGCACCGGCTCCATCGTGGCGATCGTCGGCCTGGTGGTGGCCGTGTGGTCGGCATCCGGGTACGTCGCGGCGTTCATCCGCGCCGCGAACGTCGTCTATGACGTGCCCGAGGGCCGCCCGGTGTGGAAGATCCTGCCGGTGCGCGTCGGCGTGACGATCGCACTGATGGTGCTGGCGGTGGTCAGTTCACTGATCGTGGTCTTCACCGGTGGCGTGGCCCGCCAGGTCGGCACGGCGCTGGGGATCGGGGATACCGCGCTGACGGTGTGGTCGATCGCCAAGTG
>NZ_JBIAQF010000025.1:0-100948 GCF_042888885.1 Streptomyces sp. NPDC002742
AACTTCCACTGATCGTCGGTGAGTTGCCTACGAGTCACAACCAACGTCTTACCGGATTCCACCGCCCGAAGAGGGCAGAACCCACCAGCTGATCACGACGTCACACAGGCCCTAGCGCCAAGCCCACCACAAAGAACGTGAACAATCCCTTCCCCCTTGTCTCTGACTGTCACGCCACATTGCTATCCAACCCGACTGCCGGGGAGGGCTCGGTGCCGGGGCGGTGGTGACGTTCGACGTCGGGGCTTGGCGCCCACTTTGTGGTGGGCCGGGCGGTGTATGCCTCAGCTTGACGTTTAGTCTCGGCGGGCTTGATGCTCCTTGATCGACTCGGCGCTTTTGACCGTCTTGCCGACGTCGTGGCGCTTGGCTCGCTGTTTGTTCTTCGAGCCGGGAGGTCGCCCTGGGCCTGGCCGGACGGTTTCGGTGCGGCCGCCGGCCAGGCGCTGCCGTCGCGCGGACGTTGCGAAACCCCCGGCGAACGCGGGCGGGGGTGAGTCGGCCGGGCTCGGCCGGCTTCTCCCAGGGGCGGCGGAGGTCCGCGGCCAGCGGCCGGGCGAGGCGGAGCTGGGTGTGGGCGGCGATGACCAGCCAGGTCCACAGGTCGGCGGTGTTCGCGCGGCGGACCTTCGGGCACGTCCAGCCGAGCGTCTGCTTATCAGCCTAAAGGCGTGCTCAAGATCGAATCTGCGGAGGAATGACTGCCACCAGCGGTCCACGTCCGCGGGTGTGGCGCCGGTGGCCGAGCACCACAGCCAGACCGGTTTCGGATCGAGGTCGCCCGGCAGGCGCTCGACCCGCAGTCGCACCAACATCCCATGCAGGATGGGTAGTTCCTCTTCCACGTGCTCCAGCCAGGGCCTCGGTGGGTGAGCCGTGGGTGTATCCGGTCCCAGGCCGTCGCCTCGGCCTTGTCGTAGCGGGTGGTGTCCGTTGTGGTGGTGACGTCGGGGTGGTGCCAGGTGTCGGGCTTGGCGAGGGTGAGGACACCGCCGTGCCGGAGTGGCCGGGCCGCCCTTCGGCCCGGAGCGGGCCGGGTCCGGGTCGCGGAGCATGACCCGGTCCGAGCGCAGGCGCCCGACCATGACGGTCGGCAGGTCCGCCAGGGCGTGGGAGAGGTAGGCGACGTCGTAGCCGGAGTCCATGACGATCAGGATCTCCGGATCGCCCGGCTGCCAGTGCCCGGCCTGCATCAACGGCTCGACGACGTCGCGTAGTTGGGCGGCGGTCACGGCGGTCGCGTCGTCCTCGGGGCCCAGGCGGTCTGCGTCCAGCAGCGCAACCCAGGAGGTGCGGCCGGACTCCAGCGCGGCGACGAAGGAGTACGGCCAGCCAGGCATGAACTGGTCCGTCTTGCGGTCACCGTGTCCGTAGACGTGGCAGAACAACTGGTCCTCGCTGGTCGGTGCGTCGGGGCGAAGCCAGTAGCTCACGTCCACGGCCGGCACAACCCTGCCGTCGGCGGCCTTCGGCAGCGGCAGCGAGGCCAGGGCGCGGCGCAACCTGGTCAGGCTCCAGCCAGCCCCGGTCCAGCGCAGCGCACAGGGCGCCGTGCCCGCGCCGGTGTCAGCCGCCAGCGACAGCTCGACCAGGTCTTCACCGGTCCGTCCGTGCACAGCACCGCATCTGTGAGCTCGAAGAGCGCGTCCGCTCGGGCGTAGAGGCATTCGTGGAACTCGACCCGAGAGCGGGACAAGACACCCAACGCGTCACTTGCGGGCGCGTCGACCGGGAGACTCATGAGCAGCGGCCGTTCTCTCGTACTTCGTTACTCGACATCTCGAAGCGTGGAGAGCGACCGCCTCCGCTGTCCCGGGAAAAACTGCGGATCAGCAGGTCGGGTGACCAGCAGGGGTTGCTGACTTCGGCTCGTCAGTACCCAACAGATTTCGCATGATGAATTCACGGAAGTTTTCCGGGGTTTTCCGAACATAGCCGCACGGAACGAATGGCGCGCGCAGTTCGGGCCCTTCCTGGAGGTGTCAGGGGCGCTGGAGTCGTATCTCCCGCTGACCTTCGCGGGTCGGACCGTCCCGGACGAGTACGCCGCAACCCTGACCGCCAACTATGGACCTCCGAGTGGTAGGCGGCCGTAACGTCACGGAGGGTCTCGCCGGAGTTTCGGCGGGATGCTTCGTTGGCGTCATGGGGACCAAGGCTCCTTGTCGAGTTCCATGATCCGGCCCACGTGCTGAGCCCCGCACAGTAGTATGCTTGTGCAAATTTGAAGCCCCGTCGGGTGGTACCTGGCGGGGCTTCTCTGTGGGGCAAGGCTTCGGCGTAGTGGTGTGCTGTCCGGTTCACGCTGATTTGCCGCGCCTCGCGGTGCTCCGAGATTGGGTGGGTACATGTGTCCAGGCCTTGACCAGCAACAATGACCCTCATGGACATTGTCGTTGAGATCCATGTGCCCCTTCGGGAAGCCCCCGGCGCTCTGGAAGGTTCGTATCCCTTCCCGTGGATCGACCAGGTCGAGGACTTCCTCGCTGAGCAGGAGGCAGCGGAGGTGTATGACGATGGCGAGGAGTGCGACGAGGTGTACGTCTTCTTCATCACCGGGGCCGCTGAGGAGGTTCTCCTTGCCGTGGCGTCTGGCGCGGCTGGGCTTCCGGGCATCCCGAGCGGAGTGTTCGCGATGGTTACGAACGATGAGGCGGAGTAGACCGGCCTCGGACGACGTGTCGAGCTGCCGCTCGGTTAGGGCCTGTCCGGCCGATCATGGTCTCGTCAGGGTTCTGGCGTGTCGAAGACCAGCGTGAGCAACGAGACCGAGAGCAGGCTCTGCCTGTGGGTGGAACCTTGGGGAACTGACCATTGGATGCGTCCCGGCGAGGAGTTCACTGTGGTGACGGACCTGGAGCCTGAGGATTCACCGTTCAACGTAGTTGTTCATGCTCAGGGCATCACGGTGTGGGTGAACTCAGCCGACGACGCCACGGTCGTCGACAAGAACGGCAGCCTCGTGGCGTGCGGACATCAGCGCCCCGCCGATCTGGGATGGTGACCGGTCTCAGTGCTCGTCAGGACCGCAGCCAGATGATGAGCGCGGCCGCAGTGACGGTGCCTAGGAAGACGTAGCCGCGCTTGTCGTATCGGGTCGCGACGGCGCGGGAGTTCTTCAGCTTGTTGATGGCCCGCTCGACGGTGTTGCGCTTCTTGTACCGGTCCTCGGTGGCCGTCCGCCTCGCGATCCTTTCCGGAAGCGGGCGGCCCGGCTGTCGGCCTTCTCCGGGATCGTGTGCCGGATGCCGCGCCGCTGCAGGTACTGACGGCAGGGGCCGTTGCTGTAGGCCCAATAGGCACGTGGGTTGGCCGTTGGTCAATCCAGGCAGGGGCCGGAAGCCGACGCGCCTGATCGGCGAATACGCGGAACGCTCCGCAACCTATGCGGGGCACGCGGGGCGGGGCGTCGGCACCAATGCCCCGTCCCGCCCCGAGCCGGTTGGCTCATGCTGCGTGCAGAAATCGGACTGTGAGAGATCGCAGCCGTCGGCGTACCTTCTCCGGGCTGCTGTCAGCTCAGATCGTCGGCGTGTCGTCGATCGTCTCCTGGTGCGGTTCGACGATGAACTTCCAGCCGACGCTGGGCTCCATGAACCGCACTCGGGTGGGGTAGATGTCCAAGGCGCGGCGGTCGCGGTTCTGGCTGCTCGTGCCCTTTCGCCCGCGGGCCGGCTCTTCGAACAGGTCGACCTTGACGTCCGGCACCGCCACGACTTCCTCGTTCCAGCGCTGAACGATTCCCGCGCCGAACGCTTCTCTTGCTGCGGTGTAGAGCGACTCCAGAGATTCCTTGTTCCCGTTGGGCACGAAGAGAGCGAGGTTCAGGAGGACGCCAGCACTCTGGAGAACCTCGATTTCTTCCCCGGCCTCGTCGGCAACCCAGATCCCACGCTCTTCAACATTGTTCGGAAGAACATGAATTTCCTTACCGAAAATTGTCCTTGCGATAAAGGATCCTCCATCGAAATACTTTCCCGGCTTCGTGAGGAAGGCCGGAGCGTAGCAGTCGAGAGAAAGATCGTCCAGCTCTGCCGCGACGAAGATTTCCTCCTGGAGGCCCAATTCTGAAACTTCCTCGGATGTGAGACGTCGAGCCGTAACCTTTTCGATGTTCACGCTATTTCTCCTTCTTCGTATGGCCATGGACAGTCCGAAGATCCGCTGCTCGCGGCTTGGCCACGGCTCCACCAGTAGGCCTGGGTTGAGGCCGAGGCGAGTGGTGCCGACGGCTGAGCGCGTTGCTTGAGATCGCCGCCCCGGACAAGATCCCAGACACGGGACCCGGGCGGCAAATCTGCATGAGGAAAGGCGAAGGTGACAGCATCGCGTCCGGACACCGTGGGCTTCCCGACCCACCCCTCCGTCCCAGCGCCGATATCAGGTGATTGCCCTGCCTGGAGTGAAGGAGTAAGAGACAGGCGGGATGGGCGATACGGCCGCGGCCGGGGGAAAGGGTGCGCTCAGTCGGCTTGTGGGCCATGGCCCGGTTGAACGACTTCTTGATCGAAGCGCGGCGGAGCTGGTCAGGCGAGGGACGACCGGATCCGGTCGATGGCGCGCAGAACCTCATCTCTGTTCTTCGCGCTCTTGATCCAGGTTGGTAGCCGCGCGACGAGGGTCATCTTTTTTACCTGCGCATCCCATGGTGCTCGCTCACGCAACGGCGCCTGTACGAACTTCCGGATCAGCTCCAAATGTTCCGGGTTGTAGGCCCACAGCCAGCCTTGTCGCATCTCTGTCTGCAACCTCAACGGCAGACCGAAGTAGGGATCTGCCGCTTCGTCTCGCCCCCGGAAGAGGCGGAAGCCTCCCCCAGCAGCATCTCGCGACAGACCGCACGCCCTACAGACGAGACGGCGGCGCGCGAACACGGAAGGAACCTCGTCCGCCGCCGACGCCACCGGGGCAATGTGTGCAATCCCAGTGCACTTCGGACAGCTCACGAGTACATGATCAATGAAGTGGTACTTCGTGTGCTGGGCATCTCGGAACCGCTGTGGCGAGAGCATGACGCCAGTGTGCGACCCCTCTGCCTGACCATGCTCACGCACGGAAGAAACCGTGCCCCTTCCGTGCCCGGTCAGGCGGGGAACCTCGGGGAACCACGGTCGCTCGCGGCGACAGGACCGAAGAGAGCCCTCGACCGATCCTGCTGGTCAGAGGCTCTCCACCACTGCGGTGGGTGTGGGATTTGAACCCACGGTGACTTGCGCCACGACGGTTTTCAAGACTGTGCCCCACGTGGTGAAGTAGCCAAGACATCTGCGCGGCACTGGGTCGTAGGCTGTGCGCTGGAAGATGAGAGGGAAACGCGTGCCACGCTGGCGGTTCAGAGTCGCCGGCGTCGTTGCTGGGATCAACGTGCTGGTTCAAGCCGCGACTGCTTCCAACGTATTTCGTGCGAGTCACCGCGATCTTTCTTCTCGTCGTCGCAGGATTCTTTGCAGGCACCTTGTTCCACCTCGTGAGGAAACGCCGGGAGCCCAGCGCCGCAGCCCTCGAGGCCTGGTCCACCCCTGTGCCAGGGCGGTTTCAAGTTCCTGGCAGGGGCGGGCTGTCGGTGATGCCCCAGATCCAGACGGCGTGTTCTGGTGCGTCCCGGATCGCTCGGGTGGTCTTGGCGATGTTGTCGACTCCCAGCAGTCGTAGCCTGCCGACGCTCGGCCTCGGGATCGACCACCGCGGCGTAGCCGCGGATGACGCCGCGCGGTTCGAGCGTGCGCGAGGGGCAAACGTAGTACTGGTTAGCCCGTGTCGACAGACATCCGGCTACGACCTGTCCGGCACCGCACACCACCGTGACGCCCAGATGCGGCACGCACTCATCCGGCTCCTGCACTGGGCGAAGCGGCACAACCTGGCTATCGCCGTCGAGGATTTGGACTTCACGGCGGACAAGACCCGGGAGAGGTACGGCCACCGCAAGAAGTTCCGCAAGCTCATCTCCGGTATGTCCGGCGGCGGACGGCACGCCCCCGCACGACCGGAGCGATCGTGCGGGGCGTCGGAGCGTCCAGGCCGGACCGGGTACCTGAGGACACCGGCCCCCGTATCCCTGGACCACGGACACGATCCGTGTCACGGGACACGGCGCGAAAGTGGGCGACCAGGACATCCAGCACCGTTCGGGATGCCCGCAGCGACCAGGCATGGGTTCAAGACCCTCTCCTGCTCACTGATGAGGAACGACAGGCCCTTGATCACGATATGAATACCCGGCAGTCTCGTTCCGTCTTCACGCAGTGACCTTCATTACGTGATCGCTAACATGTTCGCCCTCCCCCCTGCCCGCTGCGGCTGACCTTCGAGGAACCAGTGACAACACCGCCTGCCTACCAAGATCCTGCCTACTCCGTACCGCCGCAGGCTCCGGTGCCGGAACCGCCCAAGAAGGGCGCCCGCGCCCTCAAGAAGCTGCTGATCCGCTTGGGTATCGGGCTGATCGCTCTCGTGATCTGGATGATCTACGACGAGGTGACCGGTGACCCCTCTACCGCCAACGCCGGTGACTGCGTCCAGGTGAGCGGTACGGACGACAACCCGGATGTGCACGTGATCGATTGCAAGGACCCCAAGGCCGCGTACAAGGTCTTGCGGGAGGACACCGGCAACGGTGACCAGTGCAAGAGCGTTCCCGGTGTGGTGGCCTGGTACACCGAGACCGGCCGCGCCGACGTGGTGCTCTGCCTGGGCAAGAACCAGTAGGCATTCGCGTGACGGAGGTTGCGAGGCCGACACCGTCGGCCTCGCAACCTGCCGAATCGCTCGTGCTCCGTTATTGCGGACCTCGTTTTCCGCAGCAATGCGATGACGACGGGTTCGGGAGCTGCACACCGTCCTGCTGTCCACCAGCGCGGTTTCAAGTTCCCGGCAGGAGCGGGCTGTTGGTGATGCCCCGGATCCAGACGGCGTGTTCGGGTGCGTCCCGGATCGCTCGGGTGGTTTTGGCGATGTTGTCGGCTCCCAGCAGTCGTAGCCTGCCGATGGCCAGGTTCCGCAAAGCGGCCATCGCGCGCGGTGCGCTGCCGGTGTGGACGGTGGAGGCGTCCTCGGCGAACACCACGTCTCTGACATGGTGGCTGGAATTTACGGTTCCCCAGTGCTCGCGTACGTATCCGCCCAGATCGGCAGGGCTGGCCTGGTGGGTGTCGAGGCTGGTGACGGCGTAGACCGTCTCCCGGGTCTGCCGCCTGCCGCTCTCCTGGCGGCGCCGGTGGATACGCAAGGCGAGCCGTGCTTCGGGGAAGGCGATCCCGCCCAGGTTCGCCGCGATGGCCATGGTCTTGACCGAGCGGGACTCCCGCCGGCCGTGCCCGGTCCCGGAGACGGTGTGCGCCACCGGCACCTGCTCCCACGGCAGGGCTTTGACCTGGGCGGACGCGGTCGGCTGGTTTCCCTTGATGACCGCGATGCAGTGGGCTTTCTTCTCCTGCACCAGCCAGCGCACCTGGTCCTTGACGCTGTGCAGGGCGTCGAAGGTGACCACGGTGCCGGCCAGATCGAGTGGTTCCAGCAGCGGGCGGAAGGCGGCTGTCTCGTTGGTCTTGGCCCCTACCCCCCCCGCTGGGCCAGGGTGACGGTGGGGGCGTGGGTGACGGCGGACAGCAGGTGCCGGTGGCGCTGCTGTCGGTGCGCGGAGCCGGACAGCGCCTTGCCGTCCACGGCGATCGTCGGCCGCGGCGTCGAGCCGGTGGCGCCGACGTCGGTGTGGTCGCGTTCGGCCAGGTAGGCGCCGATCGCGGCGTCCAGGGCATCGCCGTCGAGGGCGGCCAAGAGCCGGGGGAGGGTGGCCTGGGACGGGGCGCGGCGACGTCCGGGCAGGTGGCGGCGGATGCCGAGCAGTTCCAGGACCGTGGTGGTGGCGCGCTGTCCCCACTCGGTGATCTCGGTGATGGTCCGAGCGCCGGAGACGACTGCGCAGGCGCAGATCAGCAGCAAGCCGACCAGGGGATACCACCGTCCGCGACGTGAACGCGGGTCGGGTACGCGATGGAGGTGGGCGCGCAGGCGGCCGGTGTCGTGCTGGTGGAGGGGACCCAGTTTCGCCAGAACGGCAGGGACCGGGGAGGACGGAGCGGCAGGCACGGGACCTCGATGTGATCAGCTGGCGTAGACACCCTGACGATCACCGGTCTCGTGCCTATGTTGCCACGTCAACTCCTGCTGAGCGTGGGCGATCTACGCGATCCCGGAACTTGCAACCGCCCCGGCAGCCCGTCCGCTTCCCGCCGCGCGTGAAGTTCGCGATCATGTCCTCGCCATGATCGTTACCTCCGTCGATCCCCTGAACGATGTGGTCGTTTTCCTCAAGGAGTGCGCGAAGAGCATTGACGCCTCCCTCTCAATGCGGCGGCTGGAACGCACAGTTGACACCGGTCCCCCTTCGATCGACGACCGTCGGCCTGCGCGTCCACGCCCCGGAACAGCAGCTCGATCTGTTCCGCACTCCCGACGTCCTTCGAGCCCACCAGCAGTACTGGCGCATTCGCCGACGTCACGGCCCGGCCCTCATCGACATTTGCGAGGAGGCCACCTGTGGACTCTGGGCCGGCCTCGCCCACCGGGCCGAGATCCTTCACGACCTGGTCCGGAGCAAAGGACCCGAAGTCGAGCCGGACATGAAAGCACCCTGGCTCGCAGCAGCCGGATTCCCCGAACGCGTCGCCCTGATCCACATGTTCACCTCGCCCCACTGGGGAAAGCTGGCGATGAACGACGACTTCTACGTCTCCGCCGAAAGCATCGCCAAGTTCCTTCTGCGCTTCCCCAGCGAAAGCGCGATTCGCGGGACCAGCCGCGTCTGGCTCACGAAGACATGAAGTCGTCAGCCGCGGAGATCGAGTATCGGCTCGGCAACCCCGAAGGCGTCCCCACACTCATCGCCAACTGAGCCAGCGAAGCCGCGACGGAACTATCCACAACGAGCTCAGCGTCCATCCCGACATACAAGATCACGGATGGCGACAGAGAGCCGGGACATGACAGACACAGCCACTCGATACCTTTACCTCGCTCGGCACGGTGAAGCGTCGGAAGACGAGACGACCCTGACGGAGAGCGGCCGCCGCCAAGCCGTTCTGCTCGGTGAACGGCTCCAGAACACCCCACTTTCGGCGATCTGCCACGGGCCGCTGCCCCGGGCGGAGCAGACGGCCCGGCTGATCAGCGCACAACTTGGCGACACCCCACTGCACCAGTCAGAGTTGGCAGGCGACTACGTCCCCTACATGCCGACGAAGGAGGAACTGCCGCCGGATTCGGCCGACGCCATGCTCGCCTTCCTCGCCCAGGTTCCGGAGGAAGAGCGCAACCGCGGTCCAGCACTGGCCCGGGAAGCACTTGCAGAATTCACAGGTCCGGTCGACGGAGATCGCCCCCGCCATGAACTGGTCGTCACACACAACTTCCTCATCGGCTGGCTGATCCGAGCCGCCCTCGACGCACCCGAGTGGCGCTGGATGGGCCTCAATCACGGCAACGCAGCTCTGACGGTCATCCGATACACACCTGGCAGGCCTTCCTCCGTGCTGTTCTACAACGACATGCGGCACCTGCCCGCAGAACTGCGATGGACCGGCTTCCCGCCCGAACTCCACATCTGACCAAGAAGGCCGTTTGCCCGGACTTGAGTGAGACGACCTTGCGAAACCCATCTCACTCAAGTCCGGGCACCGCAGCTCAGTGCCGGCCCTCCGTCTGTGCGAGGGCGGGTGCAAGTGTAGGGAACCACTCCAGACTGGTGTGACAACCTGCGACTTTCATGTGGTTCAGCAGACACATCAGGGCCGCTGTCGCGCATAGTTCAGCAGTCTGGGGTTGGCGCCGAGGGCGTCGACCCTTCACTAGGGTTGAGCCTGTCGGCAGGCACTCGCTCGATGCGGGTCCAGCCCTTCCAGCCACGCTCCTTCAGAATCGCCAGCACCAGTTCGGCGCCCGGTGCGGACTTGAGCATGGTTGAGTCCATCAGGGCGACGAACTGATCGTCGAAGCCGTCGGCCCCCACCTCGCCGGCCTCCACGGCGCGAATCATCAGGCGCTCCAGGATGTCGGCGATCTCGACGATCCGTGGATCGTCGGCCTGCCAGTCGAGCGCCCCGGTGAAGAAGCTGTAGAGCCTCACCATGTCGGGGTCGTCCAGCTCCTCGTGCTTCTTGGCGATCACGGAGTCGATCAGGTGCGGCACCTGGGCGGCGATCATGATCCAGGCATCCCGCTCCAGCTCGATGTACCGCTCCCCGACGCCGAGACCGCGCAGCCGGTCGAGGTAGTCCACGACGCTCTGCGGGAGTGCCAGGTGCTCTCCGGCGGCGAGCCGGGCGAGTCGTCTGCGGGTGTCCTGCAGCCGCCGGATCTCGGCGCGCAGATCCTTGTCGATCTCCTGGACGCCCCCGGCGAACTCCTCCGGGCCGGCGTCGAGGAGTTCCTGCACCCTGGCCAGCGGCACGCCGGCATCGGCCAGGGTGCGGATCCGGATCAGTCGCACGACCGCGGCGGCATCGTAGGTCCGGTACCCGGACCGGTCGCGCTCGGACTCGGGCAGCAGCCCGATCTTGTGGTAGTGGCGTACCGCCCGTACCGTCACCCGGGCGTACGCCGCCAGCTGGCTTATGGTGAGCATGGGTGTCAGCCTGCCTCAGGCGATCTTCCGGCGAACCGCCGCGGTTGCGAAGCCGGGCGCCCGGCCGCGGGAGGCGGTGCCGTCCGCTGATCCGGACGAGCGGGTGCGGCAGTTGGAGGCCCGGGTGGCCGAGCTCGAGGCAAGTGAGCGCAAGCTCGCCACCGAGCGGGACATCCTCCGCAAGGCGGCCAAGTATTTCGCCGGAGAGACGAACTGGTGAGGAGCCGCTTCCAGTTCGTCGACGACCATCGCAACACCTACGAGGTGAAGCGGCTCTGCCAGGTCCTGGACGTGAACCGGTCCAGCTACTACAAGTGGCTCGCCGACGCCGACGCCGACGCCGAGGCCCGGGCCACCCGGCAGCGGGAGGACCGGATCCTGGCCGAGGAGATCCGCGAGGTCCACGGCGAGTCCGGCGGCGCCTACGGCTCCCCGCGAGTGACGGCCGAGCTCCGCGAGAAAGGGCGACGGGTCAACGAGAAGCGGATCGCCCGGATCATGCGGACGTTCTCCATCACCGGCATCCGCCTGCGCAGACGCGTGCGCACCACCGTCCCGGACCCGGCCACCTCACCGGTCCCGGACCTGTTCCACCGGGACTTCACCGCTACCGGGCCGGGGCGCGAATACATGGGTGACATCACGTATCTCCCGCTCGCGGGCGGGGAGTTCCTCTATCTCGCGACCGTGCTGGACTGCTTCAGCCGCAAGGTCGTCGGCTGGTCCATCGCCGACCACATGCGCACCGGCCTGGTCGCCGACGCACTGCGGATGGCAGCCTCGACCCGAGGTGGCCTGGACGGCGCCGTGTTCCACACCGACCACGGGGCCCAGTACGGATCCCGGGCCTTCGCCGGCCTCTGCGACCAGCTCGGGGTCGCACGGTCGATGGGCGCGGTCGGCACCAGCGCCGACAACGCGGCCTGCGAAAGCTTCCATGCCTCCCTGAAACGCGAGACCCTCCGGGGTGCCCACCACTACGGCGACTCAGACACCTGCCGCAGGACCGTCTTCGCCTGGCTGACCCGCTACAACACCCGCCGCCGGCACTCCGCCAACGGCCACCTCAGCCCCAACGAATACGAACACCGACACCACGCCGGTAAACTCATGCTCGCCGCGTGATCAATAACTGCGTGCCCACCTTCATGGGGGAAGGCCCGGCAACCCGCTCTGGAGCTGGCGCCTCGCCATGGGAATCGTGCTGTCAGCTGGTAGGTGCTGGGGGGTTGTCCCCTTCAGGCTGACCGTTTTTACGGCCGACGTGGGATCAGTTCGGTGACGCCGCTCGTTGCCGGCCGAGCCAAGGTTGACAGTGTCGCGTGGTCTGGAGACAGAGAGCAGGCCGGGTCGGTGCGGGTGGCATCGCCGGTCAGAGCGAAGGCCTGGCACCGGCAGCCGCCGAAGTCCTGATCGCGCCGGTCGCACGTTCGGCACGGGGAGGACATCCAGTCAGTGCCTCGATAGAGGTTGAACGGCTTGGATTTCTCCCAGATCCAGCGCAGTGGGTGATCTTTGACGTTGACCCCGTCAAGGCCGGGCAAGGTGGCAGCCGCTGGGCAGGGCAAAGCGGTGCCGTCCGGGGTCACGGTGAGGGAGACGGCCCCCCAGCCGCCCATGCAGGGTTTTGCCACTCCGTCGAAGTAGTCCGGGGCCACCCATACGATCTCCAGCTGCCCGTCGAGCCGCTCCCTCCATCTGCTGACGGATTCCACGGCTCGGGCGAGCTGGTCTCGCCCGGGCATCAGCGCCTCCCTGTTCAGGAGGCCCCATCCATAGAACTGCGTGTTGGCCAGCTCGATACGATCGGCACCCCAACGCAGCGCCAGTTCCACCAACCCGTCGATGGCGTCCAGATTATGCCGGTGCAGTACAGCATTGACACCCAGAGGCAGTCCTACGCCTTTGACGAGCCCCGCAGCAGACTCCTTGGCTGCAAACGCCCGGCTACCGGCGATCAGGTCCGAAGTATCGGCGTCGGAGTGCTGGACAGAGAGCTGGACGCTGCGCAGTCCGGCATCGGTCAAGGAGCGCAGCCGATCCGCGTTGAGGCCTGAACCACTGGTGACCAACTGGCTGTACAGGCCTGCCGCTTCGGCACCGGCAACAATGACATCGAGATCCTTGCGGAGCAGCGGCTCTCCACCGGACAGGTGGGTCTGCAGAACTCCGAGCGCTGCGGCTTGACGGAACAGCTCAACCCATTGTTGTCCGCTCAGTTCTTGTGATCGGTGCGTCAGTTCCAGGGGATTGGAGCAGTAGCCGCAGTGCAGGGGGCAGGCGTGGGTCAGCTCTGCTAGTAGGCCCCACGGGGGTGGGATCGTGCTCACCGGATCCAGCCTTTCTCACGCATCCGTTCTATGAACGGACCGACCTCCGTGTCGACGGGCGCGTGAGGGAACCGCTCCCGGAGCTCTTCGATGATTTGTTCAACCGCTCGGGTTCCGTCGCACAGTTCCACCACCTGCCGGGCACTGCCCTCCAACACCACGACCCTCTCCGGCATGAGGAGGACGTGGTTGCCGCGTGCCCTGTCGTGGCGCAGTACCACGGAGGGTGACATCTGCGGACACCATGGGCGCTCCGGGGCGCTCACCGTGTTCTCTCCGGTGTGCCGCCGTGTTCCACGCTGTCGAGCAGAGACCAGAGGACGTCACATTTGAAAGCCAGTGCCGACAGAGCCTTGTGCTGGTCGCTGCGGGTCTGCGCCCAGTCGATCACCCAGGCGAGTGCCTCGACGCCGTCCCGGCTCCCTTGCGGAACCCTGCTGCGAAAGTAGGCAAGGCCCGCTTCTTCGATCCACGGGTAGTGAACCGGGAAGGTTTCCAGACGGGTCATCATGATGTTCGGTGCGCACAGTTCGGTGAGTGAGGAGGCGACGGCCTCCAGCGCAGGGCTGAGCCGGCAGAAGTTCACGTAGCCATCGACGGCGAGTCGCACGCCAGGCAGTACATGTGCGCCCGAGACTACTTGGCTGCGGCTCAGGCCAACCGCCTCACCGAGGCGCAGCCAGCGCTCGATGCCGCCCTCGCCGTCGACCAGGCCGTCGTGATCCTGGATCCTGCGCAGCCAGGAGCGCCGCATCGACGGCTCGGGCAGCTTCGCGAGGATCAGCGCGTCCTTCACCGGGATGCTGCGCTGGTAGTGGAAGCGGTTGGACACCCAGGTGCGTAGCTCGTCGGGTGAGAGCTCGCCCCGGTGCATTCGCAGGTTGAACGGGTGTCTGTCGTGGTAGCGGCTCCTGGCCAGGTCCCGGAGCTGGGCTTCGAACAGGGTGGGGGACAAGGGCTCGTCGTCCGGTTCCTGCGCGCCTGCAGCTTCCGCGGCGTCTCGCAGCGGTGCCGTCGTCATAGGTCGATCACCATCCCGTCCTGCGCCACCTCGAGTCCTCGCTCGGCCAGAACGCCGTGCTCGGGAGCGGAGGGGTCGACCAGGGGATTCGTATTGTTGAAATGGGTGTAGAGGCAGCGGGCGGGCAGTGCGGCGAGCCGTTCGGCGGTTCCGTCCGGGCCGTCGATGGGCAGATGTCCCATGCCGGTGGATGTCCGAGTGGAGATGCCCATCCGGCGCGGCTCCTCGTCGTCCCAGAACGTTCCGTCGATGAAGGCGCAGTCGGCTCCGGCCACTGCCTTTGAGAAGTCCTCGCTCCATCCGGCGAGTGCCGGCGCGTACAGCGCAGTCGTGCCGCGGGCGGGATCGTGCAGAGTGACCGCCGAAACCCAGGCACTGTCTTCAGGTGCGTCCGCCGCGTAGCGGGGACGCTTGGTTGACAGATGTACGGCCGCGATCTCAATACCCGCGACAACTGCTGGACTCTGGTCGACCTCGGGTAGGTCATGCCAGGTGAGTGAGGTGTACGGGGTGAGGACAGTGTCCAGCGCCAGACGCTCGCGCACGGCTTGGCGCACGGGGGCGGTGGCGTAGATCTCGATGTGACGTGCCTCGCGGAGCCTCAGCAAGCCGCTGGTGTGGTCGAGTTCGGCGTCGGTGAGCAGGACTCGGACGACCGGTGTGCGTTCCTTCCCAGGCCCTGGCTGCAGTTCGCTGTGTGCCTCAAGGTGAGCTGCCACATCGGGGCCGGCGTTGACGAGGAACCAGGAGGACGGATTGTGACCCAGGACGGCGAGGGAGTCGTGGCTGCGGCGACGGTCAGGGTGGGTGCGTGCCCCGGAACAACCGGGGCACGCGCAGTTCCATTGAGGAACGCCTCCACCTGCTGCCGTGCCCGGCGTGAGCAGGCGCACGGGGCCTTCTTCTAGAGGGCGTTGAGGGAGTAGGCGGTGACCTCCATGGCCGTGTCGACGACCGTGAAGTCAGGGGTCACCCAGGCGGTGGTGGCGTTGATGGTGGTGTCGGCCTGCGGGTCTGGTGTGGTGTTGTCGAGCATCTCGGTGTCCCTTCGGGAGCGAAATAGGGGGGTCGTGGCAACTCTGTGGCTGGCTCGTGGTGGGGTGGAGGCGGGGCAGAGACCCGAAGAGCTAAGACCGCTAGATGGTCCTCATGGGCCGCCAGATGGGTTGCCTCATACGCTAGGCAGGGTGGGCTGCAGTGGCAAGGGGCGGGACGGATGCGATCCGGATTGCCGTCGGCCTCACTGCCCCGGTGGGTTGGTTGGCGGTACGGCAGGCTGTACCGCCAACCAACCCGCGCCTGATCGCCGCTACTTGCAGAAGGGCTTCATGCCGGCGGCGGACTGGATGCCGCCGACGATGAGCTTCTGGAACTCGGCCGCACCGGCGAACGAACCGTCGGTGGTGAACTCCTTGGCGTCGTGGCCGAGCGTGGTGACCCAGGAGCGGCCGCCGTCGTAGTACTGGCACCAGGCCACCGGGTGGTTGTCTCCGTGGCCGGGGTGGTTGTAGTTGCCGGCCACGCCCTTGGTGAGGGTGCTCTCGTCCACCTTGGCGAGAAGGCGCACCTTGGTCGGAGCGGGCACCAGGTTGTACCACTCGTCGGTGAAGTTCCAACGAGCGGGAAGCTCCTTGGTCGAGTTGTCCTTGCGCTCCACCGTCTGCACGGTTCCCGGCTGCGCGGCACCGTGGTCGTAGAAGTTGGCGTTGCCCAACAGGCCCTCGTACCAGGGCCAGTTGTACTCGGTGCCGAAAGCGTTGTGGATGCCCACGAAGCCGCCGCCGCCGCGGATGTACTGGCGCAGGGATGTCTGGGCGGCGTCGTCCAGCGCGTCCCTGCTGGTGGAGAAGAACACCACTGCGTTGTACTTGAACAGGGTGTTCGGCGAGGCGAGCTGGCTGACGTCCTCGGTGTAGTCGACCTGGAAGCCGCTCTTCTCACCCAGCTTGAGCACGGCGTTCTGGACCACGTTCGCGTCGGTCAGCGGCGGGTTCAGGCCGGCGCCCAGCGCGGGGCCCAGGTTGGCGTGACGGGGCCCTGCGGTGCGGGTGTAGAGGAGCACCTTGTAGCCGCTGGCCGAGTCGAAGTTGCCCCAGTCGTGGTAGCAGTCGTCGTCGAGGCCGCGGCAGACCCCGTAGTCGGGGTCGCCGAGTTCCTGGGCTCCGGTTCCGATCCGGCCGTGGGCGAAGCTGAGAGTCCCTGTCGCGAGGAGCGCCGCGACCATGGCGAGCGTCATCCCGATGGTGGCCAGGACGGCTGAGCGAGTGCTCAGGGCTCTGGCCCGGAGCGTTCTTCCTGTCATGAGAGTGCTTCCTTCTGGTGCGGATGGCATGCCGAACCGGCACGTCGGCAGGCGTGCTGAAAGAGAGGGGCTGGCGGTGGCCGCGCGCTGTCACCGGGTGCGGCGGACTACAGGGGCACGGACCGTTACGAAGGGGCGGCGGGCGGCGCCGGGATGAGGGCCGCGGCCTGGCCGAGCGCAGCGAAAGCGCTAGGAGACGACGATCTTGCCGGTGCTCTGCGGGGACACCGGGTCGTTGTAGAAGAACTCGCCGGGCGTGTCGAAGGTGTGCGTGTACGAGTCGCCGGGCATGAGCAGGCCGGTGTCGAACTCGGCCTCGAAGAAGGCGACCGCGCCGTGCGCCGTCTTGTTGGAGGCGGGGTTGGTGAAGGTCACCGTGGTGCCCTTGGAGATGGCGAGGTGCTGCGGAGACATCGCGTTCTGAGCGACCAGGTTCTCCGTGGCGCCCGGCGCGGCTTTCGCGCTGTCCCAGACGCGGCCCAGCGTGACGGTGTTGCTCGCCGTGGCGCCGCTGACCGCCGCCACACGGATCTGGTTGCGCTTCGAGGGCGGCACGGGGGCGGCCGCCGGCCCGACCTTGCCGCCGACCTTGAACGCCCAGAGGTGGTCACCCTTGGGGATGTCCGGGTAGGGCAGACCGTTTCCGCCGGCCAGGACCGCGATGTACTGCTCGCCGTCCACCTCGTAGGTCATCGGGCTCGTGTTGACGCCCGCGCCGCACTGCCAGGTCCACAGTTCCTTGCCGGTCGCGTCGTCCAGAGCGGTGAGGACGCCGTCGGGACGTCCCTGGAAGAGCACGCCGCTGGCGGTGGACAGGACGCCGTTGCCGTGGGCGAGCGACCAGTCGCCCTCCTGCCGCCAGGAGACCGTGTTGGTGCGCGGGTCCACCGCCACGACGCCGCCGGCGAAGTATTCGCCCAGTGGCCGCGCGGTGTTGACCCGGCCGCCGTGGGTGTTGGAGTACGCGGAGTTGATCAAGCCGTACCCCACGTAGACGAGCCCGGTGCGGTGGCTGAAGGAGGGAGAGGACCAGTCGGCGCCGCCTCCTGCTCCGGGGTAGAGGATGGTCGGCCGGTCCCAGTGCACTTCGAAGAGTCCGCCGGTCGCGTAGAACGGCACGGGGCGGGTGGCCTTGTCGATCCGGGGTTCCGTCTCGACGAAGGGCTCGCCCCCGGGGAAGGGCTGGGTGGGGGCGGTCTTCTGGGCCTCGTGCTGCGGTACCGGGCGCTCCTCCATGCCGTGCACGGGGTCGCCGGTCGCGCGGTCGAGGATGTAGTACATGCCGGTCTTGCTGCCGTAGACGACGACCCTGCGCTTGCGTCCTTCGATCTGGATGTCCGCGAGGACCGGCGACATCACGCCGTCGTAGTCCCAGATGTCGTGGTGGACGGACTGGAAGTGCCAGCGCCGCTTGCCCGTCTTGGCGTCGATGGCCACCAGGCAGTTGGCGAAGAGGTTGTCCCCGCCCCTCGTGGAGCCGTCAGTCCGCGGGTAGGGGTTGCCGAACGTCCAGTAGACGAGGCCGAGTTCGGGGTCGACTGCGGGGTGGATCCAGCAGACCGCACCGCCGGTCTTCCAGGTGTCGCCTTCCCAGGTGTCGTGCCCGTACTCGCCGGGGCCGGGGGTTCCCCAGAACGTCCAGACGACCTCGCCGGTGGCCGCGTTCAGCGCGTAGCCGCGGCCGCGGGCGCCGGCTGTGCTGCCCTGGGTGCCGACGTAGATGAGGCCGTCCCAGTAGACGACCGCGCCGGCCAGGCTGCCCCTGCTGCCGCCGCACTGGCCGCTGGCCGGGTCGCAGTCGGGATCGCCCTGGTCTTCGATGAGCATGGCCTTGGTCCACACGACCGTGCCGGTCTTCTGGTCCAGGGCGTAGACGGTGTTCTCGCCCGAGATGGTGAAGGCGAGACCCTGGCCGAGGGCGACGCCGCGCATGTTGGTGGTCTCGGCGCCGACGTTGGTCTTCCACCTGACGGCGCCGGTCCGCCCGTTGACGGCGAAGATGTTCTGCTGGGTGGTGGCGATGTACAGCACGCCGTCCTGTGCGACGACGGCGCACTGCTGGGCGCTGCGTGTGTCGCCGCCCTCCAGGTTGATGTGCCACGCTCCGCCGAGCTGCTTCACGTTGCGCGGGGTGATCTTCTTGAGGGCTGAGTAGTTCTGGTTGGCCAGGTTGCCGCCGGCCTTGGGGAAGTTCTTGCCCGTCGGCGTGAAGGCCTGCCGGGGAACGGGAGTTGCCAGCGTCCCGGTTCGTGATTCCGCGGCCTGGGCGGGGGTGTTGAGCATGGCAACGGTCGCTGTCGTGCCTGCTGCCGCGGTGGTGGTGAGGAAACTGCGTCTGTCCATGAACCCTCTTTCGTGGCATGACCCTGCCAGTTCCGGATCCACCTGATGGTCCGGTGGGGGCGAGGGGAAGAGAGAGCGGGAGAGCGGATCTTGGTCCGCTGTGCGGTTTACTAGACCCGCACGATGGTCGCCCGGAGGCGGTTCCATACGTTATGGACGCTGCCGACGCCTGACAAGGGCTACGACGCGGATTCCTCGACGGAGAGCGGTTCCGCGGATGTCAGACGGGCGGGAAGGACGGACCGCGGAATGGGGCCCTTGTTCCGCCGGCCCTGCCCCGTCTCCTCCCACGCGTGAGCCAGGATCCCCACCGACCGGCTCAGCACGAACAGGCCTCTGGCCAGCGGCGCAGGGAAGCCGAGTTCGGCATAGATGACGGCCGTGGCACCGTCGATGTTCATCGGTACAGGGCGGGCGCCGGCCCGGCGCTGCTGCAGTGCGCGCTCGACGGCAAGAGCGGCCTGGAGGTGGTCTCCCGCCACGACTCCGGCGGCCACGGCTTCCTCGGTCAGCCGCAGCAGCGGATCGCGGCGCGGGTCCACCGGATGGAAGCGGTGGCCGAAGCCTGGAAGGTAGCGGGATCGGGCCTGCCAGAGCGCCATGACCTCACTGGCCGCCGTGTCCCAGTCCTCTCCTGCCAGATGGAGGGCCCGGATCTCCTCCAGCATCTGCACGCACTGCTGCCCCGCGCCGCCATGAACGTCGCCGAGCATGTTGACGCCGGTGGCGATCGCACTGTTGAGGCCGACACCGCAGGTTGCGGCCATGCGTGCGGCGGCGATCGAAGGCGCCTGCGGCCCGTGGTCCACGCCCGCCACCAAAGCTGCCTCCAGCAGGGCGGACTGTCTGAGGGAGGGAAGGTCGGCGCGCAGCAGCAGCCAGATCATGTCCACGAGACCGACCGAACCGATCAGGCTCTGGACGGGCCGGCCACGCAGTTCGATGGAGCCGGGTTCGATGTGGCTGACGTCGGTGGCCCACCACTGCGCGGTCTCGTTCTGTTCCGGTGTGGGTGCACTCATGTGCGGGTTGTCTCCTTCGCCGCGCTTGTGTTGGCGGACCAGCGCGAAGCGAGTTCATCCCGTTCGTGGTTGTGTTCACCCAACAGGGGCGGCGGGGTCCGCGGCAGGAAGGCCTCGCCGTCGAAGAGCACTCCGCTGCCAAGCACCGGGAGAGCGGTGCCCGACCCGTCGGGCCTGCTGAGTTCGGCAATGAACCCCCGGTGCCTCAACTGGGGCTGATCCAGGGCCTGCGGCACGGTGAGAACCCGTGCGGCAGGCACACCGGCGGCCGTGAGCATCCGTTCCCATTCGGCTGCCGGACGCCGGGAGAGCGCGGTGTTGAGAGCTGCGTTCAGTTCCTCACGCCGGGCCTTGCGGCCTTCCCGTTCGGCGAAACGGGGATCCGTGACCAGTTCCGGGGTTCCCGCCAGCTCGCACAAGACCTCGAACTGGCGCTGCTGGTTGGCCGCGATATTCAGAGGTCCGTCCGCGGTGCGGAACGTGCCGGACGGCGCGGCGGTGGCGTTCTGGTCCCCCATCGGTTCCGGGGGAACTCCGCTGATCATGTAGTTCGACACGGCCCAGCCCATGGCGGACAGGGACGTCTCCAGCATGGAGACGTCCAGCCTGCTGCCCTGTCCGGTGCGTTCCCGGTGCAGCAGGGCAGCACTGACCGCGAGAGCGGCGGAGAGCCCGCCGGTCGTGTCGCACACCGGGAAGCCGACCCGCAGAGGAGCTGTCTCCAGCGTGCCGGTGACACTCATCATCCCGGAGAGCCCCTGGATGATCTGGTCGTAGGCCGGGGCGTCGCTCATCGGCCCGGTCTGCCCGAAGCCCGAGATCGAACAGCAGATCAGACGCGGGTTGATCCGGTCGAGCTCGTCCTGTCCGTATCCCATCCGGGACAGGACGCCGGCCCGGAAGTTCTCCAGAAGCACGTCCGCACCGGCCAGCATCTCCTCGAAGACGGCGCGATCCGCCGGGTCCTTGAGGTCGAGCTCCACGGACTTCTTGCCGGCGTTCTGGGCCAGAAAGGAGGCACCGACGCCAGCGCGGTTCAAGTCGGCGTCCGGGCCGAGGTTGCGAGCCAGATCGCCCTGCCCGGGGCGCTCCACCTTGATCACCTCCGCCCCGAGCAGCATGAGGTGGTAGCTGCAGTACGGGCCGGCTAGAACGTTCGTCAGGTCCAGCACTCTTATGTCATCGAGCGGTCGCACATCCATAGGTGGTTACTCCTCACGCGGTGCCCTCTGAGGGCACCGTCATCGACACGACGGTCAGCCCTTCGGTCCCAGGGGGTGATCGACGAATCCTTGCGACATGATCTGAGCGGCCACCTGGAGGAGGTCCTGGGCGAAGTCCTCGACCAGGTCCTGGGTGATGCGAGCGCTGGGGCCGCTGAGGGAGAGCGCGGCGACAACCACGCCCGACCCGGTACTGAGCGGTACCGCCACGGCCGTGAGGCCGACCTCGCGCTCGCCCTGACTCACCGCGTAACCCTGTCGAGCCGCCTCATCCACCCGCTCCCGCAGCCGTTCCGCGTGAGGCGCCCCGTACGGCGAGGCCTGCGCGATCCGTGTCAGCAGCGCATCGCTCGCACCGCGCAGCAGCACCTTGGACGACGCACCGGCCCACAGGGGGAGCTCGTCGCCCACCCGCACCACGTGGCGCAGCGGCTTGGGGCTCTCCTGCTGGGCGACGCACACGCGGTGGATGTCGCGGCGGATCATGACATTCGCGGTCTCACCACGCCGATTGGCCAGATCCCGCAGCACTTTGACGGTCTCTGCCGGCAATTCCCAGCCCTGACGCGCGAGATGGGCCCAGCGCCACAGCCCGGGGCCTGCGGTGAACCCCGCGTCCGTCAACCACAGCAGACCGTAGCCCTCAAGCGTCTGCACCAGCCGCACCACGGTGGTCTTCGCCAGACCGGTCGCCTCCACCATCTGCTTCAGCGAGACGACAGGCTGATCCTCAGTCAGCAGCGAAAGGATGTCCAGGGCGCGCCGGACGCTGCGCACACCATTCGGTCCCTGCTCAAGATCCATGGTTTCTCCTTCGTGGGGGTTGCCGGGTGCCCGCCGTGGGTGCGCCGCGACAGCGTCAGGTCGTCGGGAGCGGCACCCAACTGGTGCGCTACCTCAGGGTTCAACTTCTTCCGTGCTGACTATTGCCAAGCCCAACTGGCGCCCGTACGTTACACGCCAGTCCACAAGGCGGTCTATGCAAACCGCTAGATGGCTTATCTGGAGAAGTGATGCTGGAAGTCCTCCTCAAATCCGTCGCCGATGCAGACGTCGTCGACGCACCACCATTCCTCGCGGGGACATGGTCCGGTGAAGGACCAACCGCAGAACGCGCCGGCCCCTACCTGCGGCGAACCGTCAGCCGCGCCCCCACCGCCCTGCCTGCTGAGATCGAGCAGGCGGTCGCCGACGCCCGCCGGTACGCGCTCCAAGTGGCCTCACTCGCTCCTGCGGCGCGGGCCGACATTCTGCAGCGAGCTTCCGCCCTTGCCTTGGCCAACCGCGATCAACTCGCCCAGCTGCTGGCCCTCGAGCTCGGGAAACCGGTCAAGGACAGCCGCGTAGAGATCGAGCGAGTCGCCTCCACCTTCGAGGTCTGCGCCGCGGAAGCCCGCCGCATCGACGGAGAGACACTGCCGGTGGCGGGCTGGAACACCGGTGTCGGCAACAGCGCCTTCACCTACCGGGCGCCGGCCGGAGTCGCGCTGGCCATCACACCGTTCAACGCTCCCGCCAACCTCCTGGCCCACAAGCTCGGAGCCTCCTTCGCGGCGGGCAACACCACCCTCGTGAAGGCCCCGCCGCAGGCGCCCGGCATCTCCGCCGCCATCGTGGCCCTGCTCCTCGACAGCGGAATGCCCTACCAGGCCGTCCAGTTGCTGCACGGCGGGGGAGAGGTCGGTGCCGCCTTGTGCGGTGCCACCGAGGTCGACGTCATCAGCTTCACCGGAAGCGCCGCCACAGGGGCGGCCGTCGCACGCGCCGCCGGCGCCAAACGGCTTGCCCTCGAACTCGGCGGCAACGCCGCCACCATCATCTGCGAAGACGCTGACATCGACGCTGCAGCCAAGACCGCGGCACGCACCGGGTACAGCAACTCCGGCCAGAGCTGCATCTCCGTCCAGCGGGTCTACGTCCACCGCAGCCGCTACCCCGACTTCCTGGACGCGTTCGCCGCGGCCGTCGACACGCTGGTCGTCGGCGACCCGATGGACTCCGCCACAGACATCGGATCCATGGTCGATGAGGACGCAGCCGACCGCGTGGTCCGATGGTCTGCCGAGGCCCGCGAGCTGGGAGCCAGCGTGCTGCGCGGCGGCACCCGGGACGGCGCCACGGCTGCCCCGACCATCATCGCCGGCCCGCCCGCACACGCCTCGGTCGTCGTCCACGAAGTCTTCGGTGCTCTTGTCGCCGTCATGCCGTACGACGACTTCGACACCGTCCTGGGGGAATGCAACGCCAGCCGCTACGGACTGCAGGCCGGCCTCTACACCCACGACATCAACCGCATCTTCACTGCCTGGCGCCGCCTCGAAGTGGGCGGGCTGATCGTCAACGGAACGTCGAACTTCCGTCTCGACCACGTCCCCTTCGGCGGGGTGAAGGACTCCGGATTCGGGCGCGAATCGCCGCGCTGGCTCATCGACGACTACACGGTCGTCAAGACCCTCATACTCCGCGGCCTGTCCATCTGGGGCGATCGCCATGACCTCACGAAAGAGAACCAGTGACCACCGTAACCGCGGCTGAAGCCCTCGTCACCCAGCTGGAGTCGTACGGCGTCGAGTACGTCTTCGGCACCTGCGGCCACACCAACATCGCACTGCTCGACGCCCTTGGCCCCAGTCCGATCCACTTCGTCATCGCCCGGCACGAGCAGGCAGCCGCCCATGCTGCCGACGGCTACGCCCGTGCCTCGGGAAAGCCCGGCGTCCTGCTCACGCACGTCGGCCCCGGCATGATGAACGCGGTCACCGGTGTCGCCACCGCCGCCATGGACTCCGTCCCGCTCATCGTCATCTCCGGCGACATCCCCTCTTATTACTACGGCCGTCACCCGCATCAGGAGGTCAACCTCCATGCGGATGCCGACCAGACCGCGATCTACCGGCCCTTCTGCAAGCGTGCCTGGCCCGTCCAGCGCACCGCCGACCTGCCGCGGACCCTGGAGCGCGCCTTCTGGACCGCAACGTCGGGCCGGCCGGGCGCCGTACTCGTCAACGTGCCCATGGACCTTTTCTCGCGCCAAGTCGAGCCCTACACCCCCGGAACCCACGCCATACCCGACAGCGCGCTGCCCGGACTGACGGAAGAGACCGCCGAACGCATCGCCCAGGCCCTGGTCAACGCCGAACGGCCGCTCATCTACTTCGGTGGGGGACTGCGCACCCCCGAGGCCAAGCAAGCACTGCTCGCACTGGCCGACCACCTCGACATCCCCCTTGCGCACTCCCTCATGGGCAAGGGCGCCATCCCCGACCGCCATCCCCTGCTCCTTGGCATGCCGGGCTTCTGGGGCCTGGACTCCACCCACGCCCACACCAAGGACGCGGACGTGGTCCTGGCCCTCGCCACCCGCTTCGCGGAGACCGACGCCAGTTCCTGGGAGGCCGCTTACACGTGGAACTTCCCGCCGAGCCAGCTGATCCAGATCGACATCGACCCGGCCGAGATCGGCCGCAACTACCCGGTTGAGATCGGGGCCGTCGCCGACGTCGGCCACTCCGTGCGCGCCATCGACGCCGCCGTCCGAGCCCTACAGCCCGAACCTACGCGCCGCCCCGGCCTGCGAGACGCCATCGCCACGAGCCGCGCTGAACTCTTCCAGAACGCGGACGAGAACGGCGCGAGCGACAACTTCCCGCTGCGTCCTCAGCGCATTCTCGCCGACCTGCGGGCAAGCCTGCCCGCCGACACGATCCTGGTCACCGACGTCGGCTGGAACAAGAACGGCGTCGCACAGTCCTACGACCTGCCGCCCCAAGGACGGTTCATCACGCCAGGCGGAGCTTCCACCATGGGCTTCGGACCGGCCGCGGCTGTCGGCGTCCAGATGGCCCAGCCGCAGCGCACCGTGGTCGCCCTCATCGGCGACGGCGGAATGAGCGCCCAACTGCCCGCCGTGCCGATGGCGGTGGAACAAGGGCTGCCGGTCATCTTCGCCGTCATGAACAACCGCGCCCACGGCACCATCTCCGACCTCCAGCGCTCCAACTACGGCCGAGGGTACGGATGTGACTTCACCGGTCCGGACGGCCAGCCCTACAGCCCCGACTTCGCCGCGTACGGAAGGTCGTGCGGCGCCGACGGCTACGAGGTGGCAACCGCGGAGGACCTGGCCAAGGTGATCTCCACTGCGGTGGAGCGCCGACGGCCCGCAGTCATCGACATTCCCATGGTCAACGAGCCGGTCCCCACGCCCGGTCACTGGAACATCAACGACATCTACCAGGGCACGTTTCAGGACGAAGGATGATTTCCATGCGCGCAAGACTCCGTCACACCGTCACCGTTCCTGCCGTCGCTCTCAGCGCCCTTCTCGCCGCGTCCGCGTGCAGCGCCCCGGGTGACTCCTCGTCGGACGAGGCGGGCAGCAGCGGGCCGATCAAGCTTGCCGTAGTGGACGCGCAGAGCGGTCAGCTCGCTTCCCTGGGGGACTGGGAGGCCAAGGGCGCCAAGCTCGCGGTCGACGAGTGGAACAAGAAGGGCGGCATCAACGGCCGCAAGATCAAGCTGACGGTCTTCGACGACCAGGGAGACCCGACCACCGGCACCAACATCGCGCGCAAACTGGACAGCGGGAACTACATAGCGATGATTGGCACCGCCGAGAGCGCCGTGACCGTCGCCATGGCCCCCATCCTCAAGCAGGCCCAGATCCCCAATATCACCTCCGGTCAGGCGACGGCCCTGGTCGACGTCAAGAGTCCCTTCCTCTTCCTCAACGGGCCGACCAGCACCACCTACGACTCCACGCTGGCCGACTACCTGATCAACACCAAGAAGTACAAGAAGATCGCACTGATCTCCAACAACGGCTCCTACGGCAAGGGCGAGCACGACGCCTTCACCGCCGCACTGAAGAAGGCCGGCATCACCCCCGTCGCCGACCAGGTCGTCACCACCGACCAGAAGGACTTCAGCGCCTCCCTCTCGCGCATCCGTCAGGCCAAGCCCGACGTCATCTTCCTCGGATCCGAAGAGGTCGAAGCCGGCCTCATCGTCAAGCAGGCCCGCGACCTCGGCATCAAGGCCCCCTTCGTCGGCGCGGCCCCCCAGGGCACACCCGTCTTCACCGACACCGCCGGCGCCGCGAACGCCGAAGGCACCATCGTCAGCTCCCCGTACCTGAGCAACGACATCAGCGACGCCAGCCGGTCCTTCGCCGCCGCCTACAAGGCCAAGTACGGCAAGGACGCCGAACTGCACGGAGCCAAGGCCTACGACGGCACCAACATCGTGCTCACCGCTCTGAAGAACACCAAGGTGGCCACCGGCAAGAAGCTCGCCGACGAGATCCGCGCCACCAAGTACCAGGGCCTGCTCGGAGACTTCGCTTACGACGACACCGGCGTCGGCATCTTCAAGACCACCATCGGAGTCATCAAGGACGGAAAGCTCTCCGCAGCTCAGTAGGGCCGCCTCGCCCGCCAGCCCGTCGAGCCGAGAGCCGGGCTCCGCAACCGGCTTCAGGGAGCCACCATGCAAGTCACAATGCAAACCCTCGTCGGAGGGCTCAGCCTGGGCGCGATCTACGCGCTGATCGCTGTCGGCTTCTCCGTCGTCTACCGCACCATGGGCCTCGTCAACTTCGCACATGCCGACGTTGCGATGATCGGCGCCTACGCCTGCTCCACGTTCTACCTCACCTCGCACGTCCCGTTCGCCGCGGCCATCCTCATCTCGATCGTCGTCACGGGCATCATCGGTCTGGTCATCGAGCGGGTGCTGCGCCCGCTGGAGAACAAGGACTTCGACCTCATGCTGATCGGCACCATCGGCTTCGGCACCGTCCTCCAGGCGGCCGCGACGCTGATCTGGGGGACCACCGGACGGGCCATGCCCTCACCGATCACGTCCGGCCCCCTGGAGATCATGGGCGTCCGTATCCGCACCTACGACCTGATGGTCATCGCCATCACCGCGGCCTCCGTGGTCCTGCTCACGCTCTTCCTCCAGCGCACCAAGCCAGGAGCGGCGATGCAAGCGGTGGCCATGGACCATGAGGCCGCCACCGCCGTCGGCATCCACGTGGGCCGCAGCAACGCCCTCGCCTTCGCGATAGGCGCCGGCATCGCGGCGCTCGCCGGAAGCCTCGCCGGACCCATGCTCTACGTGGACGCCACCCTGGGCGGGGCCCTGGGCGTGAAGGGCTTCGCCGCAGCCATGCTCGGCGGATTCGGCAGCATTCCGGGTGCAGTGGTGGGAGGCCTGGCCATCGGGGTCCTGGACTCCTACGCAGGAGACCACTTCCAGGGCTACAGCGTTCTCGTCACCTTCCTCGTCTTCACTGCGGCCATCATGATCCGCCCGACCGGCATCTTCGGCGAGAGGACGGTGAGCCGAGCGTGAGCATCCTCAAATCAAAGCTGACGCTCATCCCGCTGGCCTGCGTCCTGGCCTACGCGCTCCCGTACGGCCTCAACAGCTACTCCATCCATGTGGTGGACGTCGCCATCATCTTCGCCCTCCTCGCCGTCGGCATGGGTCTCGTCATGGGTGTAGCGGGCCAGATCAACCTCGCCCAAGTCGCGTTCTTCGGGGTCGGGGCCTATACCACCGCCATCCTCACCACCCACTCCGGATACGGCTTCTGGACAGCCGCGATCGTCGGCATAGGGACGACGATGCTCGTGGGTCTGCTCGTGGGCCTGCCGGCCCTGCGCATCCAGTCCCACTACCTCGGCATCGTCACGCTCGGACTCGCGCTGGGATTCGTCAACTGGATCACCAACGCAGAGATCACCGGAGGGGCAGACGGGATCTCGGGCATCCCCGTGCCACCGCTCTTCGGGATCGACCTTGCCGACGAGTACATGTACTACTACCTCGAGATCGTGGTCTTCGCCCTCGCGCTCGCCTTCGGTACCTTCGTGGTGCGCACCAGGCTGGGACGCCGCCTGCGTGCAATGCGGGACGACTCCCTCGCCGCCGGCGCCATGGGCGCGGAAATTCCCCTGCTGCGTATGACTGCCTTCCTTCTCGCCAGTGCCTATGGGGGAGTGGCCGGCATCCTCTATGCCGGCCTCATCCGGTACGTGGCACCTGAGACCTTCAGCCTCAGCAACATGTTCCTGCTGCTGGCCATGGTCATCATCGGCGGCCGACGCAGCCTCATCGGCTGCGTGGTCGGCGCGGTCGGCCTCGTACTGATCCGCGAGGCCCTCGTCGACTTCGCCGTCTACGCCCAACTCGGCTACGGCATCGTCGTCGTCCTCATGGTGGTGTTCGCCCCCACCGGCATCGCGGGGATCCCGGAACGCATCGGGGAAGCCATCAACCGCCGCAGGAAAGGCGACGACGTACGCGCCCCAGAACTTGGCCTCTACCTGCCGAGCGTCATCCCCGAAGTCCAGACACCCGATAGCGGACAGGGCAACGGGCCAGCGCTCGAGATCAGCCACATCACCAAGCGCTTCGGCGCACTGACCGCGCTCAACGATGTGACGCTGACCGTGGACCGCGGAGAGATTCGCGGCATCGTCGGACCCAACGGGTCCGGCAAGACAACCCTGTTCAACGTGATCAGCGGGCTCTACCGGCCGTCGGGCGGCAGCGTCACCGGCGTCGGCCGCGACATCAGCCGGGCACGTCCCTACCAGTTGTCCCTGGCGGGAATGGCACGCACCTTCCAGAACCTGCGCCTCTTCTCTCAGATGACCGTCCGCGAGAACATCCTCGTCGTGCTCGACCGGTCCCGCACCAGCACGGTCTGGCAGTACGCCGTGTGGCCTGTCGGCGTTCTCGCCAACGAACGACGGTTGCAGGCAGAGGCCGACCACATTCTGAAGGAGTACGGGCTCACCGCTTTCGCCGACGCCCACCCTCAGGCGCTTCCGTACGGGATCCAGCGGCGTATCGAGATTGCGCGGGCCATGGCAGGGCGGCCCAGCCTCCTTCTCCTGGACGAGCCGGCAGCCGGCCTGAACGGTGAGGAGGTCGGCCAGCTCTCGGCGATCGTTCGCTCGATCCGCGATCAGGACGTCACCGTTGTCCTCATCGAACACAACATGGGGCTGGTCATGTCCCTGTGTGAACGGATCACCGTTCTCGCTGCAGGCAACGTCATCGCTGAGGGAACACCCGCCGAAGTGGCCGCGACCCCCGAGGTCATCGAGGCCTACCTGGGCGATTCAATGACGGCCGACGACATACACGTTGATGCCGCACCGGAGGTTTCACGATGACCACCACAGCTGCCCAGCCGTCCGCGGCCGACGCCGGCACGGACAGCCTCGCCGTCACCGACCTGACCGTCCACTACGGCGGAGTCTGTGCGGTCAGGTCGGTAGCCCTCAGTGTCGCCCCCGGCGAGTCCATGGGGATCATCGGTTCCAACGGTGCAGGAAAGACCTCCACGCTCAAGGCTCTTATGGGGCTTGTCCCGCGCAGCAGCGGGCGCATCACCCTTGGGAATACGGACCTCAGCAAAGTACGAGCGCGGGACATGGTCCGCCACGGCGTCGGCTACGTCCCCGAGGGCCGCCACGTCTTCCCGGGACTCTCCGTCGAGAAGAACCTGCTGCTCGGCGCCTACCACCGCTCGTGGAAGGGGGAAACGCGCGACACCCTCGCGCACGTCTACGACCTCTTCCCCATCCTGCGGGACTTCCGGAACCGGGCCGCCGGCGACCTGTCAGGAGGACAGCAGCAGATGCTGGCCATCGGCCGAGCACTCATGTCCAAGCCGAGGCTGCTGCTGCTGGACGAACCCTCGATGGGGCTTTCACCAAAGCTGATCGAAAACGTCCTGGAGATCCTCATCCACCTACGCGGCGAAGGACTTGGCCTCCTTCTGGTCGAACAGAACGCCAAACTGACCTTCGGCGTCACCAGCCACTGCCTGGTGATGGAGAACGGCTCTGTAGCCATGTCCGGCACTTCCGAAGAACTCGCACACGACGAGCGGGTACGACAGATCTACCTCGGGCTATGAGCTGCCCCAAGCAGCAGCCTTCCTGCCCGACCCGTTCGGTCTGAACACCGACCGCCGATCGGCCATTGGGCCGCGTCCTACCCGACGCGGCCCAGGCGACCAGCTGATCTACGACGAGAGTCGGCGAAGCCCGCGGCGTCCGAGCGGGGCACGCGTCCGCCCGACCCTGCCCAGCGCGGGCCCCCACGGCACCTCGATAGGAATCACCCCATGACCGACTCCTGGGACCACCAAGTCGACCTCCTTGTCCTCGGCTCCGGAGCGGGTGGCCTCGGCGCTGCCCTCGTCGGCGCCCAAGAAGGCCTCGACGTCCTCGTCCTGGAAAAGAGCGAATGGCTCGGCGGCACCACCGCATACTCGGCGGGCACCGTCTGGGCCCCCGGCCACCGCCACCAGACGGATCCTGCCGCGGATACCGCTGCAGCCCAGGACTATCTCGACACCCTCGTCGGTGACCGCGCCCCCAAGGAACTGCGCGAGAGCTACCTCATCCACGGACCGGCAATGATCGACTACCTGGAACGCGCCGGGATCAGGTTCTGGCACTCCGCGACGGCCGTCGACTACCACCCCGAAATACCCGGCCACGGCATCGGACGCGCCCTCGAACCCCGCACCTTCGATGGGCGCAAGCTCGGCAAAGACCACTTCAGCCGGATCCGCCGCCCGGTGAAGGAGTTCGCCCTCTTCGGCGGCACGCTCATGGTCCGCCGCTCGGAAGTCGACGACCTCCTTTCCGTGTTCCGCGGCTCGGCGCGCGGCACGGCCCTGGCACTACGCCTCGGCGCCCGCTGGGCAACGGACATGCTCCGCTACCCTCGCGGTACCCGACTCGCCATGGGCAACGCCCTCACTGCAAACCTCTATCACCATCTTCTGCGTCGCGACGGTGATGTGTGGTTCACGGCACGGACCACCGAACTGATCACTGATGCCGGCCGAGTAGTGGGCGCACTCATCTCACAGCGGGGACGCACAATGCGGATCGCCGCACACGCTGGTGTCGTCCTCGCCACCGGCGGATTCTCCGCCAGCCCGGAACTGCGTGCCCGCCACCTGCCCACGCCCACTGCGCAGTTCACCCGCGCGGTCGAAGGAGCGACCGGCGATTCGATGAGGCTTGCCCGGGCCGTGGGCGCCGCGACGACAGAACCCGATGGCGACAACGCCCTATGGTTCCCGAGCTCCATCGGGTGCCGACGTGACGGATCCACCGCCGTCTTCCCCCACATCTGGGACCGGGCCAAGCCGGGGATCATCGCGGTCAACGCCGCGGGCCACCGGTTCGTGGACGAGTCAGTGTCCTACCACCGCTTCGTCCGCGCCATGTACGCAGAACATGCCTCTGTCCCGACGATCCCTGCCTGGCTCGTGACCGATGCACGGGCCCTGGCCGCGTACGGACTCGGCATGATCCGCCCTCACACACCGCGCCCGCTTCTCACACGCCACCTGCGATCCGGCTACCTCCGCACCGGACAGTCGATCCACGAACTCGCAGCCGCAATCGAAGTCGATCCAGCCGGTCTCGCCCGCACCATTGCAGACACGAACGGTTTCGCCCGCACCGGTCGCGACGAAGCGTTCGGAAAGGGATCCCATCCCTACGGGCATCAATACGGCGATCCAGTCCACACACCCAACGTGAACCTCGGCCCGATCGAGCGACCACCGTTCTACGCCATCGCCGTCGTCCCGACGCCCCTCGCGACCACACTCGGCCTGCGGACCAACCACGAAGGCCGGGTACTCGACGACAACGGCGCACCCGTTGACGGCCTCTACTCGTGTGGCAACGACGCCAACTCTCCGACCGCATCGGAGTACCCAGGAGCCGGATGCCAAATAGGCGCCGCACTCACCTTCGGCTACTTGGCTGCGCGCCACGCGGCAAGATCGCTTCCAGCGTTGCCCGTCAACCATCACGACGGCCGCTCGTAGCGCATCCCCGTCCAGCCCATCGTGTCGGAGACCGCATCCCGCCCCACCGCACACAAGTCCTCGGCAAGCAGGTATGTGTCTGCCGTCCCGGGGCCCAGGCGCCATCGTGCGCGCGGAGATCCGCAAATGCACCGCCCCGACCACGTCGCCTCCTGCTGGAAGAGAGCGCACCATGCCCCCGCCTCCGACCTCGTATCTGATCGGTCTCATCGGATCCGGTATCGGCCCCTCCCTCAGCCCCGCCCTCCACGAGCAAGAAGCAGACCACCACGGCCTGCGGTTCCTCTACCGCATCCTCGACCTTGACCAACTCGACCTGGGGGCCGACGACGTCGGACACCTCGTTCACACGGCCCGCCGACTCGGCTACGACGGGCTCAACATCACGCACCCCGGCAAGCAGACGGTCATCCCACACCTTGACGACCTGTCCGAGGACGCCAGCCTGCTCGGCGCGGTGAACACCGTAGTGTTCGGTCCGGACGGCAAGTCCTGCGGCCACAACACGGACTGGAGCGGGTTCGCCACGTCGTTCGCTCACGGCCTGAAGCACGCCCCTACCCGGCAGATCGTCCAGCTCGGTGCCGGAGGCGCGGGTACGGCCGTGGCGCACGCGATGCTCACGCTCGGCGCCGGCCAACTCACCTTGGTGGATACCGAGGCGGGCCGAGCCTCGTCGCTCGCCGCCGAACTCGTCGCCCGCTTCGGCCCGGGCCGGGCGGCAGCCGCCCCCCACGAGGAACTCGCCGACCTGCTCGCGACGGCCGACGGCCTGGTGCACGCCACCCCTATGGGAATGGCGCATCACCCAGGACTTCCGCTCCCCGCAGAACTGCTGCATCCACAGCTCTGGGTCGCCGATGTGGTCTACCGGCCCCTCGACACCGAACTGCTGCGCCGGGCGCGAGCCCTCGGCTGTCGAACGCTGGACGGCGGCGGGATGGCAGTCCACCAGGCGGCGCAGGCATTCAGGCTCTTCACCGGCTGCGAGCCCGATGCCGGCCGCATGCTCGCCCACATGGCCACCCTTGTCGCCACCTAGCCAGCCAGGAGCCCTTCATGCGCACGTCCATTGCCACTGTCTCCCTCAGCGGCTCCCTGACCGAGAAACTGGAGGCCATCGCCGAGGCCGGGTTCGACGGTGTGGAGATCTTCGAGAACGACCTGCTGGGATGCCCGCTCTCCCCGGAGCAGATCCGCGCGCGGGCAGCGAGCCTGGGGCTCTCCATCGAGTTGTACCAGCCGTTCCGAGACCTCGACTCGACATCGCCCGAACGACTGCAGGCCAACCTGCGCAGGGCCGGGCACAAGTTCGAACTCATGGAACGTCTTGGCGCCGATACCCTGCTGGTCTGCTCGAACGCCTCCTCCGACGCGGTCACCGACGATGAACTCGCCGCGGAACAACTACGTCTGCTCGCCGAGAGGGCGTCGGACCACGGCATCAAAGTCGCCTACGAGGCACTGGCGTGGGGCCGGCATGTCAACACATATCTGCACGCCTGGAGGATCGTCCGGGCGGCCGATCATCCCAACCTCGGAACCTGCCTGGACAGCTTTCACGTCCTCTCGCGAGGCTCGGACCCGGGCGGCATCGAAGCCATCCCCGGCGAGAAGATCTTTTTCCTGCAACTGGCCGACGCACCGCTTCTCGCCATGGACGTGCTCCAGTGGAGTCGTCACTACCGATGCTTCCCAGGCCAAGGAGGCTTCGACCTGACGAGGCTGCTCGCACACGTCCTGCGCACCGGTTACACGGGTCCCCTGTCACTGGAGATTTTCAACGACAACTTCCGACAGGCCGACACGAAGCGAACCGCTGTCAATGCGATGCGATCTCTGATCGCGCTGGAAGACTCCGTCTCCGATGCCCTCCCCACCAGTTCCTCGCTTCCCCCGTCAACACAGCCCCACGGGTTCGCCTTCGCTGAAATCGGCACAACAGACCCTGTACGGCTCGGCAGTCTGCTTGCCGCGTTGGGCTTTGCCCGTACCGGAGAGCACGCCACCAAGCCGGTCGAGCTCTGGGAACAGTCCGGAGCAAGGGTCCTCCTCAACCGTGCGCTCCCGAACGCAGCCGGCGAAGCCGCCACCTCGCTGGTGGCTCTCGGACTCGACTCACCGGACCCGGAGCTCTCCGCCGCGCGCGCGGACGCCCTGCTGTCACCGATACTCCCGCGGTATCGGGCCCCCGATGAGGCAATGCTGAACGCCGTGGCAGCGCCAGACGGCACGGCGCTGTTCTTCTGCGACGCGGCGAAGCCGACATGGCGACAGGATTTCTCCCCACCCACCCCAACTCAGGACGGTATCGGATCCCTGCGAGCCATCGACCACGTCGTGCTTGCGCATCCCTGGGACCAGTTCGACGAGGCTGCGCTCTTCTACCGCGCGGTGCTCGGCCTGAGGCCGCACGAAAGCGTCGAGGTCGCAGACCCGTACGGGCTGCTGCGCAGCCGGGCCATGACCAACGGGGCGGGCACTCTCCGGCTGGTGCTCAATATGGCGAAGGTGGGCACGCGCACCTTGCCCGGCCAGCACATCGCCCTCGCTGACAACGACATCCGCGCCACTGCCCGTCGCCTCCTCGACCTGCCGGAACAGGTGACACTGCCGATCCCCGACAACTACTACGACGACTTACGGGCCCGCTTCGAGCTCGGTGAAGCGCGTCACCGGGAACTGCGCGAACTCGGCCTGCTGTACGACCGGGATGAACAAGGCGAGTTCTTGCACCTGTACACGACGACGATCGGCCAAGTCTTCTTCGAACTGGTGCAGCGTATCGGTGACTACCGGGGTTTCGGCATGGCCAATGCGCCAGCCAGGTTGGCTGTGCAACACGCCTCAACCCCTGCGGACCCGTCGCTCGAACGGTAGGAACTAGGCGTCCAGACCGCCGGAACGGTCACGGATACCACCGTACGGCGGCTCGACGCACACCATGGGGGCCACCACGGATGCCCCCTGAGCTCCGCCTGGGGAGTGCCCGGTACACCACCTCTGCCCCGCACGATCACACAACGACGTCCTGGACCACCTACGGGAACTCGCAGCAGCGACTGTCTAGGTGTGGGCAGCGGCCGAGACGTCTGTCGCAGGGACATCCCGCAGGCCGAGTCGCAAGTGTTCGACGTGGAAGAGGGCCTGTTCCAAGAGTTCTGCCACGTGGTTGTCGTAGAGGGCGTAGACGATGGAGCGCCCACGACGTTCTCCGGTGACCAGGCCGAGGTTGCGGAGCAGGCGGAGTTGGTGGGAGCAGGCGGAGGCCTCCATACCCACGGCTTGGGCGAGGTCGCCGACCGCGCAGGGGCCTTCCTGGAGGCGGGCCAGGATGTACAGCCGCGACGGGGTCGCGAGAGCCTGGAGGGTGGCGGCGACGTCGGTGGCCCCCGCCGCGTCCAGGCGTTCGCGGGCGGTGGCGGGGTTCTTGTCAGCAGCTCCGTGACCCATGGCGTCCCTCCTACCGGCCACACATGAAGACCTGTTCATGTGTTCCTGTGCTGTGTTGGTGTCGCCTTCTTCCGCCCTGAAGGGTCTTTTTGTCATGCCTTCTGACCTGCTTCAACGGTCCGAACGGGCAGCCCCGGCCGCTCCGCGCACGGCACCGAAGCGCCGCACCCGGGTCTTCGCCCTGGCCGAGGCCCGCTGGGCCGCCGCGGCCCTGGTGCTGTTCCTGGTCGCGCTCCCGCTCCAGCTCACCGGCGCACCCGCCTGGACCTGGGGACCGCTCTACGCCCTCGCCTACGTCACAGGCGGGTGGGAGCCGGCCTGGGCCGGACTGACGGCCCTGCGGGAGAAGACCCTGGACGTCGATCTGCTGATGATCGTGGCCGCGATCGGTGCGGCCGCAATCGGGCAGGTGATGGACGGCGCGCTGCTGATCGTCGTCTTCGCCACCTCCGGAGCCCTGGAGGCTCTGGCGACCGCCCGCACCCAGGACGCGGTCCGCGGACTGCTCGATCTCGCCCCCACCACCGCGACCCGGCTCGCCGACGACGGCAGCGAAGAGACCGTCTCCACCGCGGACCTGGCGGTCGGGGACATCGTCCTGGTGCGCCCCGGAGAACGGGTCGGCGCGGACGGCCAGGTACTGGAAGGCGCCAGCGAGGTCGACCAGGCCAGCATCACCGGTGAGCCGCTGCCGCTCGCCAAGGGCACCGGTGACGAGGTGTTCGCCGGCACCCTGAATGGGACCGGAGCCCTGCGCGTCAGGGTCGAGCGGGACGCCTCGGACTCCGTCATCGCCCGGATCGTGGCCATGGTCGAGGAAGCCTCCGAGACCAAGGCACCCACCCAGTTGTTCATCGAGGAGGTCGAGCAGCGCTACAGCCTCGGCATGGTCGCCGCGACCCTCGCCGTCTTCCTGATCCCCCTGGCGTTCGGCGCGGACCTCACTGGCTCCCTGCTGCGGGCGATGACCTTCATGATCGTGGCCTCACCGTGCGCGGTCGTCCTGGCCACGATGCCGCCGCTGCTCTCGGCCATCGCCAACGCCGGACGCCACGGCGTCCTGGTCAAGTCCGCCGTCGTCATGGAGCGGTTCGGGCAGGTCGACGCGGTCGCCCTCGACAAGACCGGCACCCTCACCGAGGGCACCCCCCGCGTCACCGACATCCGCCCCATGCCCATGGCGGGCCGGGGACTGGACGAAGACACCGTGCTGGCTCTGGCGGCCGCCGCCGAGCGGCCCAGCGAACACCCCCTGGCCCGCGCCGTCGTCGACGCCGCCCGCGCCCGTGGCCTGGCCATCGCCGGCACGCGGGACTTCACGTCCACTCCCGGAGTCGGTGTCACCGGCACCGTCGACGGCCACACCGTCACGGTCGGTGCCCCCGCCCGTCTCCTCGACGGCCACACCGACGCTGATTCCGCCCGTGCGGCGAAGGACGCGGCCAGCCTGGAGGACGGCGGCCGCACGGCCGTCGTGGTCCTGCGCGACGGCGCCCCGGTCGGCGTGCTCGGCATCGCCGACCGCCTGCGCCCCGACGCCGCCGCGACCGTCGCCGCCCTGACCCGCCTGACCGGCCGAACCACGATGCTCGTCACCGGCGACAATCCACGCGCGGCCGCCCGTCTGGCCGCCGAAACCGGCATCACCGGCGACGACGTCCACGCAGGGCTCCTGCCCCAGGACAAGGTGCACGCCGTACAGCGGATGGAGGCCAGCGGCCGCAAGGTGCTGGTCATCGGCGACGGCATCAACGACGCTCCCGCCCTGGCCGCCGCCCACACCGGCATCGCCATGGGCCGCGCCGGGTCCGATCTCGCCCTGGAGACCGCCGACGCCGTCATCGTCCGCGACGAACTCGCCACTGTCCCCAAGGTCATCGCCCTCTCACGGGCAGCCCGACGGCTGGTGGTCCAGAACCTGGTCATCGCCGCAGTCTTCATCTCCGGCCTCGTCATCTGGGACCTCGCGGGCCACCTGCCGCTCCCGCTCGGCGTCCTCGGACACGAGGGCTCCACCGTCATCGTCGGCCTCAACGGACTGCGCCTGCTGCGCGACGCCGCCTGGAACCGCGCCGCAAGGGACACGCAATGAGCCGCCGGACCAAGAAGGCGGCCTCCGCGCCGGGGGCGGCCAGGCCCACCGTCACCGTCTGCCGCGGCTGCTGCTGCGGCACCCCGGCCAAGGTGCCGCGCCTGGACCACGAGGCACAGCTCACCGACCTGCGGACCCAACTGGCCGGCGTCGCGATGGTGCGACGTACCGACTGCCTGGACGCGTGCGAGCGAGCCAACGTCATCGTCATCCAGCCGTCCGCCGAAGGTCGCAAGGCCGGCGGACGCCCCGTCTGGCTTGGGCAGGTCAACGACCCCGACGCCGCCACCGACATTGCACCTGGGTCAAGAACGGGGGCCCCGGCCTCGCCGAGGCGCCCGACATCCTCGACCTCTATACGTTCAGCCCGTCCCGACGTGTCCGCCACGAATTCGAAGACTGAGCACCGCAGCCGAGAACCAAGGTCTCACTCCACAGCGAGGACACGGATGACGGTGGCCATCCGGTGCTGCGTACTGCCCGCGAGCGCCTCCGCAGCGACCCCGGACCCGCCCTCCGCCTCGTGCTCGCCGTCCCGCGTCGACCCGTACCGGTATCTTCTTGCCCTTAACCGTCAGCGGCGTCGCTGGTCGGGGCGGAGGTCGAAGTCGCCGTAGCTGTTGTCGACCGGGTTGACGGTGACGCCGGGGGCAACGATGTCGTCGATGGCGTCGAGTACGTCTGTGGGGAGCGTGACGTCGGCGGCGGGCAAGAACGCCTCCAACTGGTCCATGGTGCGCGGGCCGATGATGGCCGAGGTGACGCCCGGGTGGTTGACGACGAAAGCGACGGCGAGCTCGATCAGCGAGAGGCCGGCCTTCTCCGCCAGGACGGCCAACTGTTCGACAGCGTCGAGCTTGCGCTGGTTGGCAGGTGTGCCCATGTCGAAGCGGGCTGTCGGGCGGGCCGCGGAGGCGGGACCCTCGGCGGCGTTCTTGCGGTAGCGGCCTGAGAGCCAGCCCCCAGAGAGCGGGCTGTAGGTAAGGGTGCCCATGCCGTGGCGGCGCACAGCGGGCAGCACGTCCTCCTCGATGCCGCGGACCAGGATGGAGTACGGCGGCTGCTCGGTTACGAACCGTTCCAGGTTCCGCTCGCGCGAGGTCCACTGGGCCTCGACGATCTGGGACCCGGAGTAGGACGAGGAGCCGATGTAGCGGATCTTGCCCTGGTGTACGAGGTCGGACAGGGCGCCGAGGGTCTCGGCCACGTCCGTGTCCGCGCTGGGACGGTGGACCTGGTAGAGGTCGATGTGGTCGGTGCCCAGGCGGCGCAGAGAGTTCTCGACTTCGCGGATGATCCAGCGCCTGGAGCCGCCCCGCTGGTTGGGATCGTCCTGGTCCATGGGCATGAAGAACTTGGTCGCCAGGAACACATCCTCGCGGCGGTCCTTGAGCGCCTTGCCGACGATCTCCTCGGAGACGCCGGCGGAGTACACGTCGGCAGTGTCGACGAAGTTGATGCCCGCGTCGAGGGCACGGTGGATGATTCGGATCGAGTCGGCCTCGTCCTCGTTGCCCCAGGGGCCGAACATCATGGCGCCCAGGCAGAGCGGGCTGACCTGGACGCCGGTGCGGCCGAGCGGACGGTAGCGCATGAGGCTGTACTCCTTGGTGAGTGGTCGGTTCAGTCGGTCCGGGAGGGAACGATGGTGCCGGCGCCGGCCCAACTGGCGAGGAGGCCGATGGCCTCTTGGTCGTGCGAGTCAGGTTCGGGCGTGTAGACGTTGATGCGCAGGCCCGGGTCAGCGGGCAAGTCCATCGCCTCGTAGGGCAGGGCGAGGTCGCCGACCAGCGGATGGTGAAGGTGCTTGATGCCCGCGCGGTGGAACTTCACGTCGTGGCGGGCCCACAGTCGTGTGAACTCGTCGCTTTTAGTGGTGAGTTCGCCGATCAGGTCGGTCAACGCCTTGTCTTGAGGTGCCCGCCCGGTCTCACTGCGCAAGAAGGCGACCGCATCGTCGGCGGCCTTGTTCCAGTCGGTCCAGAAGTCGTGGCTTGCCGGGTCCAGAAAGAGGAAGCGGGCGGTGTTGACCGGGCCGCGCTGGGCGAACAACGGCGAGTCGAAGACCGGAGCGTACAAGGCTCGCCCGAGGACGTTCGCGGCCAGGATGTCGAAGCGGCCGTTGCGCACATATGCGGGGACGCCGGTCATGGCATCGAGCATCCGCAAGATGGTGGGCCGCACGCGTGAGGCGGTCACCGTGGGCCGCCGTCCCGAAGGAGCGGCGGCACGGGCGAGATCGTAGAGGTGAGCGCGTTCGGCCTCGTTGAGTTGCAGGGCGTGTGCAAGGGATTCGAGTACCGCCTCCGAGACGCCGCTGAGATTGCCGCGCTCCAGGCGGACGTAGTAGTCCACGCTCATGCCCGACAGCAGGGCGACTTCCTCGCGTCGAAGTCCCGCGACGCGGCGATTCCCGCCGTATACCGGCAATCCGGCCTGCTGGGGAGTGATCCGTGCCCGCCGCGTGCTGAGGAATTCGCGGACCGCAGCGGCCAGGTTCTCTTTGTCGATGCCGGTCACGGTCAGGTCCCCTCGCTCGGAGGCGCAAAGCCGGGCAGTGCTTCCCCAGGAAGCCTTCGCAGCGGTGCTGGCCGAGGAGCCGGGGCCATGAGTGCCTCCTGGTCGTTGATCTGTCGGTCTTCCCACCGTAAGTCCGCCGGCCACCGCCCCGGGAGGTACTGCTGTTACCTGTAAGAGCAGTGACTCCCATACGCGAAGGCCAGCGTGTTCCCTTGGAAGGGCCAGCACGGGACGACGCAGAGACCCCAGGCGTACAACCTCCCGGTACGGCGCAGACAGCCTGGGCGGCGAGCCTGCGCGCGGCTCCTGTGGGGCCGAGCGGCGTGCCGCTCACTGCTGACGCGGGTGAAGGCCTGCCCCTGCCGGGCGAGCCGCTGCAGAGCCGAAGTCGCCGCACGGTAGCTGTGTGGAGTCGAGTGCATGCCGCCTGTACGCCGCAGGTTCCGCTGTCGTGGAAACGACGCAGATGGGAGTGATCATGACGAACTGGGAAGAAAGCGAGTTGGTTGCGGTCGGAGCGGCCGAAGAACTGGAACTCCGCTCGCAGCGGGCGGACGGCTCGTTGCGGGCTGCGGTGACGATGTGGGTGGTCCGCTCCGGCCGTCACCTGTACGTGCGGTCGGTCAAGGGCACCGCCGGGCCCTGGTACCGCGGTACACAAGCGCGACACCAGGGCAGCGTCGCAGCAGGTGGAGTGCTCCGGGACGTCGCCTTCCGCGAGGCCGACCCCGACGAATACCAGCAGGTGGACGCCGCTTACCGCACGAAATACGGGCGCTACCCGGCCATCGTCGAGCACGTCCTGACCGACCAGGCCCGCGCGTCCACGCTGCGCCTGGAACCGCGCTGACCTTCTGCGACACCGGCGCCCAACGCCAGACATTCTTTACTTGAAAGGCAAGATCAGCATGCGCGCGACCTTCATGTACGGCCCCGGAGATGTCCGGGTCGAGAACGTTCCCGACCCAAAGATCGTGGACCCGACGGACGCGATCGTTCGGATCACCCTGGCCTGCGTCTGCGGCTCCGACCTGCACCCCTATCACTCGATGGACAAGACCGACGAGGGCGCCCCGATGGGGCACGAGTTCCTCGGCGTCGTCGAGGAGACCGGCTCTGCGGTCACCGGTCTCAAGCGCGGCGACTTCGTCGTCTCGCCGTTCGCGTTCGCCGACAACACGTGCACGATCTGCCGGGACGGCTTCCACACCGCCTGCCCGCACGGCGGCTGGTACGGCGCCGGCGGCGTCGGAGGCGCCCAGGCCGAAGCGATCCGCGTCCCGCAGGCCGACGGCACCCTGGTGAAGCTGCCCGCAGACGTCGACACTGCACTCCTGCCCTCACTGCTCGCCCTCAGCGACGTCTACCTCACCGGCTACCACGCCGCCCACATGGGCCACGTCGAGCCCGGCAAGACCGTCACCGTGATCGGCGACGGCGCGGTGGGCCTGTCCGCGGTGCTCGCCTCCCGCCGCATGGGCGCCAACCGGATCATCCTCATGGGCCGCCACACCTCCCGCACCGACCTGGGCAGGGAGTGGGGCGCCACCGACGTCGTCGCGGAACGCGGCGACGAGGGCATCGGCAAGGTGATGGATCTGACCGGCGGCGAGGGGTCCCACATCGTGCTGGAGGCCGTGGGCCTGATGCCCGCCTACGAGCAGGCCTACGGCATCGTCCGCCCCGGCGGGATCATCTCTCGCGTCGGCGTCCCGCAATACGAGGAGGCTCCCGTCGGCTTCGGCTCGCTGTTCGGGAAGAACGCACAACTCGCCGGCGGTCCCGCCCCCGTGCGCGCCTATCTCGAACCCGCGATCGAGGACGTTCTCGCCGGCCGTATCGATCCCGGCCGTGTCTTCGACGCCGAGGTCAGCCTCGACGCCGTCGCCGACGCCTACAAGGCCATGGACGACCGCACCAACCTCAAGGTCGTGGTGCGCCCGTGACCGCCCGCAAGCCCAACCCGGTCGCCGCGGCCGCGCACGAGCGCCTCTTCCCCGGTCACGTCTCCACGCTCGCGGTCACGGATCCGGAGCTGATCGAGTACTTCGACAACTTCGCCTTCGACGAGGTCCTGCGCCACACCGGCGGGCTCGATGAGCGCACTCGGCTGATGACCCAGCTCGCGGCGATGATCGCGGTCGGTGCGGTCGCCGAGTACCGGGTGATGCTCGGCGCCGCCCTCACCGTCGGCGTCACACCGGTTCAGGTGAAGGAGATCGTCTACCAGGCCGTGCCGTATGCCGGGATGGCCCGCGTCTTCGACTTCCTGCACGCCACCAACGACGTCCTCACCGACCGCGGCATCGAACTGCCCCTCGAAGGCCAGTCCACCACCAGCCCGGACACCCGGATGCAGCAGGGCCTTGCGGTGCAACAGCAGATCGTCGGCGAGAAGGCCGTGGACGCCCTGTACGCGAGCGCGCCCGCGGACGAGCAGCACATCCAGCATTTCCTGAGCGGAAACTGCTTCGGCGACCACTACACCCGCACCGGCATCGACGTGCCCGTCCGAGAGTTGCTCACCTTCGCGATGCTCGCCGCGCTCGGCGGCGCGGACGCCCAGGTCAAGGGGCACGTCGCCGCGAACCTGAACGTCGGCAACACCCGCGCCGCCCTCCTCGCCGTACTGACAGGCCTGCTGCCGTTCATCGGCTACCCCCGCACCCTCAACGCCCTGGCCGCCGTCGACGCCAACGCGCCGGCCGATGCCGCCCCGACCAGGAAGAAGGACGAAGCATGACCTCCCGTACCTGGCTCATCACCGGCGTCAGCAGCGGCTTCGGCCACGCACTGACCACCCAGCTCCTGGAGCGCGGCGATACGGTTATCGGCACCGTCCGCGACCTGGACAAGGTTGCCGACCTGACCGCGAAGTACCCCGACCTCTTCCGTCCGGAAATCCTGGACGTCACCGACAGCGCCGCCGTCCGTAAGACCGTGGACGCCGCGTTCGCCGCAGGCCGCGTCGACGTGATCGTCTCCAACGCCGGATACGGCCTGTTCGGCGCCGCCGAGGAAATCTCCGACACCCAGGTCGACCACATCATCGCCACCAACCTCACCGGCTCCATCACCCTGATCCGCGCCGCTCTGCCCCACCTGCGCGCCCAAGGCGGCGGCCGCATCGTGCAGATGTCCACCTACGGCGGACAGGTCGCCTTCCCCGGCAACTCCATGTACCACGCCACCAAGTGGGGCATCGAAGGGTTCGCCGAGGCGGTCGCCCAGGAGGTCGCTCCGTTCGGCATCGGTGTGACCATCGTCGAACCCGGCGGCGCCCGGACCGAGTTCCGTTACGGCAGCGCCCAGGTCGCCGACCTGATCGACGCCTACGACGGCAACCCCGCCCACGCGTTCCAGGCCATGCTCGACCCGGCCAACGGCCTCGCCCCTGGCGACCCGCATCGGATGGCCGCCCGCATCATCGAGTCCGTCGACGTCGAGCCGGCCCCGCTGCGGATGGTCCTCGGCTCGCAGGCACTGGACGCCACTCTCGGCGTGCTGCGCAAGCGCATCGACGACTTCGAGGCCCAGCGCGACCTGGCGCCGTCCACGGACTTCCCCGCCGGGGAGTAGCTGGCCCCGCCCCGGTCCGGCGCCCGGCGGCGCCGGATGACCGCGCGTTCCAGCCGTCAGGAGAAGCACGATCATGAAGCACATCAAGCTGGGTGACCTGGAGGTCTCCCGGATCGGTCTCGGGGCGATGGGCATGTCCCACGGCCTCACCGGCGCCGGAAGCGACGACGCCGAGTCGATCCGCACCGTGCACCGGGCCATCGACCTCGGCGTCACCCTCATCGACACCGCCGAGATCTACGGCCCCTACATCAATGAAACCCTCCTCGGCCAGGCGCTCACAGGGCGCCGCGACCAGGTCGTCCTCGCGACGAAGTTCGGCCTGGCCGACCATGCCGGCGCCGGCGCGTGGAACCTGAATTCCACCCCCGCCAACATCCGCAGGTCCGTGGAGGGCTCGCTGAAGCGGCTGGGCACCGACCACATCGACCTCTACTACCAGCACCGCGTCGACCCGAACACGCCCATCGAGGAGACCGCCGGCGCCGTCGCCGAGCTGATCGCCGAGGGCAAGGTGCGTCACTTCGGACTGTCCGAGGCCCGCCCCGACACCATCCGCCGCGCCCACGCCGTCCAGCGCGTCACCGCCGTGCAGTCCGAGTACTCGCTGTGGACGCGCGGTATCGAAGACAGAGTCCTGCCCGTACTGCGGGAACTGGGCATCGGCCTCGTCCCGTTCTCGCCGCTAGGACACGGCTTCCTGACCGGCACCGTCCGCGACGAGAACGACTTCGAGGAGGGCGACTTCCGGCGCGGCAACCCGCGGTTCACCGGCGAGAACTTCCAGCGGAACCTGGCACTCGCCGACGAAGTCCAGGCCATCGCCGCGCAGGTGGGCGCCACACCCGCACAGGTCGCCATCGCCTGGCTCCTCGCCCAGGGCGACGACATCGCCCCCATCCCCGGCACCAAGCGCGTGACCGCATCGAGGAGAACACTGCCGCCGACAGCCTCCAACTGGCCCCCGAGGTTCTGGCGAAGCTCTCCAGCCTTCTCTCGGCCGCCGGCGACACCCACAACGAAGCTGGCCTGGCCATGCTGGAACGCTGACCCGCGTCCGCCCACCCCACCCCCACCTGCACGAGAGCAAGGAGCAACCGTGGAGTTCGTCAAGCCGCAGCCCACCGGCAAGGGCCCCGAGAGCTGGTTCAACGGAGACGTCTGGTTCGACGTCATCCACGCCGGCACCGAACCGTCCCGCCTGCGCGCCAACATGGTGCGCTTCGCCCCCGGCGCACGCACCGCCTGGCACCACCACGCCGTCGGCCAGACCCTGCACGTCGTCGCGGGCGTCGCCCTGATCGGCACCCGCGACGGGATCGTCTTCGAGGCCCACCCAGGCGGTGCTGGAAGCCACCGGCGGGAACGGCGTCGACGTAGCCCTCGACCACGTCGGCGGTCCCACCTTCGCCGCCTGCCTGCCCGCCACCCGCACCGACGGCGCCGTGGTCAACGTCGGCCGCCTCGACACCGCCGAATCCACCATCGACCTCGACGCACTCGCCTACCGCCACCTGCGCATCAGCGGAGTCTCCTATGGCTTCACCCGCCCCGCCGAACTCGGCGCCGTCATCGCCAGCGCAGGCGAACACCTGCTGGCCGCCGTCGCCGACGGCCTAGTACTCCAGCAGGATTTCGCTGTCTGACCTGGTCTTTCGCCGGGTGGCGGGAGTGTAGCGGGACTTCGACCGTGCGGGGGCGGTCTCACGGAGACCGCCCCCCGATCGTGCGACAACGCCGCAGGTAGTGACAGCGGCGGGGCAATCACCGAGGGTGATCACCGAGTATGCCGCCGCGCAGTGGGACCTCGAACTGGACGATCTCTTCCTGACTATCGGGCACCGCTTCGGCCGAGTCGAGCTTCGTCGCCGCATGCGCGACTACGTACGCGGGCCGCTCGCCCCGGTGGCCCGCAAGAACAGCTGGCAGTTGGCCGAGCAGGCCGGCCACCGCACGCCCGACGGCCTGCAGCACCTCCTCGCCGGAGCGAAGTGGGAGCCCGATGACATCCGCGACGACCTGCAGGAATACGTCGCCGACAAGCTCGGCGAGAACGACGGCGTGCTGATCATCGACGACACCGGGTTCATCAAGAAGGGCACCACCTCCGCCGGGGTCCAGCGCCAGTACTCCGGAACCGCCGGCCGCACCGAGATCCCCCAGAGGGGTACCCCCAGCCAGATCGGCGTCTTCGCCGCCTACGCCTCCGCCCGCGGCCGGGCTCTGGTCGACCGCGAGCTCTACCTCCCGAAGTCGTGGACCGAGGACCGGGAACGCTGCCGCACCGCAAGGGTCCCCGACGAGCGGGAGTTCGCCACCAAGGGCGAACTGGCCCGGCACATGGTGCTGCGGGCCCTCGCCTCACCGCTGCCCATCGCCTGGGTCACCGCGGATTCCGCCTACGGTCAGGACAGCCGATTCCGTCGGCTGCTGGAGCAGTCGGGTGTCGGCTACGTGCTGGCTGTGCCCAAGTCGCAGTTCAGCGTGGGCTGTTCACGGATCGAGGGTCTGTCCGCGCAGGCCCCGGACGAGGCGTGGGAGAAGATCTCATGCGGCAACGGCGCGAAGGGGCCCCGCGTCTACCACTGGGCAGCAGTGCGGCTGCCGACCGTCGCCGAGTTCGACTATCAGGGCGAGGTCCCCCATCGAATGCGATGGGCACTGGCCCGGCGCAGCATCAGCAAGCCCGACGAGATCGCCTACTACCTCGCCTACGCACCGCTTCAGGTCACCGTCCAGGAGCTGGTGCGGGTCGCCGGCACACGCTGGGCGATCGAGGAGTGCTTCCAGGCCGCGAAGAACGAATGCGGCCTGGACCAGTACGAAGTCCGCCGCTACGTGGGCTGGTATCGGCACATCACTTTGGCCATGCTCGCGCACGCCTTCCTGTCCGCCACGGCACACCAGCCCTGGGAAAAGGGGGCGGAACAGGTGAGACAACCGGGGCCGTCGGGCTCACAGTGGCGGAGGTTCGGCGACTCCTGGCAGCTTGTCGTGCCCGACCCCCGCACCTGAGCGGACACCGCGGACGACACCACGCGCTGAGCTGGTCGAACTGGCGCCGCCGACGCCAAGCAGTCGCCCGCCGCTGTCACTACCTGCGGCGTTGTCGCACGATCGAGGGGCGGTCTCCGTGAGACCGCCCCCGCACGGTCGAAGTCCCGCTACACTCCCGCCACCCGGCGAAAGACCAGGTCAGACAGCGAAATCCTGCTGGAGTACTAGTACTCCAGTCTGGTTTCGTGATCTACCCGGCGGATTCGTCGGGGGTTCGTCGTCGGTAGTGGCTGCGTCGGGCTGTTGCCTGGTGGCGTCTGCGCCAGATGGACCAGTGCAGCAGTCTGGCCGTCGACACGGCAGGCGGGTTGCAGATGGCACCGAAGAGACGGCGGATCTCCGGCACGGTCAGCGTGATTGGATCGAGGCTGTGGTCGAAGTGGTGTGGACCGGCTGGCCGCTGTGGTGCCGCGTCGGCGGCGCCGGCGGTCAGGAAAGCCAGGGCAAGCATGGCGAGCGTGATGTGCCGGTGCCAGGAGGCCCAGTGCCTCACCTGATGCCGAGTTATAGTCACAAAGTCGCGAAAAACGATGTTCCGCGGGCCCACCCGCCGGACATCGCTCGTACATCGATGCAGATGGTTCTGATCGGTGAGCGTCTCCTTGCCGAGATCGGACGTCCCGTCCGCTTTCGGCGCTGACCATCGCCGACGCGTGTCGGCGCGACAGAGGAGCGCAGCATGCAGAAGACCATCGTCATTGTCGGAGCGGGACTGGGCGGACTGACGCTCGCCCGGGTGCTTCAGGCTCACGGTGTCGCCGCGACGATTTACGAGGGTGAGGCTTCGGCGACGACCCGTGCGCAGGGCGGCCTGCTCGACATTCACGTAGAGACCGGACAGGTCGCGCTTCGCGCAGCCGGTCTCTACGACGAGTTCCTCACCCTGGTCCGCCCGGGCGAGGACGCCAAGCGCGTGGTCGACCGCCACGGCACCATCCTGTTCGACATGCCTGCGGACCCCGGTTCGGCCCGTCCAGAGGTGGATCGTGGCGAACTCAGGCGCCTGCTCATCGACTCGCTGGCGCCCGGAACGATCAGGTGGGGTCACAAGCTCGCCTCGGTCCGGCACCGTGTGGAGGGTGGTTACGACCTCACCTTCGCGGAAGGTTCCGCCACGCGCGCGGACATCGTCATCGGCGCGGACGGTGCCTGGTCGAAGGTGCGTCCGCTGCTCACCCCCGCCAAGCCTCTCTACAGCGGAACCTGCTTCATCGAGATCGCCCTCGCCCCGGGCGGCCAGGACTGTCGGGCGAGCGTGGCCGCGATCGGCGGCGGCACGCTGATGGCGGTCGCGCCGGGCAAAGGCATCATCGCCCATCGCTACGCCGACGGGCATATGCGCGGATACGTGGCGCTGAACAAGCCCGAGGGGTGGATGAGGTCGATCGACTTCGGCGACCCGTCCGCGGGCCTGCGTCAACTTGCCGACGAGTTCGATGGCTGGTCGCCGCTGCTTACCGCCTTCGTGACCCAGAGCGACGCGGAACCGTGGCTCCGACCCATCTATGCCCTGCCCGTGGGCCTCACATGGGACAGGGTGCCCGGCGTGACGCTCGTCGGCGACGCCGCGCATCTGATGTCGCCCTTCGCCGGCGAGGGTGCGAACCTTGCCATGTACGACGGCGCTGACCTGGCGAGCAAGCTGGTTGAGCAACCTGACATCGAGGTCGCGCTCACCGCCTACGAAGAGCGGCTGTTCCTGCGTAGTAGCGACGTCGCCGGCCGCTCGGCGAAGAACCTGGAGATCTTCTTCGGCCGGGAAGCACCGCAGAGCGTAGCCACTCTGTTCGATCACTCCTGATACTTCAGTCCGGGTTCGCGATCTTGTCGTGGACCCGGTGGGGAACGGGTACGGCCACCGCGTGACCATCGGGGGTTGTGTGGACTCCTGAAGATCGTGCGGTGGCCGCACGGCATAACGTAGATCCTGCCCGTTGGCGGGCGATGTTCGACCAGGTCATGGACCGGATCGCGGGCCAGTTCGGGCGAGTTGAACCCCGGGCCACGGCCCGCGCCTACCTGCTCGGACTGCTGTCGAGCGTCGGGCGGAAGAACTGTTGGCAACTGGCCGAACAGGCCGGCCATGCCCGGCCCGGGCCGATGCGGCGCCTGCTGCGCTACGCCCGCTGGGACGCCGATGCCGTCCGCGACGACCTGCGTGCCTACGCCGTCGAACACCTCGGCGCCGACGGCGGCGTTCTCGTGGTCGACGAGACCGGCTTCCTGAAGAAGGGCCGGTCCTCGGCGGGAGTGCAGAGGCCGTACACCGGCACCGCGGGACGCATCGAGAACGCCCAGGTCGGCGTGTTCCTCGCCCTGGCCACCGAGCGGGGACGGGCCCTGATCGGCCGTCGGCTCTACCTGCCCGAGCACTCCTGGTCCGATGATCCCGAACGCCGCACCGCGGCCGGGATACCCGAGACGGTGCAGTTCGCCACCAAGCCCCGTCTGGCCTCGGAGATGATCGCCGCTGCGCTGGACGCCGGCATCACCGCCTCCTGGGTGACCGGCGACGAAGCCTACGGCCAGGACCCCCAGCTCCGCGCCGCCCTGGAAACACGCGGCACCGGCTACGTGATGGCCGTTGCCTGCTCGATGCGGGTGAGGATCAAGCACGGCCGCACGCCCATCCGCGCGGACACCGTCGCCGGCCGCCTGCCCGCCACGGCCTGGCAGCGCCACAGCGCCGGAAACGGTGCGAAAGGCCCGCGGTACTACGACTGGGCCTGGATCCACATCGGCACCGACAGCCACCGGCACCTGCTCATCCGCCGCAACCGGTCGACCGGCGAACTCGCCTTCTACCTGTGCTGGTCACCCACCGAAGTGCCCCTGTCCGAACTGGTCCGCGTCGCCGGTGTCCGCTGGAGCGTCGAGGAGTGCTTCCAGGCAGCCAAGGGCCAGGTCGGTCTCGACCATTACCAGGTCCGCAACTGGACCTCCTGGCACCGGCACATCACCCTCGCCATACTTGCCCTGGCCTTCCTGGCCTTCCTGGCCTTCCTGGCCGCCCTCGCCGCCGACGCGGCCCCCGAACGGCCCGATGACGCATACCACCCCGTCCGCAGCCGCGATCCGATCACGCTGACCGTCCCGGAGATCCGACACCTACTCGTCGCCGTCTTCGACCCACCAGCCGTGACCGTGGCCAGACTGCTGCACTGGTCCAACTGGCGTCGGCGCCACCAGGCAACAGCCCGACGCAGCCACTACCGACGACGAGCCGCCGATGAACCCACTGGATAGATCACGAAACCGCACTGGAGTACTAGGCCGGTTCGTTTGGATCACTTCCGCTGGCCGAGGTTGTCGTTGATGATGTCCGTGTGACTCACCGCATCAGCGCTCTGATCTCGGCCTTCGGCGTTCTTGCCAGCGTGATGTTGCTCATTCTTGCCGTTCGTGAGTACCGCGCTGGGGCGTCGGTCCTCTGGCTCGTGGCTTGAGCCGGGATCTTTCTCAGTGCTTTGTACACGCTCGTGCGGGACGCGCGGCGGCTCCGCGCTGGGCCCACCGGCTGACAAAGCTGGACGAGCCCCGATGTCTAGCCTTACCACATGAGACGCCGCCGAAGACCGTTCGAAAACACTCCATACCAAGCCCAAAATCTCCCTTCCTAAGGAAAGGCCACCATGCCCAAGTGGATAATCACTGCACACACGTTTGACCCGCCGCCCGCGATGCGCACGGTTTCGAATATCGAAGTAAATGAGGCGGAAGCTCTCAAGGAGCTTGATGTGGTCGTAAGTACGTACAATCCCGACATCATGAAGAATGTCAACCGTCGCGAGATATACAGATACTCCGAACGCCAGTATTTTGTGCGCATTCACGGGAGTTGGAACATAGTTGAATACTTTATTCAATTGGGTGAACTAATCGCCGATTCGGAATGACCGCACCTGTTGAGTAAGACACGCTCCCGTAGCCGGTGAAGCCGCCGCCGACGGCGCGGAACTCCAGGAGCTTCTCTTCGGCGCAAGTCCGGCCCTCCCAGGAATTCAGACCGCGACATCCGCCCGGCCGCAGCGGCCCTGGCCGTCCGGGACGCTGAACCCATCGCAGATAGCCCTTAATCCGCCCCGAGGACCAGCGGGTTCCTACTGAGACTCCTCCAGGAATGCGGGAACCCGTCCACTTCGGTCGGCGTACGGATGGAGGCGGGCCCCGGCGGTCCCGTCGGCGAGGGGGCGCTGCGGCGCGGCCGGCTGGGCGGGTATCGGGGCGGGGGAGGGCGGCCGAGGAGATCGAGGACGGCCTGCGGGCCGTAGCCGCGGCGGGCGGCGGCCACCTCGTCCAGATCCCACACCATCCGTCCGACCACCGTGCGCCTCGGTGTGCGCACGCCTGGTGGGAGTCCTCGACGTCGATCGACAGGGTCTCCAGCTCCGCACTGAGCTCGTCCGGCCGGTCATCTCCGGCAGACCGCTCGGCTCCGCCGTCACCAGATCCCCACCCAGCGGCAGCTGCCCTTCGCCCGCATGGCGATTGCGGGACTGTCGGTGCAGCTCGGTCGCCTGCAGCAGCAGATCCCTGCGGGTCAGCTCACCCGCGTGCGGGCCGAGCGCGCCAATGCGGATGAGGCTCTGCGCGAGGGGCAGGGATGCCTGCCTGCCCTGCGACAAGTTCGTCACGGACGCCAGCCGCCAGGACGAGCTCACGCTCCAGCTCGACCAGACCAAAGCCCTGATCGCACAACGGCAGGCTCAATTCACGTCGCGCTACGGACAGCCCATGGGAGAGGACAATGTGTGGCTCTCCGGACGGCTCGCCGAGACGAACGCCCTGTCCAAGGTCCTCGTTGCGCTCGATCGCGTCGGCGTTCAGGAGAGCGGGATGCTTCGCGCGGTGCGCGGAGCCGGCACACCGGATCGGGCGAAGCCGTCCGCTGCCCAAGGTGAGGAAATCAAGTGGTGAGCCCTCTGCCGGAGTATCTGCACCAGGCGGTGAAAGCGCGCACCACGGACGCCGACAAGGGAGCCCGAACCGCCCTCGCTCACATGGTCAAGACCGGCCGGGCCGTCAGTTTCACCGCCGTTGCCCGTGAGGCAGGCGTGAGTACCGACTTCCTCTGCAGACACCCTCAGCTTCGAAGTGTGATCGAACGCCACCGCGCGAAGCACGGCCAGGTTCCAGGGGTGCGCCGGGCTGATGCTGAGGCGCCGCCGTCGACCTCGGCGGCCGTGCGCGCGCCTGTCACAACAACAGCAGGCCCACCGCGAGGAGATCACCCGGCTGCGGAAGGCCCTGGAGGTGGCCCACGGTGAGAGCCTCGAACTTCGGCGCCGTCTGACCCAGTACGAACCGGACTGGATAGTCATTTCCCATCTTGAATTCGCAGGCGGGAGGGGCTGGCTTGGCGGCGGTCGGGGACGAGTGCGCAAGCGGCGGGTCGTGATCATCTGTCGTGTCTCATGGGGTGGTCGTTGGAGGGTACTTCTTCGGTGCTCGGTGGGTGCCTTCCACCGTGCTCGGTGACATGGCAGCGGTTTCGATGCCGGTGGCTGGTCGGGGCAGGAGCGGGATGGATTTGCCGGTAGCGAGCCAGCAGGCGAAAGAGGACAGTCGGTTGTCCCGCCTTCGGCTGCCGCATGCGGAGGTTCGGCCGGATAACCGGCCGAACCTCCAGGAACTCCGGCCGAACCTCCAGGAATAATTTTCCATTGGCGAGTGCCTTAGGCACTCAACTCGAACAGAGCGTCCCCGCGCCCGGGGAGGCACTCGACGAAGTCGTCCCGAAGTGTGACGCCACCACCAACGCTTTCCGCCGGGCATCGTGATGCAGGAGACTCATCCCCCACGGCCTTCGTACTGGTCAATTGCCTCTTTGGCTGGAGCACAGGATCAGACAAAGACCGTGTTCACGCTCCCAGAATCCCCGTACGAGCGATCATATTCGGAGCATCGTTCTCGGTCAGAGCGTAAGGAACAGGTTCACCGCCGGTCCCACCAATCATAGGCATCGGAGGGGGCGCAGGTCTGAGTCTGCGGGATCGTGTGATTGCCGACGCTCGGGGTGGTCAGACACAGGTCGTTTTCCGCGCTCTGCCACACCGTCACGTTCGGGTTCCCTGACAGCGTGTTGCGGACTCGCCAGAGCTGGACGGCCCTGGTGCTCCCGAAAGGATCGCAAGCCGACAGCGTGACCGCTCCCGCGCTGAGTCCCGAAGGCCCGGTGATGCACCATCCAGTCCTCTGGTTGATGAAGCGGTACATGCCGCTTCCCCAGAACTCCGTGATCCACTCCTCGTCGGAACCGCTGTCGCAACTCCACATCTGGAGTTTCGCGGCGTTGTCGACGTCGCTGTCGAGGCAGTGACTCGAATTGAAGATGCGAATGTTGGTCGCACCTGCAGCCTCAGCGGGCGCGCCGGTCAGCGCGATGGCCGACACCATCAGCGCGGTGGTGACGAGCGATATCAGAGTCCGTCGTGCGGACATGAGTCAACTCCCGTTTCTCGTATGGCGGTTGATGGTACTGACGTGCAGATTCGCCGAACTTGCCCGGTGCATGCCATCCATGCCGGAAGCTTTCATTCACTGGTGCGCAGCACCCGCCAGATGGAACTGACGTTTGTCCTCACGTTGATCCTTTCTCTAACGGGAAGGCGGAAGCGGGCGGCACCGCCATGACGCCCGTCATCGGGCGGCGGCCGGTCCGGGTCCTCTCATATTTCCCACTGTTGATCCGGAAAGCGGCCACCAAAGCTGCCGCCGTGGAAAGCGTGCCCGCGCTGCCGTGGCGCGGCATGAGTAGCCGGTACTCGACCGCCCCTGCAGGCCCGTCCATCGCATCGAAGGACCCGGGTCCGTGGTCCTGACGCCGCCACGTGCGACGCGGTGTCTTCCGGACAAGGAGTGAGTAACAATTACTCAGGTGCCGCGGATACCGTCCGGCGAAGATGACTTGGGGGAGAAACAGCACGACTCCCATGCCGGTGGCGTCGGCGCAGGCGACGCAGCGGTCCGCCAGGAAGACCCACCGGGTGGTTTGGCATCCGCGACGACGGCAGTGGAGCTCGAATTGACGGTTACGGGGACAGGGACGGGGATGGCTGTCAAACCGCCGTGGCCGCTGGTCGGCCGTGAGGCGGAACTCGCCGCCTTCACACGCATCCTGGGAGACGACGCCCACCGCGGTGTCATAGTCTGCGGCCCGCAGGGCGTGGGCAAGACGCGGCTGGCCGAGGAAATGCTGGCGCATGCGGTCATGGCCGGATTTCGCGCAGGCCGGGCCGCGGCCAGCGCAGCGGCCTCCTCTGTGGCGCTGGGCGCCCTGGCCCACCTGCTGCCGGCGGGAGTGGACCTGTCCGACGCGGTAACCAGGTTCCGGGCCTTGGCCAAGGCCCTCACCGGCAGGCAAGGAGACCGCTGGGCTTTCCTCATCGATGACGCGCACCTGCTCGACCCCGCCTCTGCGATGTTGCTGCGCCAGCTGATGGACGCCCGGGCCGTCCTGCTAATAGCCACCATCGCAACGGGCGAGGCCAGGACCAGAACCCCGACCGCCGACGCGTTGCTGCACGCGGACGCTGCCGTACGGTTCGACCTGACACCGCTGTCCGACGAAGCGGTCGAAGAAGTCCTGACCCGCACGCTGGAGCGGCCGCCGGCCAAACGCGTCTGCTACGCGCTGGCCGCAGCCAGCGGCGGCAACCCCCTGTATCTGAGAGAACTGACCATCGGCGCCCTCGACAGCCGGGCGCTGCTGTCCGACGGCGACCTCACCGAGCTGTGGGAGGTAGGACAGTATCTGGGCACGCCCAAACTGACCGAGTTGATCGAGCAGCGGCTGGCGGCGGCCGGCCCGGCATCACGTACCGCTCTGGAACTGCTGGCGCTGTGCGCGCCGGTTCCGCTGGTCGATCTCGATGGGACCGCACCCCTGGAGGTTCTGGCCTCCTTGGAGGCCGCGGGGCTCATCACGGTCGCCCAGGACGGTCGGCGCACCCAGGTGTCACTGGCCCATCCTTTGTACGGTCAGGTGCTGCGTGCCAAGGTCCCCGCTCTGCGCAGCCGTCGGATCCTGCTGCGACAGACGGAACGGACCCTGGCCAGGGGCCGACGGCGGGCCGATGACGCGTTACGCATGGCCGTCTGGCAGCTGACCGCGACCGGCCGCGCCGACGCCGGGCTGCTTGGCGAAGGTGCCGCGACCGCCCTGAGGGCATTCGACTACTGCCAGGCCCTGCCCCTGCTGACGGCCCTGCCCCCGGCCGAGCACTCGACACGGACACGGCTGCTCCTGGCACAGACACGGTTCATGTGCGGGGATTCGCAGGGCGCGGAACAGTCGCTGGCCGACGCTGACGCGCACGCGGCCACCGAAGCGGAACGGGTCGCTGTCACCCTGCTCAGGACAACGAACCTGCTCCACGACGGTCGTCCGCCCACCGAGGTCCTCTCGCACAACACGCTCGTACGATCACAGGTCACCAGTCCCGGGGGCGGCGCGGACCTCGAGATGAACGAGGGCTCGATCCTCATAGCGTCAGGCCGGCCCCACGAGGGACTCGCTCTGCTGTCCGGCCTCGAACCCGCCCTCGAAAGGCACCGCAGCCGCGACATCTGGTTGCACCATGCGTCGTTCCTGCCCTTCGGGCTGGCCATGGTCGGCCGGACCCTGGAAGCCGTCGCCTGGGCCCACGACGCGCACACGGTGCACCTGAGCGACCCCGCCGTGCCGGCATCACACCCAAGTGCCCGTCTGCGGGCCGTCGTCATGGCTTTGACCGAGGCAGGGCGCCTTTCCGAGGCAGCCAGGGTCGGCGAGAAAGCTTTCGCCGACCTGGTTGCTGCAGGAGTCCTGCACAGCCGGGTGTGGCTGGCCACCCTCCTCGGACGGACACACTGGCTGGCCGGACGGGCGCAGTCGGCCCGTCAGTGGTACAGGGAGGCGATTACCGCCGCTCGCCGGATGGACCACCTCGGCGCCCGGCGCGTCGCCCTCAGCGGCATGGCAGCGGCCTGCGCGGTCACCGGAGACTTCCCCGCCGCGGAGGCCGCGCTGGCCGAACTGGCCACCGTGCGGATGGAACAGGGCACCTCGCTCGGAATGCTGTCCGCCGGCGAGGAGGAACTCGGTGCCGCCTGGCTGGCAGCCATGCGCGGCGACCTCGCCCGCGCCCGTACCCGGCTCCGGGCAGCCGCCCGGATCGCACGCGCCAGCGGACACGCGAGCAGCGAGGCGCTGCTGCTCACCGACATCGCCCGGCTGGGCGGTGCCAAAGACGTGGCGGCGCCGCTCGCTGCCCTCTCCGACCGCTGCGACGGTGCCCTCGCGCCCGCACGATCCCAGTTCGCCGCAGCCCTGGCCAACGACGACCCCGAGCAGCTCATCGCCGCCGCTGCCCGTCTCGAAGCCGTGGGCACCATGGTCCTGTCCGCCGAAGCGGCCACCGCCGCCTGCGCGGTCCTGCGCCGGCACGCACTGCACCGCAGAGCCGCCGCGGCCATGGCCAGCGCCGAGATGGCACTCACTCACTGCCAGTCCGTCACCACCCCCGTGCTCGCCACCGCCATCGGCACCCGCTCCCTCACGTCACGGGAACGAGAGGTCGCCCTGCTGGCCGCGTCCGGTGCCACGAGCAAGAGCATCGCCTCCTCCCTCACCCTCTCCGTCCGAACGGTCGACAACCATCTCCAACGGGCGTACACCAAGCTGGGCATCACCAGCCGCCACGAACTCGCCGCCCTCCTCGTTGCCCGCTTCGCAGCACGATCCGCGCCCATTGAGGGCTGTTCGTCTTGAATTCGCAGGCGGGAGGGGCTGGCTTGGCGGTGGTCGGGGGTGAGAGCGCGGGCTGCGGACTTCAGGCCGTGATCATCCGTCAGATGCCCGCTACGCAAAGAGCCTCCGGCAGGTTGGCAGTCTGCGACGAACAACCAAGGCCCCGCCGAGGACGCTGAACCCGCGGTCCACCAGACCCGGGCCAGGATGCGAGCACCCGAGTGGGCGGCAGCTTTCACCGCAGAAACGATCAACTCCGCGCCGCTCACCCGTGCGCCGGCGAGCAAGGGACCGCTACCGCTATGGGCCAGCGGCGGCTGCCGTCGGGTCAGTCGTGCAGCGGACGGAGGTGGGGGTGGAGGTAGCGCCAGTCCAGGGCGATGTTGCGCAGGGCTGCGGTAACTGCGGGCCCCAGATCACCGGTGGCCACGAGCTCCTCGCGCAGGAAGTCGCTGCCCCGTCGCATGTCTCCCGTGCCGGTCCGGGGGCCGAGGAAGTCGGTGTTGAGGGTGTCCTGCAGCGACGTGACGTCCTTCCCGCCGGGGGCGATGTGCAGCTCGATGGGCGGTGTCGGCAACGCGGCGGGGCCCAGCAGTTCCAGGCTGAGGGCGGGCAGGGCGTCGTGGGCCAGGGAGCGGACCGCCTTGTAGCAGGCCTGCATCCGAGCGCCGCGCCCACCGCGTTGAGCCCCTGGCCGTTGTCGTCGTTGCGTAGATGGAGCGGCCACGAGGCCGGAACGCCGTCGGTCTCGGCAGGGGAGGAGGTGATCAGGATGCCGTTGCCGGGCTGGCGGAGGTCCAGGTGCTGCATCCCGGCGGTGGAGTGGAACGCGGTGCCGAACCACTCCGTGGTCGGTCGGCCGCTCTCGCCCCGTGGGCGGCGCGCGGCTTCCTCACCGACTCCCCGCCAGCTGATTGGTCATGGAGAAGGCCGCCGGGGACCCCGTTCCTGACGGTCGGGCCGGCCGGGCCGCGTTCAACCCTGGGGACGCCGGGGGAGGTGTGGCTGGATGGTCCGGTACTCGGGGCCGGGCTTGGGCGTGACATCACCGGCGCCGGCCGGGGTGGTGCTGAGGGTGTTGGGGCTGGGTGTCGCGGGGGTCACGTGCGCGGTGGACCGCTGGTGAACCGTTTCGCGGATGGGCGGGGGCGCCTGGTGGCCCTGCTCTGTGCCGCAGCAGCCGAAGGCGCTGCGGCACTGACGGGTACGGCGTGAACACCGGTGTTTCTGGGCCCAGTTGTCTTGTTACCGAATGCGGACAGAACCGGGTGAACGATGCTTGTCCCGGCGTCATCTCATGGGGTGTAGCGAAACAGCCGATGCGGCCGGCCGCCCTGCGAAAGCAAGGGAAGGTGCCGTGTCCTGACAGATCATGGGGGAGCTTTCATCATGACCACGTACCGTGCCCGTCGTACCGCCCGTACCGCCGCTCTGGCCACCGTCACCGCCGCGCTGGCGCTGGGTCTGACCGCCTGTGGCGGCGCCGACGGCGGCTCGAAGGCGGCGGGACCCGACCACAGCGCGGGGACCGCCCAGAGCCGGTCCGCATCCGGCGGGGACGCCAAGGGCAGTGCGGCGCAGGCCAACAGCAGTGGTGACACCAAGGAAGGGGCGCCCTCGGCGACTGCCGCGGGCGGGGCGCAGGAGATCGCGAGCAAGAGCACAACGGCCGGCGCCCGGCAGTGCCACGGAGACGAGATGCTGGTCACCGCGGTGCACCGGTTCGCCGGCCAGCAGGGCGACCACCTGCTGCTCACCGCGGTGAACGAGGGCACCAAGCCCTGCTGGGTCACCTCCTACCCGGCCGTGGTACTCGACTGGAACACCAACAACGTCGCGCTGCCGCACTCCAAGAAGGACGCCCCGGGCGGCGACAAGCACATCACGCTCCAGCCCGGAGGCAAGGTATACAGCGCGGTGAACCTCTTCGACTACGGCTCCAAGAACCACACGGCGCAGTCGCTCGCCTTCGCGCTGCGCGGCGAGGAGGGTCGCCCCGGCCCCTTCTACTCCGTCGTCAGCAAGGGTCAGAACCAGAAGTTCACCTGGAACGAGGCCGACGTGCTGAACTGGAACGCCAAGAAGCCGTACGACTTCTGACGGTTCACTGGTAGACGCCCTGACCTACGGCGGCAAGCCGAGGCCGGACCGGTCTCTGCTCCGATGGGCTGGACTTGCGCGTGAACGCCAGGATCGGTCTGTTCCTCCGACGCCATTTTCCTCGTCTACGCGGCCTTGCGGGGGCGGGTGACCGCGTATCCCGCTGGCCGCGGCCGGGACGACCGTCGTCGCTCCCGGTCGGGCAGACCGGACCACCACGAGACAGCACGGGGCCTGGCCGTGGGGACGCGGCCGGGCCCCGTGCTGCTGCACCCGACGTCTACCGGCACCAGTACTTGACGCTCGGCGTCGTTGCCCTCGACCAGCTTGCGCAACGCCACGACCGCGAGCATGATCCCGGCCACCTCCAGGGGAAAGCCCGGCATGCCCGCGGTGTCGGTCGGCTGGAGACCCTCATGACAGGGAAGCCCCACAGGGCGCGGTCCAGGTCGAGAACACCGCTGGTGACCGGCGTGGGGGCGGTCGCGAGCATCGTGTTCACGGTCCTTCACTAGGCTCCCTGGAGTTGTCGGATTCGACGGCTCTGGAGGGGACTTGGACGAGGAGTGCGGCAATGGGTGGAGAGCCGAGTTCTACGACTTCCTCAAGCCCCCGCCGAGCCTGATCGACGAGAAACTCACATCCCTCGCGTCCTTCGGCGACATCCATGTACGAGCCGCCCGGAACGCTGATCGGCACGGTACGCCGGGGCAGCCGGAGGGTCTGCTGTCGCTGGATGCGATCGGTCCCGACGAACGTCGGCTGCTGTTCTGTCGCACGGCTGAGGGACCGGAGCCGCTCGCGTTGTGGCTCGAGCCGAGCGGGCTGCCGAAGAAGCCGGACGGGTGGGAGGGCACCTGCCAGGCCGCGAACGCCCGGATCGCCGAGAAGTGGGTGCGGTGGACGGCGCCGGAGCTTGAGGGCGAGGAACGCAAGCGCCGTAAGGAGCTGTGTCCGCTCTGGGCCCGGCCCCACATGTGCCGGCATTCTTTTGCCCTGAAATGGTTCTCTTTGCTGTCGATGGTGTGGCAGCCGTCGGTTAACGGATTCACGGCCCGCGAACTTGCCGATCTGCGGGAGCAGTTCGGTGACGTCTGGTACGCGTTGTCCGAGCGCGACTTCATCGCGTTGATCGACGGCACCCATCGCCTCGTCAAGGTGCCGATCGTGCTGGTCTGGGACCGGCTCAGCACTCATGTCTCCCTTGCCATGCGTGAGTTGATCGCCGAGTGTGAGTGGCTGACGGTGTTCGTGCTGCCCGCGTACTCGCCGGACCTGAACCCCGTCGGGGGGTATGGGCCCACGTCAAGCACAGCCTGGCCAACCTCGCCGTGGTCTCCCTCGACCGGTTCGAAATCCTGGTCCGCAACCGGCTCGAACGCATCCAGTACCGGCCCCACACCCTCGACGGCTTCATAGCCGGCACTGGCCTGATCCTCGGCAATCCAGCGTCACCTTGACGAGCCGAAGTCAGGTAACGACTCCCACTGGGCGAATAGATGTGCCGGGCCCACCGGGACCCGGCACACACTCGAGTGAGATCCGTACGAACGAGTTCCGCCGCCGTGCCGCGCCCGCCAGTATGGAACAGGTGGCAATGTCACCCCTTCGCTGCCCGAGTGTCATCGGCTGCGACCGACTGCGTGGCGACTCCTCGGGCGGCTGCTGACTCCCGTGCCCGGCTTCGATACTCGCGAGGCCGGCCCCGGCAGTCAGGGGCCGTGCTGCCGGGCTCAGGCGTCGATGATGACGGGGATGATGAGGGGCCTTCGGCGGTAGGTGCGAAACGCCCAGTTCGCCACGGCGCGGGCGATGAGCTGTTCGAGTTGGTGCGCGTCCCCGATGCCTTCGTCGGCGGCGGTGGCCAGGGTCTTCTCGATGACGGGGATGACCGGCTCGAAGGTGGTGTCGTCATGGGCGAAGCCGCGGGCCAGGAAGTCGGGGGTTTCGGCGAGGGCGCCGGTGTCGGCGTCGACGATCGCCACCACCGTGACCACACCCTCTTCCCCAAGCGTGCGGCGGTCCTTGAGGGAGGCTTCGGTGACGCCGCCGACTTCCATCCCGTCCACGTAGACGTTGCCGGCGGGGACTTTGCCGGTGATGGACGCGCGGCCGTCGACGAGGTCGACGACGACGCCGTCCTCGGCGATGACGACCCGGTCGGGGTCGACGCCGGTACGGATGGCGAGGTCGCCGTTGGCCTGCAGGTGGCGCCATTCGCCGTGCACGGGCATGACGTTGCGGGGTTTGACGATGTTGTAGCAGTAGACGAGTTCGCCGGCGCTGGCGTGCCCGGAGACGTGGACCTTGGCGTTGCCCTTGTGGACCACGTGGGCGCCCCACCGGGTGAGTCCGTTGATGACGCGGTAGATGGCGCTCTCGTTGCCGGGGATGAGGGAGCTGGCGAGCAGGACGGTGTCGCCCTTGCCGATACGGATCTGGTGGTCGCGGTTGGCCATCCGTGACAGCGCGGCCATCGGTTCGCCCTGGGAGCCGGTGCACACCAGAGTGATCTTGTGGTCCGGGAGCTTCTCCAACTCCTTCGTGCTCACGACCAGACCGGAGGGGACCTTCAGATAGCCCAGGTCACGGGCGATGCCCATGTTGCGGACCATCGACCGGCCGACGAAGGCGACCTTACGGCCGTGCTGGTGGGCGGCGTCCAGAACCTGTTGGATGCGGTGCACATGGCTGGCGAAGCTGGAGACGATGACCCGGCGCGGCGCGGTGCGCAGCACCTGCTCGATCGCCGGGTTCAGCTCACGCTCGGAGGTGGTGAAGCCGGGTACTTCGGCGTTGGTGGAGTCGGTGAGGAACAGGTCCACGCCCTCCTCGCCGAGGCGGGCGAAGGCACGCAGATCGGTGATGCGGTCGTCGAGAGGGAACTGGTCCATTTTGAAGTCGCCGGTGTGCAGCACCATCCCGGCGCCGGTGCGGATCGCGACCGCGAGGCCGTCCGGGATGGAGTGGTTGACCGCCACGAACTCGCAGTCGAAGGGGCCGAAACTGCGCCGGTCGCCTTCTCTCACGCGCACCGTGCGCGGCCGGATGCCGTGTTCCTTGAGCTTGGCTTCCAGGAACGCCAGCGTCAGCTTGGAGGCGACGATGGGAATGTCGGACCGCTCGCGCAGCAGGTAGGGCACGCCGCCGATGTGGTCCTCGTGGCCGTGGGTGAGGACCACGGCCACGATGTCGTCCAGCCGGTCCCGGATGGAGGTGAAGTCCGGAAGGATTACGTCTACGCCGGGCTGGGTCTCTTCGGGGAACAGCACGCCGCAGTCGACGATGAGCAGCTTGCCGGCGTGCTCGAAGACGGTCATGTTGCGGCCGATCTCGCCCAGGCCGCCTAGGGCGATGACCCGCAGCCCTCCTTCGGGAAGGGGCGGAGCGGCTTTCAGCTCGGGGTGCGGATGACTCATGCCTGGACGTTACCCGGAGATTGGGACGAGGTGATCCATTGCCTGGGCGATCTCTTCCTCCTGTCGAGCGGATCGAGCGGTGCTGGCAGCAGGCCAACGACCGCCTCACCGGCCGCCTGCTGGGCTCCGGCTCCTAGGGCGGCCCTAGGGCGGGCCTAGCTGCGTGTGACGGCCGGCTCGATCGGCGGGCCGTCCGCGGGCCGGTGAAGGACACTCGACGACGACCGATGCTGACGACCATCGACAGCTGAGTCGCAGGTCGCAGCGTTGATCGATTACACGGCCGCAGGTCAGGGACCCGGCCCGTCAGTTCTTCGGCTCCTCGGGCGCTCTGCAACGTTTTTTAAAAGGTTGATCACAGCGGTCCGTTGCGCACCCCGCGATGTCCGGGCGGAAGTGCAGTGCCCGGAGGGACGAATCTGTATCCGCCACCCACGACCGGGTGAGAAGAGATGATGAGGCGGTTCATAATCTCTTCGAACCAGGCGGCAGCGATCTGGCCGAGACGTTCCGGGGAGCCGGCGGCACTGAGCGGCGCCACATCCCCGGTTGGTTCCGGAGTCTGGTAGTTCTGGCTGTGGCGTTCGCTGCAGAAGAGCCGGTTACCGATGACAGTCGCGCCCAACGTCATGAAGATCAGGCCCCTCTCCCTTTCACGTCGATCGACCAGATTCGCTATGAGCGTGAGAACCTCTTCCCTCCGGTCCAGCGCCTCGTCCAGCGCAGTGTGGTAGGCCGTGTGCTCAGCTGGGGGCTCCCACCGGGACTCCCGTGCGGCAGGGTGTACGTCCTCCTGGTCGTCTTCGTCCGGCCCGAAAACGAGCACGACGGTGTCACTGGGTCGACATTCCGGCCAGGAGCGGGCGGACTCCCTCACGACGTCCACGACCGCCTGCTGTCGGCTGTTCAGTTCGTCGTCCTCGAACCAGTCGTCATACACGCACATGAGGTTACGCGGGCGGCAGAAGATGCGGACCACTTGGAGCTGTGCAGCAGCGAAGTACAGCAACCATCGCGACCACAGCCGACCGCCGCCGGCCAGAGCCGACCGGATGACCAGCCGGCAGACCTCAGCGACCACCCTGCCCGTAGTTCGCATCGAGAGGTCGTGGCACGGTCTTTGGGCCATGCCACTCGCGTGCCAGAACGCACGGGGACTCACGGGGAACCAAGGTTCGCCTCGGCGATGCCGACAGGCGGCGCCCAGGAAAGGGAATCCCAAGGTCACGCCAGTGATCGCCCAACCTCGCTCCTAAAGCGGGCGTCGCAGATTCGAATCCTGCCCGGGCTAAAACAGCAGGGCTGGCCCAAGCGGTCTTCCTCTCCGACCCGTCCCTCGTCATCTGAAGGCGAACGGCTCTGTTCCGGGCAGGGCCGCTAGCCGTGCTGAACAGGAGTTGCGATCTGGGGATACTTCGGTCTCATCGGCGGTCTGCGTCGTCATGCCAGGTCAACGACGCGGATCGCCGTGCTGCACTCCACCCATCGGGTGACGCGCTGGGCCTAACGGGCCGGTACTGAGCCAGAGCCGCGATGCTGGCGCCCTCGGCGTCGCGCTGTGGCGCTGCGGCTGGTGGTGCCGGGTGCTCACTCGGTGTCGGTGTAGTCCAGGAAGTCGGCGACGGCGGGTATACCGCGGCGGCGGGCGAGCTTCTTGCGGAGGTCTTCGAGGGTGTGGGTGCCGCGTGCGGAGGTGACGCCGCCCATCCGGTCGACGGCATCGTGCGCGGTGGCCACGGCGGCGTCGACGTCACCCAGGTTGAGGTGGGCTTCGGCGAGCCGGGCCAGGTAGATGGCGTGACCACGGGGGAAGGCGTCGCCGTTGTAGGCCTCCTGGCTGGTGTGGACGGCGGAGGCTTCCAGGAAGTGGACGACGGCCCGCTTGGGGTTGCCCAGGTTGAGGGCGGAGCTGCCGATGAGCTGGACGGGTAACCCCACTCGATGAACTTCACGGAGTACGCCGCGCTGAATATTGTGTCGCCCGGCCAGTGCTTGGTCACGGTGCCCAGTATGAACTCAAAGGCCAGGAACCGGTACAGACCGGTCATGAGTGGCTTCGGCATGCTTGTCTCTTCAGCGGGAATTTGGGCAGGGTCGGGCCTTTGCGCGGCGGGTTCACAGCCGCGCGGAGTCTCGTTTGTCGGGGGTCAGTCCCGCAGGGTGGCGATGGCCTTCTCGATACGCCGCTGACGTGTCTCGGGTTTCTTCGCGCTCTCGATGGCGCGTACATGCTCGCGCTTGCGGCCGTGGGCAAGGTTGTCGTACGCGGCGCGGGCGAGCGGGTCGTCGTCCAGGGCTTGTGCGAAGTCCGGGGGCTCGACGACGACGCGCGGCTCGGTGTCGAGCTCCAGCTCGACCTCGGCCTCCTCGCCGATCTCGACACCCGCGGCCTGCCGGTTGGCGTTGCTGAGGCCGAGCAGGTGGCGGCCTCGCAGGATGGCGACCCGGCTCTTCCAGGAATGCCCGTTGACAGTGATCGTCACCGGTGGCCGGGCGCCGCCGTCGAGCGCTGCTACCACCTCGGGCGGAACCTCCAGGCCCCGCATGGGCTCGGGTGGCTCGACGTGGGCCCGAAACTTCATGATCTTCCATCCTTCTGTTGTTCTGCCGGCCCACCGCGGATCCGGCCTGCTCGGCTCCGATCGCCGCTCCCGCTTCCCCCGCCGGAACCATCGCCGTGTCCGGGACGGCTGCGGCACGCGCCGCAGCCGTCCCGGACGGCTGTGAGGCAAGAGAGCGCGGCTACTCCGCGTAGGGCTGGTCGGTTCCTTGGGCGCTGTAGCCGACACTCCAGATGTAGCCGTCCGGGTCGGCGAAGGTGCCGCCGTACCCGCCCCACGACAGAGCGCCGGCGGGCTTGAGGACCGTGGCGCCGGCCTTCTGGGCCTCCGCCATGATCTCGTCGGCCCGTGTCTGGCTGCGGACGACGTAGGTCAGAACCAGTCCGCTGAAGCCGCTGCCTTCCGGGTCCGTGCCCACCTGGTCGGCCAGACCCTCGCGAGCGTAGAAGCCGACCGGCGAGGCGCCGTCCGGTGCGAAGAACACCGAGATGCCGAAGTCGCTCTGGATCTTCCAGCCGAGTCCCTCGGTGTAGAACTGCTTGGCCCGCTCCATGTCCCGGACACCGAGGAGGATCGAGCTGACGTGCGCCTTCATGCCTTGCTCCTTGGACTGTAGATGTATGCGTGCCGGACAGTCGGGCCAGGGCCCGGCTGTCAGGTCGGCGTGTGTTCGCCGGTCAATCGGTAGGACAGGGTCGGGAGTCAGGACGGCGTGGCGGCGAGCGGCTCGGCGGTCTCCCAGGCGAAGCCGTCCGGGTCGGTGAAGGCGTCGGCGGTGCTGCCGAGGACGATGCGGTGCGAGCCGGTGCCGTCGGCGGGGACGCCGAGGTCCTTGGCCAGGGCGCGGCGCTTGTACAGCGCCAGCGTGAGGGGGCTGGTCTGACCGGGGGCGAACTCGGCGTACTTGCCGCCGAAGCTCTTGGCCACGGTCAGGCCCCGGCCGGCGTACAGCTGCTTGGTGGCCTTCACGTCCTCGACGCCGATCAGCAGGACGACCGCGTCGATCTCGCGGGTGGCGGGGCCGGTGTTCTTCTTCTCCGAGGTCGCGATCTTCCAGATTGTCCCGTCCGGGGCCTGGACGACGCCGCTGTAGCCCCACAGCGACTTCTCGGCGGGCTTCAGCACCGTGGCGCCGGCGTCCACGGCGGCGCTGACGAAGCTGTCGACGGTGGCCGGCCCGGTCACCGTGAGCGCCAGGGTGAAGCCGCGGAATCCGGTGGAGTGCGCCTCGGACGCCCGCAGGCGTATGTGCGTGTCCACGCCGAAGGCGCTGTAGAAGCGGCGGGCGGCCTCAAGGTCGGCCACCTCAAGGGTGACGGACGCGAGGGATGTGCGGGCTGCGGTGGAAGTGGTGGTTGCCATGACCATCACGCTAGGGGCTGCGCGGCGGCCGGGGCTTCTCGATTCCTGACCGGTCTTGAGACTTGCTTCGCCACGCACGCCGGCATCCCCTCCACCTTGATCGCCGGCCCCGCATCGCGGGTCGTACCCGCCGCATCGGCATGGTCGGCCGCCGCTTTTGCCGCCTGGCGCCGCAAGGCCCCGGGCGGCATGCCGACCAGCTCGGTGAAGCGGGTGGTGAACGTTCCCAGCGACGCGCAGCCGACCGCGAAGCAGACCTCGGTGACGCTGAGGTCGCCCCGCCGCAGCAGCGCCGTCGCCCGCTCGATGCGACGCGTCATCAGGTACGTATACGGCGCCTCACCGTAGGCGGCCCGGAACTGCCGACTCAGGTGCCCGGCGGACATGTTCACATCACGGGCGAGCGCCTCCACGTTCAGCGGCTGCGCGTATTCCCTGTCGATCCGGTCGCGGACACGGCGCAGCCGCGCGAGATCAGCCAGACGCTGCGCCTGCACGCGCGCACGCCGCCATTCAGGCTTACACATGAGACCCCTCCCCTTCGTCTTTCATCTTCCATTTCCATCGGCGCCTTCGAGCGTCCGGGTGCCCGCCTCGGCGGGCACCCGGACGCTCGGTGGTGTGGACCGGCCCGCCGGACTCGACCAGCCGCCGGTCGAGCAACTGCCGGACAGCAGCGGGACGGAGCCCGGGCTCATGACCGGTTCGACGAGGACCCGGACGCGGCCCCGGCGGGCGACCGGCGGGGCAGGCACTTTCGCTCCGGTGCGCCGCCGCGTGGCTTATGGGAGGCCGCGAGGCCGGCCCGCACGGCCGCATCGATACCTGCACGGCTCAGCGCAGCTCCTGGATACGGACCAGGTTGCCCGCGGGGTCGCGGAACGCGCAGTCGCGGACGCCGTACGGCTGCTCGGTCGGCTCCTGGACGACCTCAGTATCACCGGCCTGCACCTTCTCGAACACGGCGTCGAGGTCCGGGGTGGCCAGCAGGATCCAGCCGTAGGTGCCCTTGGCCATCATCTCGGTGATCGTGCGGCGCTCGTCCTCGGTGATGCCGGGATCGGCGGCAGGCGGCGCCAGAAGGATCGACGTGCCCGGCTGACCGGCCGGGCCGACCGTGATCCAGCGCATCCTGCCCTGCCCGACATCGCTGCGGACCTCGAAGCCGAGGATGTCGCGGTAGAAGGCGAGCGACGCGTCCGGGTCGTCGTGCGGAAGAGAAGTCGCGTGAATGGTGATGTCCATGGTGGGCAGGCTAGAGGCGGCTCCGTGAACCGTGCTTCTCGATTCCTGATCGATCTGGACACGCCCGGACGTTCACGGGCATGGCACGCGGAGCGCACTCGCTTCCCGCGACGGTGCACCCGATGCCCCGTCAGCCGCCCTCCAGGGGCAACGGAGACTTGACGCCGGTCTTTCGTTCCGGCATATCACCCTCCCCGCCCTGGCTTGCGCCGCGGGCAGCATCGTTCGAGTGTCGGAAAACGATCGAATGACGACAGGCGCGGCGGGCGTCCGACGAACCCGGGCTTTTCGGGGCTCGTTGGCGGCGCGAATCCGATCAGATCCGATGACGGCTGATGACAGGGTCTGATGACACCTGGGTCCGATGCGCCGGCAAGGAGCGAGGAAGCGTGGCCAATCTGGTCTGCAAGAGGATGTCGGCCGATCGGCAGTCGACCGCCCGGCAGAACCTCGTCCTGGACGAGGCCGGGATCGAGGAGCCGATCGTCTTCGAGGAGGAGCCCGGAACCTCCAGCCGCCTCCACCCGCTGGAGCGGCCGAAGTTCGGTGAGCTGCTCACGTACGCGCGTTTGGGCGACACCGTGCACATCTCCGAGATGTTCCGCCTGGTGCGCGGCACTGGGCACATTCTCGACGTGCTCGATGTCCTCCATCGTGACCAGGTGGCGCTGCGTATCCACGACGGCGCGTTCTCCGCGATGGACCTCACCGCACGCCACCCCCGCACCGGGGAACTGCTGTCCACCGTGAAGTTCATGGTGCAGACCCTCGCCGCCGCCGGTGAACTCCAGCGTGACCTCCAGCGGGAGCTGACGCACGAGGGGCTGCGGGCCGCCGAGGCGAAAGGCGACAAGGGCGGGCGCCGCCCGGCCGTCCCTGCCGCGAAGGCTGACGCAGTTCGCACCGCGTACCTGGAGGGTCGGTCCATCGCGGCCCTCGCCCGCGACCACGACGTCAGCCGCGGCGCCATCCGTACCGCAGTCGCCGGCCTCCTGCCCGAATACACGGCCGTCGGTCAAGGCGCTCCGGCTCTGGAACTGCCGGTCGTCCTCGGCATGCCGGGCAAGGTCGCGGACTTCCTCCGCGCCGCCGAGCTGGAGCCCGCCGAGCGGGCCGCGCTCGACCAGGGCGTGACCGTACGGCGCGGCCAGGGCTACACCCTGCGGGTCAGCACCGAGCCGGAGGTCCACCGCCAACTCCTCGGCCGCTGCCAGCCGCTGGGCAACGCCACGGCGATCCCGACACAGCGCAAGGCCCGCCGCGAGTACGCAAACCGCGTCAACACGCTCCGGGCCGACAACTGAAATCACACGCTGTCAAAACTTCTGACAGCAACACCGGTTCTCTGGTCCGTTCCTACCGGACCCCCGTATTTCGTCAGTTCCTTCCGGGAGGGGTTGTTGTTGTTGTTGTTCGTGGCAGATGTTCTGGCGGGGTCCGGTGCGGGTGTTTCGGGGTGGTGCCTGCTCGTGCGGTGATCATGTGTCCGGGGTCCGGGGGCGGGTTTGGGGGGTGGGGTTGTCCGGTGTCCGGGTGTTGTCCCGGGGTTCGGGGGTGGGTCCGGTTCGGGGTTCGGGGGTTGGGGTGGGTGGTGTGTGGGTGTGTTCAGGTGGCTATGCGTAGGGGGTGTGGGGTGTGGGTGTGGGTGTGGTCGGGGTGGATGAATCGCATGTGGGCGGCTTTGTTGACGGCGTCGAGGCGGCTGACGGCGTCGAGTTTGTCGAAGATGTTGCTGAGGTGGCGTTTGACGGTGCCTTCGGTGATGCCGAGGCGGGCGGCGATCTGGCGGTTGCTCAGGGCTGCTGCTGCGTGGCTGAGGACTTCTATCTCGCGTGCTGAGAGGTCTGGTCCGGTGGTGGGGTCGGTGCGGTTGGTGTGTGGGGGGCGTGGGTGCAGGGGGAGGGTCACGGTGCGGTAGGCGCGGGTTTCGCGTTGTGCGTGGACGGCGTCGATGAGGGCGTTGTAGCCGATGCTCTTGTGGAGGTAGCCGTGGATGCCCAGGTCGAGCAGGGACTGGACCAGGCGTGGCTGGTCGAGCATGGACAGGACGAGTACGTGGCAGGCGGGTATGCCGTGCAGGAGGCGGTTGACGAGGGCTTCGCGGTTGTCGGCGGTGGTCATGTGGATGTCGAGGACCACGAGGTCGGGGCGGGTGCGGGTGACCAGGGGGAGCAGTTCTGCGGTGCGGCCGGTCTGGCCCACGACCTCGACGCCGGGCTCGGTGTCCAGCAGCGCGCACAGGGACTCGCGCAGCAGGCTCTGTTCGTCCGCGATCACGACACGTATGGGTGCAGGGGGCATGGCGGGCGGTACTCCTGTGTCCGGGCCGGGTGAGTGGCCGGCGCGCCTGGGTGGACAGGGCGGGAACCGGGGTGGCGGTTCTTCAGGGGGTGTTGAGCAGTTTCAGGGCGATGTCGGTGACTTCTTGTGCGTCGCGGGGGCGGGGGCGCAGTTCTTCGGGGGCGGCCGCGCCGGCGCCGGCGCAGGCGAGTGTCAGGAGGCAGCCGGCGATGAGGTGCGGCGGGTGGTCGGCGGTGGCTGCTCCTTCTTCCTGGGCGGCCCGTACGGTCTCGCTGGTGTGCCGGAGCAGGTCGGACAGGACGGTGGGCGGCTGCGCGGTGGGGTGTGAGGCGTGCAGCCGCAGTGCCGCGCGCAGCCGGATGTCCGACCGCAGCCGTGCGCCGAACTCGCCGACGAGCCGGCGCAGTGTGTCCACCGGGTCCGGTGCTCTGCTGTCGGGGTGCAGGGCGGACAGGGCCAGGGCGCCGTATGCCTCGAGCGCGGCCGCGACCGCCTGTTTGGAGGTGAAGTGCCCGTACACCGCGCCCTTGGTCATGCCGACCCGGTCGGCCACCGCCTGCAGTGTCGTGCCTTCGTGGCCGTGCGTGGCGAACTCCTCGGCGGCGGCGTCCAGAATGCGCTCGCGGGTCCGCTGGGCCCTGTCCTGCATCCCGCCTCCTCCTTAAAAAAACCTTCTCGAAGGAATCATATGGGGGGAGGGCGGGCCGCCGCAACGGCGGCGCACGGCCGGATGTGCCTTTGAGCGCGCCGGCGTGTGACGGAAGTCGTAGCGGCGGCGGCCCGGGCGGTCGGGCGTCCTAGGTTCCTGGCGCAGGGGCTGCGCACCGCGCTGCTGCCTGCAGTCTGCTGACACAGCGTCATCATCCGTTGCCGGCAACGGCCCTCTTTCCGCATGTCCTTGGGGAGAAGCAAGGAGGAGGCTAGACGTGGAAGAAGAACCGGCCGCGAGACTCACCTGCCGGGAGCTGGATGTGCTGCCCCTGCTGGCCTGGGGGCTGAGCAACCGGCTCATCGCCCGCAGGCTCGGTATATCCGAGAAGACCGTGAAGAACCATCTCGGCAGCATCTACTTCAAGATCGGTGCCACCGACCGTACCCAGGCCGCCCTCTACGCCCGCCATGCCGGTCTGGCCGTCCCCGGGCAGGCGGCTGTGTCCGCTGCGGCGCCCGTTCCCGCCCCCGGGCAGGACGTGTTGTCCGCCGGGGACGCCCTGACCACGCGTGAGCGGGGTGTGCTGCGCCTGCTGGCCTGGGGGCTGAGCAACCGGCTCATCGCCCGCAGGCTCGGTATATCCGAGAAGACCGTGAAGAACCATCTCGGCAGCATCTACTTCAAGATCGGCGCCACCGGCCGCACCCAGGCCGCCCTCTACGCCCAGCACGTCGGCCTCGCTTCCTGAGCGGCCCGCAGCGGGATCCTCTTTTCGGGCACCTGTGCCGCACGGGCACGGGGGAGCCGGAGCACCGCCGCGCGCAGCGCGATTCCCGCTCCGGCCCCGCCCGCCTGCCCGCCTGCCGCCCGGCCCGCCCGCCGGCCGCCCGGCCCGCCCGCCGGCCGCCCGGCCCGCCCGCCTGCCGCCCGGCCCGCCCGCCGGCCGCCCGGCCCGCCGGCCGCCCGGCCGCGCCGCCCGCCGGCCTGCCCGCCGGCCGCCCGGCCCGCCTGCCGCCCGGCCGCGCCGCCCGCCCGCCGGCCTGCCGCGTCGCCCGCCCGCCGGCCGTCCGTGTCGTCGGCCGGCCGTGGGGTCGCTGTCGGCGGGTGTGCTGGGTGCGGCTCGTCGGGGTGCGGCCCGGCCGCGTGCAGCGCGATTCCTGCTCCGGCCCGGTGCGCCCGCTCTCCCGCCGCCCGCCCCGCCTGCCCGCCCGCCTGCCGCCCGGCCGCGTCGCCCGCCTGCCCGCCCGCCGGCCTGCCGCGTCGTCGGCCGGCCGTGGGGTCGCTGTCGGCGTGTGTGCTGGGTGCGGCTCGTCGGGGTGCGGCCCGGCCGCGTGCAGCGCGATTTCTGCTCCGGCCCGGTGCGCCCGCTCTCCCGCCGCCCGCCCCGCCTGCCGCCTGCCCGCCCGCCTGCCGCCCGGCCGCGTCGCCCGCCTGCCCACTGGTCGGCCGGCCGCGTCGTCGGCCGGCCGTGGGGCCGCTGTCGGCGTGTGTCCTGGGCGCCGCGGCTCGTCGGGGTGCGGCCCGGCCGCGTGCAGCGCGATTCCTGCTCCGGCCCGGTGCGCCCGCTCTGCCGCGGTCCGGCCCGGGTGTGTGCCGGCCGGTGCGGGCATGGCCGTTCGCCGTCAGTTTTCCCCGGTGAGGAACTGCCGTACCAGTTTGCCCGCCTCGTTTCGGCACTCCTCGAAGTAGGCGTGGCGGGCGTGCGGGAAGAGGTGGGTGCGGGCACCGGGGATCCGGGAGGCGAGCAGCGCGAGGTTGTCCGGCGGGGTCAGCCGGTCCTGGCCGCCGTGGAGGATCAGGGTGGGTGCCGCGATGCGCGGCAGTTCGCTCCAGGCGTCGTGCCCGTTGCTGGCGATGAGGTGGCCGCGGCGCGCGTGGGCCGGCATCCGCGGGTCGCCCAGGGTGTGGTAGGGGCCGGGGTGCGCGGCCCGCCACAGGGGCGTGTACATCAGGTCGGCCAGTACCCGGCGTACCGCCTGCGCGTCCGGCTGTGCGAGGGAGCGCCGTACCGACGCGTCGCGTTCCACGGCGTGCGCACCGCCCGGGGAGGTGCAGCCCAGGACCAGGCGGCCCACCCGTTGCGGGTGGCGGATCGCGAGGTGCTGCGCGACCCGGCCGCCCATCGAGGTGCCGTACACGTCGGCGCGTGCGATACCGAGCGCGTCCAGGACCGCGACGACGTCGTCCGCGAACTGCCGGACGCAGTACGGCCCCTCGGGTTTGCCGCTGTCGCCCGTGCCGCGCAGGTCCAGGGTGAGGGTGGAGCGCACGGTGTGGAAGTCCCCGCGCACGCCGTCCCACCAGTGGTGGTTGTTCGCCTGCCCGGCGAGCAGCACCAGCGGCGGTCCCTGCCCGTGGTGCTGGTAGGCCAGGGCGGTGCCGTCCTGGGCGCGGGCGAAGCCCGCAGCCGGCCGGTCGTGTCCGGTCATCGCCGTCCTTCGCAGGGGCCCGCGGGCATGCGGGCGGCGCCTGGTGTCATCGGAACTCCTGCGGGGGACACCCCGGCCTTCGCCTTCGGGCCGGGGCGGGGCGGGCCGGGGGCCGGTTTCCGCCGGCGGGGGAGAAACGCACTCCCGCAGAGCGGGGCGGCGGCCCGGGATCCGCCGCCCGGGGCGGATCGCGGTGCCCCGGCCGGCGGGTCCGGTCCGTCACCGGCGGCGGGCCGGCGGATCCGGCCCGGGCGGCGGGCAGTTCGAGGACTCCGGCCCGTACCCGGGGGCCCCGGACTGCCCCGGGGGCGGGAAGGAGCCCGCATTCCCCGGCCGCGCCGTTGCCGGGGCGGTCCCGGGGCCGCGCCCTCCCGGTGACGGGACCGGGAGGGGGAGCGGGAGAGGGGGCTGCCCGGGTACGGGCAGGGGCAGCCTCGCACGGCAGGCCGGGCGCACCGCTGCCGGGCGGGTGCCGGCCCGGCCCGCCGGTACGGGTGCCGCGGCGTCGGGTGATCGCCCGTGGGGAACCTGACGCGTGATCGCCCGTGAGGAGCCTGCCGCGTGATCGCCGGTGAGGAGCCTGCCGGGCCCCTGTGCCCCGGCCGCGGCCGGGGTGCAGGCCGGCGGCCGGGGTGCAGGGTCACAGAACCGGCTGCCGGCACCGGGCCGCCTCGATGTCCGGGACGTGTTCTTCGGCCCAGAGCCGCACGGCGCGCAGCGGGACGAGCAGGGAGCGGCCCAGCGGTGTCAGGGCGTACTCGACGCGGGGCGGGTTCTCCTCGTACGCGTGGCGGCTGACCAGGCCGTCGGCTTCCAGGGAGCGCAGGGTCTCGGTGAGGGTCTTGGGGGTGATGCCCCGGATGTGCCCCTTCAGTTCGGTGAAGCGGCGGGGGCCCTCGTCGAGGGCGTTGACGACGAACACGGTCCACCGGGCGCCGATACGGTGCAGCACCGTGCGGCTCGGGCAGGTCGCTGCCATCACGTTGTACGCCTTGCCCATCGCCGCTCCCAGTTTCGTTGAAGATACCGGTATCAAAACCATACCGTGGCACCCGATCCTACGAAAGGGAGTCGGGACATGGAACGGATCCTGGTCATCGGCGGTGCGCGGGCGCTCGGCGCGGCCGTGGCGAGGCGTGCGGCCAAGGACGGGTACGAGGTCGTCGTCGGGGCCCGCGACCTGGCCGCGGCCGACGCGCTGGCGGGCGAGATCGGCGCGACGGCGGTGCGGGTCGATCTGCAGGACGAGTCGACGCTCGCGGCCGCGGCCAGGCGGCTGGACGACGGAATCGACCACATCGTGACGACCGGCTCGGCGCCGCACGACGTTCGCGCCACCGAGCTGGACCGCGACAAGCTGCTGGCCGCGTTCACGGCGAAGGTGGTCGGCCCGATGCTGGTGGCCAAGCACTTCGCGCCCATCCTGCGGCCGGCCGGGTCGATGGTGCTGTTCTCCGGTGTGGTCGGCTGGCGCCCCGGGCCCGGATCACTGGTCAAGGGCGTCACGAACGGTGCGGTCGAGTACGCCGCGCGCCATCTGGCGGCGGATCTGGCACCGGTACGGGTCAATGCCGTCTCGCCCGGTGTCGTGGACTCGGGCGCCTGGGACCGCCTCGGTGAGAAGAAGGCCGCCCTGCTGAGCACGAGCGCGGGCAGGACCTTCGTCGGACGCCACGGCGAGGCCGACGACGTCGTCGAGACGGTGATGTGGCTCCTGCGCGCGGGTTTTGTCTCCGGCGAGACGATCCACGTCGAGGGCGGCGCCCGCCACACGTCCGCCTGACCGGCAGCCGCGTGCGTCAAGCCGTGCCGGGCAGCGCCCGTGAGCGAGGAAAGCACCCGCCGGCCCGGCCGGCGACGGACGGCGTTCTCGGCACGGGGGCACCCGGACACGTCATCACCCGAGCCGAAGGGACAGCCAGTTGGACACCACGAGTCAGCGCCGGCGGAGCGAACCGGCCCAGACAACGGCCCGGACAGCGGCCGTCACGGCGGAAGGGACGGCGGCCGTCACGGCGGCCGTCACGGTGGAAGGGGCGGGCGCCGGGGGAGGGGTGCCGGCCTGGCTGGTGGCCCGGGGCCTCCTGCCCGAGACGAGTCCCAAACGCGCCTTCGCCGCCGCGACCTTCATCAACCAGATCGGCAAGGGCCTGTTCATCTCCGGGGCCGCGCTGTTCTTCACCCGCTCCGTGGGCCTCCCGGTCGCCCAGGTCGGATTCGCCCTGGGCACCGCCGCCCTGATCGGGCTCGCCGCCGGCATCCCCGTGGGCCACCTGGCCGACCGGCGCGGCCCGCGCGAGGTCTTCCGCCTCGCGATCGTCGTGCAGGCCCTCGCCGTGGCGGCACTGGTGGTCGTGCGCTCGGTCCCCTCGCTGATCGCGGTCCTGTGCGTGGCCGAACTCGCCACCGCCGCCGGCCAGGCCGCCCGCGGCCCGCTGACCCGCGCCCTGGGCGCCCCGAACCCCACCCGCTACCGCTCCTACCTGCGCGCCCTCAACAACATCGCGCTCGGCTGCGGAGCCCTCGCGGCCGGCGCCGCCGTCCAGCTGGACACCAGGGCCGCGTACGTGAGCCTCATCCTCGCCACCGCCGTCGCGTTCCTCGTCTCCGCGGCCCTCATCTCCCGTGTCCCGTCCGTGGCACCGCTCGACGCCCCGGCGCAGGGCGGCCGCTGGCTGGCCCTGAAGGACAGACCGTACGTGGTGCTCACCGTCCTGGACGGCATCATGTCCATCCAGACCCAGGTGCTGATCTTCGCCCTGCCGCTGTGGATCATCGGGCACACCCAGGCGCCGCGATGGTTCGTCGGCGCCAGCGTGGCGGTCAACACCGCCCTGGTGGTCTGCCTGCAGGTGCGGGTCAGCCGCGGTGTGGACAACAACGCCGCGGCCGGCCGGGCAGCGCGCCGCGCGGGGGCGGCGTTCCTCCTGGCCACCGCTCTCATCGCCGCGGCGGGCGGTGCGCCCGGATGGATCGCCGTGGCCGTCGTCGTGCTCGGCGTGGTCGTCCACACCGTGGGCGAACTGTGGCACAGTGCCGCCTCGTTCGAGCTGTCCTTCGGCCTCGCCCCGGAACACGCACAGGGCCAGTACTCGGGCCTGTTCGCCATCGGCCAGGGCCTGTCCGGCGCGGTCGGCCCGCCGCTGCTCGGCCTGGTCTGCATCGGCTGGGGCGAGCCGGGCTGGCTCGTCATGGGAGTCCTCTTCCTCGCCGCCGGCCAGGTTGTCCCGCTCGTCGTGAACTGGTCCGACCGCCTGCGTGCGCACAACCCGGGCTAGAGCCGGGCCAGAGCGTGTCTCCTTGATCCGCCGGCCGGTCGACCGGATGTGTCCGTCCGGTGAGTGGTCGCTGATGCGATGCGGGACCGGACCGAGCCGCTGATGCCGGCCGGTCCGGTCCGGTCCGGTCCGGGCAGCAGGTAATGGCCTTGCTGCGGTGGTGGGGCTCAGCGATGCTGGACCGGTGCCGGGGCAGAGGAAGAGGAAACGTCAGAGGCAACGTCAGCAGCAGGAGCAGGCACAGCGGGCGGCCGCTCGCTTCGCGCCTGACGCGGGTCGCTGGGAGGTGCTCTTCGAGACTCAGGACGAGCCGCAATGGCGTGCTCACCTCCGCCGTCTGCGAGCCTCGGACACGCAGATCGACTGGACGGCGGTGCGGGTGGACATGCTCTGCGGGCGCCTGGTGCAGCAGACCACCTACCGGCTGAGCCTCTTCGTGCCGAACTCCGCGCCCGATTCCGGCCAGGGACCGCCCGGTAATTGATCTTGTGACTGGTAGGGGTGAGTCGACCGGCACGGCGTGGGAGCGGACAGAGCCCTTGTTGCCGCAGGCGGACGGGCGTGGCCGTCCGCCTGCGGCAAGATCACCGGCAGGTGGTCGACGGGGTGCTGTGGCGGCTGCGGACCGCAGCCCCCTGGCGTGATCTGCCTGAGCGGTACGGGCCGTGACGGACCGTCTGCGAGCGGTTCGCCCGCTGGGAGGCGGACGAGACCTGGACGGACCTGCGGGAACACGTCCAGGTCCACGACGATGCGGTGGGCCGGGTGGAACGGACCGTCCCGATCGACTCCACGATCAGCCGGGCCCGCCGGCACGCGGCAGGTGCCCGCGAAAAAAAGGGGGGACACGAACAGGGATGAACCGGAAGGTCCGGGCCGCGCGCAGGCGCGCCGGGCCCTCGGCCGGTCCCGAGGCGGGCTGACCGCCGAAATCCCCCTTGCCGTCCCGGCTGCCGGTTCGCGGCAGCGGGCGCTCTGCCCGGCGTGTTCGCCGGGCAGAGCGTGAGCGGGAAGCCGACGGCGGGACGCATCTCGCGGTCGGGGTCCTCCCCGGTCCAAGGGGCCCCGGTCTTCCTCGCCGGGGAAGACCACATGGAACCGGTAGTACTCGACCCGGCGCAGCTGGTTGATCACCTTGCTCATGGTCATCAGCGGTGAGCCCGGCAGGAGCGCCTTGCGGGCGTTGTGCGCAAAGACTCCGTCGCACGACGTGGCGCGGGCGGTGTCACGTGCGCAGTCGGCACGCCGGGGGGCTGGGACCTAGGTCCTATTTTGACCGGGCCCATCCCGTGCGAGGCTGAGGCAGCGCGAACAACACGTTCGGGAACCACCCGGGTATTCGCCAGGACCGATTTCCGTTCACTGGCCGACTGTTTCTCGCCTACCGCGGCCCGGGCGTCAGATTTTGAGCGATCGGAAGGTGAAATCTTGGACGCCAGCCGCTTGTCAAGCCAGCCGCGGTCGGATTCGAACGAGCTGAGAGTGCACTGGAACTCGCCGCTCAGCGGGCAGCAGAAGGCGTCGGGAAAATACAAGGTCGGCCGGCTCGACTTCGACGGGATCGTCGAATTCGCACAGGAAGCGGACCAGCTGGGTGTGGATTCGCTCCTCATGGGGATCGGCGCCCACATGCCTGATCCCCTCCCGATGCTCGGCGCCCTGGTCCGCGAGACCCGACGCGTCAAGTTCCTCCTCGCCTACCGCCCCGGACTGCTCTCACCGACGCTCTTCGCCCAGGTGGTCAACACGGTCTCGTGGATGTCGGACGGGCGGATATCCCTCAACCTGGTCGCCGGTGCCTCCCCGGTCGAGCAGGCGTATTACGGTGACTTTCTCGCCCACGACGAGCGCTACGCACGCTCCAACGAATTCCTGGACGTTCTCCACGGACTCTGGCGCGGTGAGACCCCGCTGTCCTACGAGGGCGAGCACTATCGCCTCAAGGACGCGGAGATCGGCCTGGGGTACAAGGGCGGAGGCCGTCCCGAGATATACATCAGCGGGGCATCCGAAGTGGCACAGCAGACCGCCGTCGACCACGGCGACTGCTGGCTGCGCTACGGCGACACTCCCGAGGGAATGGCCGCGGCGGCGAAGCCCGTGCTGGCACAGGGCGGCCGGGTGGGAACGCGCATGCATGTGCTGGCGAGGGAGACCCGCGCGGAAGCGCTGGCGGATCTCGCACAGATGATGGGCGATCCCGACGAGGAACACCGCAAACGGATCGCAGAGGCCGTGGCCTCCTCCGATTCCGTGGCAGTCAAGACGTCCTTCCAGCTGGCCGAGACCGCGGAATCCGACTGGCTCTCTCCCATGCTGTTCTCCGGTGCCGTGGCGTATCGCGGCGGGCCGGCCCTGTGCGTGGTGGGCAGCTATGAGGAAGTCGCCGCGTATCTCTACGAGTACAAGGCCGCCGGGATCAGCGAGTTCATCTTCTCCGGCTGGCCGACCCGGGAAGAGATGCAGATCTTCTACACCCGTGTGCTGCCGCTGCTGCGCCGGCTCGAACGCGCCGGGCAGAAGGTGTGAGGGCTGTCCGGGCCTGCCGGGGGCAACTGCGCCGGCGGCGCGGGGACGTGCGGTGGCGCGCGGGCGGCACCTCGAACCGTTCCCGTGGACTGAGCGGGCCTGGGGCCTGATGCCAGGACCCCGGCCCGGCCGGCCGAACACCCCGGACGGTATCGGGCGTTCTGGCTGCCCGCGCTCGCTCCGTTTGCTGCCGCCTCCGCGCCCGCTCCGTGCCCGCTCCGTGCCCGCTCGGCGCCGGCTCCGCGCCCGTTCCGCGCCCGTTCCGTGTCCGGGCGGCACGGATCGGGTCCGTGGTCCGGGTATGCGGGGGCGGGTTTTGATCTGGGCAGGTCGCTGACCGACGCTCAGTGGCCGCAGGCAGACCTGCACATACCGGCAGACCGCTTCGGTACCCGTGCAGACGGATGTGCACCGGGTCGTGAACACTTCATGCCCAAAGTGCTGGGCGCGAGCCCACCTCGTCTTGTCAACGGGGCTCTCAGGCCGGGCATACTCAAAGGCTCGGCTCGCGTCCCGAAGGCCAACTCCTGCCGGTCTGCTGACTCGGGGAAGCTGTGTGGTGTCAGCTGACGTGGATCGGTACGCCCATTGTCAGACGCTGCTGGCAGCATCACCGCTGTGAACGCCATCTTCACCACCCCACCGCAGCCGGTCGACGTCACCGCGCTCTTCCCTCAACTGGCCCCGCTGGCGCGCACGGCGACCCGGCTGCACCCGCGGCCGGGGTCGCCGTCCGTGCACGACAGCTCCGTCGGCGGCCCGCTGCTGTGGCCCGCCGGCGAGCCCTGGCCCCACTGCGCGGGACCTCATGTGCGGTACGGGCGGAGCCTGGCCTTCTCACCGGATGACGTCCGGTGGGAGCGGCGCATCCGGGCGGAACTGGCCGCCCGGCCGCACAGCGATCCCAGCCTCCCCCTGGCCGCCGGGTACACACCCGAGGAGGCGGCGATCGCGAAGCGGATCAAGGCCGGCCGCCCGTGGCCCGAGGGCCCCGTCGCCATGCTGCCCATGGCCCAGCTGTACGTGCGTGACATCCCCGACCTGCGCCCGCCCGGGCAGTCCGCGGCCGATCTGCTCCAGGTTCTCTGGTGCCCCTTCGACCACCCGGCGACCCCCACGACCGCGCTGCGCTGGCGGTCCACCGCCGAGATCACCGACGTGCTCGACGCACCGCCCGAGCCGCCCGCGATACAGTTCCGCGGCTACCTGCCGGAGCCGTGCCTGCTCGCACCGGAGCAGATCACCGAATACCCCAACCCTTTGGAGCTGAGCAAGGAGCTGCGGCAGGAACTGCGCGACTGGACCAGGTGGCAGGCGGCCGGAACGGCGGTGGACAGTTCCTACTCGGTCGCTCCGGATGAGTTCTACGCGAGCCGGCTGTCCGTCGCCCCCGGCTGGAAGGTCGGCGGCTGGACCCGCTGGGGTCTCACCGACCCCATGCCCCGGCGCTGCCAGGAATGCGGCACCGAGGCTGACCCACTGCTGACCATCGCCAGCTCCGAATGGAGTGCGAACACCGAGAGCTGGGCCCCTGAAGAAGACCGGGCGAACCTCACGTCGCCTCTCTCGCTGTCTCCATCGCAGAACCCCGCCGAGCTCGACATCGCCCGGGGCTACAACCTGCAACTCCACGCCTGCCCTTCCTCCCCGGACCATCCCCACATCGAACTGGTCCAGTGACCGGTCGCGCAGGACCGAACCCGCCGATGCCGGTCGGTGGCTGCGCCGCCTTGACGCACAGCAGCGGACGCCGTCGCTCCTCGCCGGGGGCACCCGCAGACGGACCAGACCGAGTGAGACGACGAGCGAATCGGACCAGATCGTTTGAGACCGGTACCGGATCGGCTGAGACGGGACACCCGCCTCGGCCGCCCGTCACCCTGCTGGGTGTCCTCTGTCATCCAACCGAGGCTTTTGACAGCGAACCCAGCCGTTTCAGCTTCTACGACAGTGAACCCAGTCGTGCGGGACGACCAGGCACTGCAGTGCTGACGATCTATGCGTAGCGGTGGTTGTCACATTCGCGGGCCCGGCGGTGTCTTCATGCCGAACAGCCAGACAGGCAAATCTACTGAGGAGAACGTCATGGCGCTCCGCGTTCCGAAGGCCGAGCTCAGCACCGAGATGAGCGAAAACATGATCAAGCAGCTCGGCGCCGTGGCCGAGCCCGTCGAGGTGGTGTGGCACAACCCCAAGGTCGCCACGTCCAACTTGGAGTTCTCGGCCAAGCTGGGCGAGTGGGACGCGGCCGACGCGAGCCTCAAGTCGTTCGCGCACATGGCCGTCGCGTCCCAGGTCGGCTGCGGCTGGTGCCTCGACGTCGGCTACTTCCAGGCGCAGAACCAGAGTCTGGACCTGACCAAGGCGAGCCAGGTGCCCCGCTGGCGGGAGTCGGAGGTGTTCACGCCTCTGGAGCGGGACGTCCTCGAGTACGCCGAGGCCATGACGAACACGCCCCCGACCGTCACCGACGAGATACACGCGAGCCTGCTCGACCGGCTCGGTGCGGCGGCGATGGTCGAGCTCACCGCGTACATCGCCTTCGTGAACATGGCGGCCAGGAACAACAATGCGAACGGGATCTCATCGCAGGGCTTCTCCGATGCCTGCGAGATTCCACTGGCCGCGCGCCCTCAGAACTCCGGCGCAGCGTCGACGTCATGATGGCCGAGGACCCGTTCGTCGCTCATCGCAGCCTGCTGTTCACCGTCGCCTACGAGATGCTCGGATCGGCGGCCGACGCGGAGGACGTGCTGCAGGAGTCCTGGCTGCGGTGGGCCGACGTCGACCAGTCGCAGGTGTGCGAGCCGCGTGCGTACCTCGTCAGGACCGTCACGCGGCAAGCGCTCAACCGCCTGCGAACGCTGTCGCGCAGCCGCGAGGAGTACGTGGGTGAGTGGCTGCCGGAACCGGTGCTGACCAGCCCTGATGTTGCCGAGGACGTCGAGCTCGCGGAGAGCGTCTCGATCGCGATGCTGACCGTGCTCGAAACGCTCGGGCCGACGGAGCGGGCGGTGTTCGTGCTCCGCGAGGTCTTCGAGATGCCGTACGGCGAGATCGCCGAGGCCATCGGGAAGTCCGCAGCCACGGTGCGGCAGATCGCGCGGCGAGCCCGCGAGCATGTGGCGGCCCGGCGGCCGCGGGTACGGGTGAGCCGGTCGGAACAGCAGGCCGTGGTGGAGCGGTTCCTGGCCTCGTTGCGAACCGGGCAGTTGCAGGAGCTGCTGGAGGTTATGTCGCCGGACGTGGTCCTGATCGCCGATGGCGGCGGGCTTGCGGCCGCCGCTCTGGCTCCGATCCACGGGGCCGAACTGGTGGCGACGGTACTCGCGCGCGCGAACCAGGTGGTGGCCGCCTTCGAGACGACGACCGTGTGGCTCAACGGCGCGCCTGCGGGCCGGTTCGAGATCGACGGCGAGCCGACCGCGGTGAGCCTCGTGGTGGAGAACGGGCGGGTCACCCGGATCTACCTGATGAGAAATCCCCAGAAGCTGACGCGGCTCGATGAACTGGCCGAACTCGCCAGGTAAGCCCGCTGCTGCTCTGGCATCGTGAGTGTTCCGGGTGGTGAGAACCGCCCGGAACACTCACGACCGCACAGTGGTCGGTGATCAGAGGTCGACGTACAGGGCGCTCGATCAAGAGGCAGCAGGCGGGCCGCGTCGGCTTCCGGCTGCTACGGAAGCGCGTGCTGCTCGGTGCCGCCAGCCGTCGAACACCGACTGGTGTCAACGGGACGTCTACCTGACCGTCTTCACGAAAATCTTTGAAGAGCCATCACGCCTGGCCGGCAACACCCCGTTGACACCCAACCCAGTCGGGCCAGGTCAGCGCGCTGCACACGACTAACTTCGCTGTCAAAGGACATAGCTCATGCCGCTCCCCTTTTCCAGCGGCAACGGCGGACCCCCGCCGTGACGGCGGGGGTCCGCCGTTTCCGTCAGCGCGGCGGGCATCTTCTCAGCGTCCCTGAAAAACGGGCCACGGGGAGCGGTTCAGAGAAGTCTCTGCGGGGCCTGCAACAGGTCGACGGGGGCGACGTTGCATGCAGCCCTGGGACTGCCGAGCAGGTGGCCGCCGATGCCCTCGCCTTCCGGCAGCGGCACCAGGCAGCGGCCGGCAGCGCCGGCCGGCGATGCACCGTAGGTGTTGAGGATGCCGCCGGCATCTCCCGAGACGGCGGTGTCGCCGTTCCTGGTGCCGAAGTCGGTGCCGTCGGCATGGGCGCAGGTGGGTAGGGCCACCGCGAACAGTGTGGCCACGGCGAAGGTTCCAAGGGGAGCGGTCAAGCGCCGGATCTTCATGGCCTGACAACGGCCGGGCCGGTGGAACCGTCACGGGAGGTTCAGACACCGCTTCTGAGCTTGTTCTTTAAGGTCGGACCGGGCCAGTGGCGACATGCAGCACCGGGTCGCCGCTGGCCCGAACAAATCCGTTGGCACCGAGACCTTCAGGTGACAAGACTGCGCTGGTGACCACCCTGCCGCCGTTGCCCGGCCCGTTCCCTCTGCCGGTACAGGACACGCGTACCCGCGACGTCGTCCTCGACTATGCGGACATGCACGCTCTGGTGGCCGGCCTCGTTCTGCCCAACGGCGCGTCGATGTACGTTATGAGCGCGCTGGAAACGTCTCGCGAGCTCATCCGACACTCCTACTACCGGTACGAGTTCGCCACCGTCGCCGTCACGCATTCCCTGTTCGCCCTGGAGAACGTCCTCACCGAGCGTCTGGCCATCGACGAGCCACTCTGGCACCTGATTGAGCGGGCCGCCGATGCGGGGCTCATCACGGTCGGCCTCGCCGCCGAACTCGACCGCAGCCGGCTGCTGAGAGACCGGCTCACGCAGGGCTCCGTGACAAGTGCCGCTCTCCAGCAGGCCCAAGCCGTCGCCATGGTGCGTGCTGTCTTCGATGCCATCTCCCTGCTCGTTCGCCCACCGTCCGCGGCAGAGACGACAGCCGTCCGCATGAGCGGAGCACAGCCTGAAGACCGGCTCGCCCGGCTGTCGGAGGAACATCGGCGTGCCCTGTTCCCCGACGGTTTCCGCGGCGTGGACATTGTGGGTGTGGAACTGATCCTCTTGGACGCCGACGTCGCCGGCCTCATCCAGAGGGAGCTGAACGGCGGGCTCGACGACAACGGCATCGTCAACCTCTGGTCGTGTATCGCCGACCTCGACAAGATCGTTCCCTTGATCAACTCGGCTTACTGCGCCTCCTACTTCGCGAAACTTCGGACGATTGCCAAGCTCGCAGCAACACGCTACATCCCCACCGCGACCTGACCCGTGGAGTCGAAATCGGAATCTCGCACGACCCTCGTCAGGATCTGACCCGGTCACGTTCCTTGATGGTCCCGGGCCGTCCGGCTGTTTTGCCGACGTCGTAGCGGGTGGCGGGGTGTCGGTCTTTCGAGCCGGGCGGTCTGCCGGGGCCGGGCCGGTCGGGTTCGGGCGCACGGGTGGGGCAGGGCAGGGCAGGTTCGGGCGGAGGTCTCTGAACCCCCGCCGGACTCGGGCGGGGGTGCGTCGGCCGGGCTCGGCCGGCTTCTCCCAGGGGCGGCGGAGGTCCGCGGCCGGCGGCCGGGCGAGGCGGAGTTGGGTGTGGGCGGCGACGACCAGCCAGGTCCACCGGTCCGCTGCCTCGGGCGTGCGGAGTTTCGGGCGGGTCCAGCCCAGCGTCTGCTTGATCATCCGGAAGGTGTGTTCCAGGTCGAACCTGCACAGGAACGCCTGCCGGCGCAGGTCGACGTCCTCGCCCGACAAGCCGGTGGCCGACGTCCACAGCCAGACGGGAAGTGGATCGTGGCCGCCGGGCAGGCGGTCGACCTGAAGGCGGATCAACGTGCCCTGGATGACCGGGAGTTCGCCGGTGTGGTCGATCCAGGCAGAGCGGGTGGTCGGACGGGGATGGATGCGGTCCCAGGCCATCGCGCGAGCGGTGCCGTAGCGGTCGGTGACCTGCACCGTCGCGGCATCGGGCTCGCCCCAGGTGTCGGGCTTGGCGAAGCGCAGCTCCTTGCCTTGCTTGGGCGGCCGTCCGCCCCGTGAGGGTGAGATCCAGGGGGCCGGGACGGGCTTGCGCATCACGCGGTCGGTGCGCATCCGTCCAAGGACCTCCACCGGCAGTCCTTCCAGGAGGTAGGCCATGCGCGGGGCGTCACAGCCGGCGTCGAAGACGATCAGGATGTCGCGGTCGTCCGCCTTCCAGCGGCCCGTGCCGATGAGGTCCCCGATCACGCGGCGGACCTGGGCCGCGGTGACCTCGGCGACGTCGTCGGCGACCCAGGTCCTGCTGGGACCGGCACAGTCGCCGCGCGCGTTCGGCGAGTCCTTCGGCGACATGGCCCCACCCTTGCAATTCCAGGCCGAGCCGTATCAGGACCTGCTCACGCCGGCGCTGCTGTGGCGGGCCGACGACGCCGGGACAGCGGCTTCGCCAAGAAGCTCGACGCCGGCCAGAGACCGCTGAACGGGCCCACGCCCGACCGGATGACCCCGTCGAACGCGGTGCGGCCACCGCCGGACGCCGCCGGGTCTTCCGGTCTTCCGGCACACTCGCTGCGGCCCGAACCGGCTGGTGCGCCACCGCCGGCCGCAGTCACCCATAGCGGCACTCGGTACCGCCTCTGGCTGCCTTGCCGGGGTTCGCGGCCACGCCCCGTGGAGTCCTCCGCCCTGCCGCGCTCGGCACCGGACACCACGGACTTGCCCGGCACGACGCGAAAGCGACCGCCTGGGGCCGGCCGCACCCGGTTCGCGCCGGTGACTTCCGTGCGGTGGCTACGCGGCATGACAGGCGCGGCTACGTGTTCCTCGGCACTGTCTCAGCTGCAGCTGTCATCGTGCGGCTCCGCCCATGACCGGCCACTCGTGTTCAAGCCGAGTGCGCAAGCGCGGCCGACGGCGGCGAACAGTATGAGTGGCAGCTCCTTGTCGGCCTGGCCGATCGCCAGCGCGAGCCAACGGCCGCTGTCGGGGAGCGGCCACACGCGCATGCTCACGGCCTGTTGGCTGAGGTGGTCGAGCGGCTCGGGCACGGGCTCGCCCTCGCAGCCGGCACTGAGATACGGTCCGAGGTCCACGACGAACGCATTGCCCCACCGAGTCGTCAGGTGTGCCGCCAGGTCGTCGAGGCAGGCCCGCAGTCCGGCTTCGGCCTCAGCCCAGGCCTGCCCGTCGTCGTCATCCCAGAAGTCCCGGCTGACCTGCAGTTCGCGCACATGATGCTCTGGTCCACCGTCCCCGGAGGCGTCGGCACAGGCCGCCCCCGGGAACGGCTGCACGGCCAACGCGTCAATCGTCGAGAGGTACTTCTCCGTGGTCATGGGCGCAGGTTATGGGACCGCGCAGACATCGGACCGCGCAGACAACTACTGCCGGCCGTGCGCACCGGCCAATGACCGGCCGGACAGCTCCTGGAAGGCTGGACAGCCGCCGTAGCCCGTCGGCTCCGGCAGCGCTACGGCGGGGCGCGGCGTCCGCAGCAGCGCCACGGCCTCCTCGACCCGGCCCGGCTCCACCGGCAGCGAGCCGAGAGTCCGCCGGTGGTCCAGGCGGTCCGCGTCCAGGAGGGCGGCAGCCTCCCGCGGGCGTCCGGCGCCGGCCGACAGACCAGCCAGGCTCTCCACCGCGTACGGACTCCCGCCCTCGGGGTGCGCCCGGGCCCCCTCCACCGCCTCGTCGAGCTGTCCGCAGGCGCGTCGGCCCTGTCGGCCCTGCGCCGCGCCTTCGCCGGCGCGGCCGCGGATGCCGACCCGGTCGCCGGGTTCTGCGGTCCCGGCTTCGCCCGGATGGTCGCCGGCAGTCACACCCTCGTTGCCCGGCTGCGCGACCTGCACGACCTGCGGGAGGCCGCCCTGGCGGACGCCCTGGCCGACGCCGCCGGCGCACCCCGCGGCGACATCACCGCCCGCACCGCCGCCGCCCTGCTCGGCGCGGTGCACCGCACCCTGTTCCGGCGCATCCAGGAACTCACCCTCGCCGGCCAGGACGACGCCCGGATCAGCGCCACTGTCATCGCGGAGGCGGACGGCGCCTTCGGCCTGCTGGAACCCTCGCTCGCCGGCTACGCCGCCGCGTGAGCCGGGCGTCGCCCGTCGGCGTCGCGGCGCCCGGCCCGTGGCGGCGGACGTGATCGGCCGGAACGGCCGCGCCCCCAGGGGCGCGCCGGACGGACGCCGGCGCCGGGAAGCGGACGTCTCCCGGCACTTGTGAGCCGCTCCGGGAGTGCCCGCATCGGGTGCCGGGTGCCGGGTGTCGGGTGCCGGGTGCCGGGTGTCGCCGGTGACGGCGGTGGTCCGGCCGGCAGGGCGCCCGCTTCCCGGCCCTCTCGTCCTTCGCGGGTGTCCGGGATCCCCTGCCGGCTGATCAGCCCGTGCCCGGCGCGGGTCCCGCCAGGCCGTGCAGCAGCAGGGCGGTGAGGGTGTCGACGATCTCCTCGTCGGTGGCCTGCGGGCCGTCTTCCCCGGCGGTGATGACCGCGAACCCGAGGGTCGAGACCATCGCCCCCATGGCCGCGGCGACCAGCGCGGGCTCGCCCGGGAGCCGGTGGCCCTGCCGGCGCAGCCGGTCCAGGTGCTCGCGCAGGGTGCTCGTCTCCTCGGCCAGGTTCGCCCATGCGCGGCCCTCGCCGGGCGGGCCGGCGAAGGCCGTCTGCACCAGGGCCACGACCACCGGCAGGTGGTCGCGGATCACCCGCCAGGCGACGGCCAGATGCTCGCGAAGCTGCCCGGGATCGGTCAGGTCGTGGTCGGCCGGGTGGCCGTCCGCGCCGATCTCCGCGTCGGCCTGCGCGTCCAGGTCCCGCAGCAGGGCCTGGAGCAGGGCGTTCTTGTCCGCGAAGTGGGCGTAGAAGGAGCCGGTGGCCCGTCCGGCCTCGCGGGTGATGTCGGTGATCTTCGTGTCGAGATAGCCGCGCTCGGCGAACAGCCGCCGTGCCGCGTCCTTCAGTGCCGCCTCGGTCTCGGCAGCCTTCTCCTTGCGTACGCCCATCGGGTGGGAGCTCCGTTTCGGACTTGACGGTTGGCCGTGCACGACATCATAGTGAACCCCGGTTCGATGAATTCATATTCACTGAATGCTGATTCATGGAGGATGCGTGAACGTCATGGTCATCGGCGGCGGAGTGGCCGGAGCGGCGAGTGCGATAGCGCTGCGGCAGATCGGGGCGCAGGTCACGCTCTACGAGGCATACACCGAACCGGCAGGCCAGGTGGGTTCGTTCCTGAGCCTGGCATCGAACGGTCTGCGGGTGCTGCGCTCCCTGGAGGTGCTGGAGCAGGTGCAGGAGGCCGGGATCGATGTGCCGGGCCAGCGCATGTGGTCGAGCTCGGGCAGGCTGCTGGGGGATGTCCCGCGGGGCCGGCTGCGCGGCGACACGCTGCACAGCGTGACCCTGATGCGCGGCGCGCTGGTCCAGACGCTGCGCGCGAAGGCGCTGGCGGCCGGTGCGGTCATCGTCACCGGCGAGCGCCTGGTGGATGCGGTCACCACCAAGGAGGGCGTACGGGCGGTCTTCGCGAGCGGCCATACGGCGCAGGCGTCGCTGCTCCTCGGCGCGGACGGCATCTGGTCGGCCACCCGGCCGCTGCTCGACCCGAACGCGCCCACCCCCGAGTACGCCGGCCTCTACAGCATCTCGGGCATCGCCGACGGCATCGAGACCGAACCCGGCATCTTCAACATGACCTTCGCCCGCAACGGCGCCTTCATCCACCTCGCCGCCCCCGGCGGCAAGGTCTGGTGGTCGGCCCAGGTCTCCTGCCCCGCACCGCCGGAACTCGGCCTCACCGACGGGCAATGGCTGCGCCGCCTCGCCGGGCTCTACCGGCACGAACAGGTGCCGTCCGCGATACTCGGGGCCACCGACGAACTGCACCGCCCCACCCTGATGCACAGGCTCGACGCCGTCCCGGTCCGCCAGGGCGGCCGCATCGCGCTGCTCGGCGACGCCGGCCACCCCGTCGGCGCGGGTCAGGGCGCGTCGATGGCCTTGGAAGACGCCCTGGTCCTGGCGCAGTCGCTGGCCGCGAAACCCTCGGTGGCGGCCGCCCTGTCGGCGTACGAAGCTGCCCGCTCGGCCCGCATCGCCAAGATGGTCAAGGCGGCCTCGGACAACCGCGACGCCAAGACGGCCGGCCCGCTCGCGCGGCGGATGCGCGACCTGGTGATGCCGGTGGCGGTCCGCCTCTTCTACGAGAAGGCCACGGCCTGGCTCTACACCCACGACTGCGGCGAACTGCCGGCCGGCCGGACGGGCGGGGACTTTCGGGCCCGTAGTGCATGACGTCGGCCTTCATCGGGTTGATCGCGCCGCTGTGCCACGTCCTGCGCGGTCTGCCGGGGGCGGGGAACGGCCAAGAGCGCCGGGCCGAGCCGCTCGTCCATCTCCGGCCGGGGTGCCGTACGGGGTGAGGTCCGGCCAGAACAGAGCGGCGGCCCGCGCCGGTCCTTGCCGGACAGCCTCCTCGCCCCGAGGTCTCGGACGGCGAGCGCGACCGGGACGAGCGGACACGCCGGGCGCCTTCCACCGCCGTTTTGCGGGGCCGCCGCGCGATCGGTCCCGGGCCCCGGGGACCTGCCCGCGCCGTGCGGGACGGTCAACAGGGCCCGAAGCCGGCTCCGCCGCGCGGACCTGCGGTCCGCCCTGAAGAAGGCTTCGTCATCCCGGCCGGCAGCCGGGACACAGCGCCGGTGCGCCCTGATGACGCCGCCGGCCTTCAGTCACGGCCCGGCGGGGAGAACAGCAGCGGGTGCCGCGGACCGGCAGGCGACGGGGGACTCGGCCGGGCCTGCCCCTGCGGCGCTCCGGTCGCGGCCCTCGCGGCCGGCTGTTGCGGGCCCTTCGAACTGCCCCTCGACCCGTCCGGACCTGCGCGTTCCGCCGGCAGGACCGCGAAGCGCGAGCGGACGACGTGCGCGACAGGCCCGACGGAACCCGTCCACCCGGACTTCTTCACGACTGCTTTGCGTGGAACGCCGGCTGCCTTGACGCCGCCGCTGCCCGGACGCCGCCGCCGCCCGGCTCCGTGCCGGGGGCCGCGACGTCAAGGACGAGACGCCGTCCGCCTGCGCCCGCTCAAGGACCGGCACATCGGCTTCCCGGGCCGCTGCCTGTCCAGCGTCAAGGCCCGCAGACCCCCGGGCAGGGCCTGCGCCCCTTCCGGGCCCCGGACGCCTCCAGGGACGGCGGGGACCGAGGGCCGGCACGCCCGGCTGGCACGCCCGGCCGGCCCGGCTGCTCGTCGCGCCCGCGGGGGGCTTGCCCCCCGGACCTGTTGTGGCGTGTTCGCGGCAGGGCGTCACGCCCGGCCGGGTGCACTCTCCTGGGCGGGATCCCTGGATGCCGGGTGCTCCGGGGCGCCAGCCGGGGCGGCGGCACGCAGCGCCGCTTCGACCCGGCGGTTGCTGGTCATGGATGCCGTGACGGCCGTCATCGCCAGGAGGAGGCCGGCGGCGGCGTAGAGCGGGGTGCGGATGTCGTAGGTGGTGGCCAGCCAGCCGCCGAGGAAGGCGCCGACGGGGGCGGCGCACATGGCCAGCATGCGGGAGGTGGAGGCGACCCGGCCCATGAGGTGGGCGGGGACGATCGCCTGCCGGAGGGAGGGCGCGAGCACCATCGTGGCGCCCATGCCGGCTCCGCAGACGGCGAGCGCGAGGCCGGCCACGTACGGGTTCGGGGCAGCGGCCAGGCCCAGGATGGCCAGCCCTTCGACGGCGGCCGTGCAGGTCAGCGCGGTGCCGGTGCCCAGTCGTCGGCCGAGGAAGGAGGCGATGCCCGCGCCGAGAAGACCGCCGGTGGCCTCCGCCGTGAGGAGCAGACCGAAGCCGTAGGTGTCGATGCCCAGGCGTTCGTGCGCGAAGAGGGCGAGGACGGTCTCCACGGCGAGGAAGGAGATGTTCCCGACCGCCGGGCGGAGCGCGAGCCCGAGCAGCACCCGGTCCCGGAAGACGTACGAGGCCCCGGCACGCGCCTGGCGAAGCAGCGACTCGCGGACCTCCGGAACGGGCCGGGGCATGGCGGGCAGCGTGCGGACGAGCAGGGCGGAGAGCAGGAAGGACACCGCGTCGGTGAGCAGCGGAACCGCCCGTCCGAGCGCGAGCAGCGCACTGCCCGCCGGCGGCCCCGCGAAGCCAGACATGGCGGTCTGGGCGCCACGCAAGCGGGAGTTGGCGCGCTCCAGGAGTGCGGGGTCGCGGCTGAGCAGATCCGGCAGGTAGGCGGTGGCGGCCGTGTCGAAGAAGAGTCCGCCGATGCCGAGCAGGAAGGCGACGGCCGCGAGCAGGGGAATGCTCAGCGTGTCGAGCGCGGCCGCCGCGGCGGGTATCGCGAGCAGCACCGCACGGGCCGTGTCCGCGACCCACATCGTGCGCCGGCGGTCCCAGCGGTCCACCAGCGCACCGCCGAGCACCCCGAAGAGCAGCCACGGCAGCGTCCCCGCGGCCGTGACGACGGCGAGCGCCATCGGATCGCGCGTCAACGTCAACGCGATCAGCGGCAGCGCGGCGTGCGACACCCCGTCACCGAGCGAGGACACCGTCTGCGCGGTCCACAGCCGTCCGAACCCGGTCGGCAACTTCCGCATCTCTGAAGTCACTTGGTGCCCCCCTTGGTCTGCTCGCCCTGTGCCGGGTGGAAGAGTGCGAAGACGAGTGAGGAGTCCGGCAGCGACGGATCGGACAGCTTTCGGTACTCGTCCGCCAGTGCCTGCAGCCGCGCCCCCAGCTGTGCGAACTGCTCGTCGGTGAGCCGCAGATGCGCCATCCGCACGTGCCGCTCGCCGTCCGCCTGCGACGCCTCCAGGTCCGCCACCGCATGGCGCATCAGCACATCGGGCCCTCCCTCGCCCGGGTCCGGCAGCGCGATCGACCCGGCGGCCATGGCGTAGTACCGCTCGGTGACGCCCCGCACCTTCCGCGTCCGCACCACCTTCACCAGGCCGGCCCGCTCCAGCAGCCGCACGTGATAGCTGGAACTCCCCTTGGCGAGGCCCACCCGTTCGGCGATCTGTGTGATCGTCGCGGGCTCGAAGCGGAGCACGGCCATGATCCGGTGACGCGTGAGGCTGGAGACGGCGCGCAGCTGTTCGTCCGTGGTGACGTGAAACGTCTCGGGAAGATCGTCGGTAGGCACACGAGCAATGGTCAACGATTCTTGACCATTGCGCAAGGGGATCCGCGCGGACCTCCGGAACCTGCTGTCCGGCGCACGAGGCCTTCTGCCGGGGCCCCGCCCGCCGCCGGTTTGGGGAGCTGTCGGGAAACCGTCGCCGCGGCCGGCGCCTTCCCGGTGCGGGGCCGGCCCGCGGGCTCGGCACTGCGCGTGATCGCTGACGGCGTACGGCCGAAGGCGCCAAAGCCGCGCGGGGAGCCGCCCGGCCGCCGGCCGTCCGGCAGGGCCCGTCACGGCGGCTTCACGGCGGCTTCACGGGAGCCGGCGGGCCGGATGTTCCGTCAGGACCCGTGCGGTGCCGCCGAGTTCGATCCGCAGATCCGGTCCCGCGGTGGCGGTGGCGGTGGCGGTGATGGTGGCGGGGCTGTCGAGGGCGTCGCCCATGTCGACGGCGATCCGCTGGACGCCCCGGCCGGCCAGGTGGGCGGCGAGACAGGCCGTGCTGTTGGCGTTGGCGAGGTCCTCCGCGACACCGATCGAAGGGGCGAACATCCGGGCCGCGAGCGCGCCCTGGGGCGAAGGCGGGGAGTGGACATACGCGCCGAGCAGGCCGAACCGGTCGCAGGCCGCCTTGAGGCGGTCGAGGTCCGGGCGCAGCGCGGCGAGCGCGGCCCGGGTGGGGACCGGCACCAGAACGCGTTCGCGGCCCACGCCGGCGACCCGCACGTCCGGCCCGGCCTCGGCCGGGCCCAGACCCAGGGCCGCAAGGACGAGGGCGCGTTCCTGCGCGGTGGGTTCGCGCAGGTTGACGGGCCCGGGGTCGAAGGCGGCGGTGAACAGCTCGCCGGCCCGCTCGGCCCGCCCGGTGAAGACGCGCCCCCCGGCACGCAGGACGGCCCGGTAGGACCCGCCGCCGTGCCGGGCCGCCAGGAGGGCGAGGGCGGCGACCGTGCCGTGACCGCAGGCGGGCAGTTCCCCTGCCGCGGTGAAGAAGCGCAGCTCGGTCGCGTCGCCGGCGTGACGTACGTACACGGCGTGCGAGGTGCCCCGGGCGAGGGGGATGCGGCGCCGCTCGTCGTCACCCGGCGGCGGGCCCTCGGCGTCGTCCTCCAGGACGACGGCCGTGGGACTGCCGCCCGCGCCGCCTCGCAGGCAGGCGCGGACGACCGTCACGTTCGGCGTGTTCACGGGGCGCTCACTTCGCCTCCTCCAGCGTGGCGTACCCGGTGGCCGCCGTGGTCTTGCCCGCGCCCTCCTGGAGCTGGAAGAGCGAGCCGAAGGGGCGCTCGGCGAGCGGCAGCCGCCACGCCCCGGCTTCCACCCGTGCCGTGTCCGACACGCTGCCGCGCAGCAGTTTCACCCCGGGCTCGTTGTGGCCGGCGTGCGGGCCGAAGTGGATCGGGTAGGCGTCGGCCGCCCGGTAGGCGGGCAGGAAGGCGCGGCGGTAGCGGTCGGAGCGGTTGGGGGAGGAGTAGTGCAGCAGCAGGGGGTGGATGAAGACCACGCTGCCGGCGGGTGCCTCGATGGGCACGGCGAGCGCCGGGTCGGGGGCGTCGGCAGCGGCCACCTTGCCGCGGAAGTGGCCGTCGAGGTAGTGGTCGGCCAGGCCGTGCCGGTGGGAGCCGGGGACGGCCTGGAGGGCGGAGTTCTCGGTGGTGGTGTCGTCGAGGTAGACGAGGGCCGTCACCAGGGCGGTGTTGGTGTGGGGGTAGTAGGCGAAGTCCTGGTGCCAGTCCACGACACTGCCCACGTGCGGGGCCTTGAGGTGGAGCTTGCTGTAGTGGAACAGGATGTCGGGGCCGATGAGTGCCTCGACATGGTCGAGCAGCCGGGGGTGGGCGGCGGCCCGCTCGAACGCGGAGTGCGCTTTGGTGGGTGACCAGATCCGGCGGGCCAGGCCGTTGTCGCCCGGCTCCACTTCGGCGACGGAGCCGATGTCGGGGACGTCCAGGATCTGGGTGATGGCGGTGTTGAGCTCGGCGACTTCACTCGGACCGAAGAGACGCTCGGCGACCGCGAAGCCGTTCTCGCGGTACTCCTTGACGAGCGTGTCCGTGTCGGGCATGGACATGCGCGGGGTTCCTCTCTGGCGGGGGTGGCGGGGGCGGCTGGGGTGGCGGGGGTGCGGTCCGCAGGGGGCCGCCCGGCGGCTGCCCGCCGGACCCGCGAGGGCTCACCGGGCGCCACCGGCCGGCATCGCGGCCGGGCCCCGCGCGCCGGTCCTGTCGTCGCGCGGGGCCCCGGGACACCGGAGTCACACGGCGGTCTGCGCGTGCTTGGCGACGGTGTCCTGGTAGATCTCCCGGAAGAACATCGCGAGGATCTCCTGGACGTCGTCGATGTAGGTGAACACCTTCTGGAAGTCCTCCTCGCTGAAGATCAGCTGGTGGAGGATGTCCCACATCTCCTGGGAGTGGTCTTCGGTGGTGTCGACGTGCAGGTGGGCGGCCTGCCCCTTGATGCTCTCCTTGCCGAGCCGCTCCCGGAGGTTTTCCACGATGGCCGGCTGGAGCTTCATCTGGGTGTACTCCACCAGGTAGTTGGAGACGACCGGGACGAGGACCGACTCGTGTTCCAGGGCGTAGTAGAAGAAGCCCTCGAAAAGGCGGGTGGAGAGGTAGGGCTCGGTGGCGAGGATCTCCTCCTCGGTGACGCCGGCGGCCGCGGCGTCACCGATGTACAGCCTGTCGTGGAGCATCTCGTCGGCCTGGTACTGGGCGTAGTCGCGGGCGGCCCTGGGCGAGACCTGGGCGATCTTGTAGATGGCCTTGGTCTGGCTGACCCGGGACAGGCGGATCCGCCACACGTGCTCGATGAGGGTGCGCCGGTAGTACGCCTGGTGGAGCTCGGGCTCGCTCAGGTGGGACGCGAAGGGGACGGTGTCCTTCCACTCCTCCATCTTCTTGTCCATGTAGCGGTCGAGCTCGGCCTTCTTCAGACGGCTCTGCTCCTCGTTGTAGAACGGCTTGGGATGGGTGATCCCGGTGTTCTGTACGCGGTTCATCGCGTTCTCCTTCGTATTCGCCAGAGGGTTCGCGGGGGGCGTCGGGGTCAGCGGTAGCGGACGTGGAAATGCTCGGTCGCGTGCCGGTCGAGGAAGGCGGTCTCGGCCTCGAGGTCGTCGGCCGCCACGTCCCACAGGGCGTCCATCAGGCAGATCGCCCGGTCGGACACCTCCAGTTCGGTTCCCTGCGCCACATGCACGCGCAGGATCCGGGGCGCCCGGGTGGGCGGGTCGAAGCGGATCGCGTCGACGGTGCGCCCCTTTTCTCCGTACTTGCTGAGGAACACGGTCGCCCGGGTGGGCGCGCCGGTGCGCAGGGCCTCCAGCTGGGAGGCGCGGGTGAGCCGGTCGTGGAAGGCGTCCCGTTCGCCGTCGGCCAGCAGCAGGCCTTCGGGCCACAGGTCGAAGAAGGACAGCCCGGTGACGGTGCGGACGCTGGCGTCGATGAGACTGCCGCCCATCCGGGGGTTGATCTCGATGATCTCCCAGCGCTTCTTCGACTCCCAGTACTTGACCTCGATGTGGAAGGCGCCGGCACTCAGCCCGTGCCCGGCCAGCGCGGCCAGGCAGCGGGTGACGAAGTCGGCTCCCTCCAGGACGAGTTCGGGTCCCAGGGAGGCGGGCGGGCTGACCGACATCCCCTCCAGGGTGGTCCGCTCCAGGCGTTCCACGCGGGCCTTCTCGTGGACGCACAGGTGGTGGACCTGCCCGTCGAGGACGAACGTCTCGAAGCTGAACTCCGGGCCCTCGACGTATTCCTCGGCCAGGAAGTCGTAGCGGTCCATGAAGATCGCCCGCATCTGCCGGTCGGCGCGCATCTGCTCCTGGATCGCGGGCAGGTCGGCCAGGTCGTCGACGCTCTGCAGGATGAAGGCCGCGAAGGACGCGGCACCGCGCACCGGTTTGACGAACCAGCGGGCGCGGGGGTCGAGTTCGGGGGTCGTGCCGGGGGTGAGCCGGTGGACCCGGACCTCGCTCAGCCCCTCGGCGAACAGGTGGCGGCGCAGTTCGTACTTGTCGAGGCACAGGCGCAGTGCGGGCGCGGCGGAGTCGCGTGCGCCGAGCCGCTCGTTGAGTTCGGCCATCAAAAGCCGGTAGCCCTCGAAGGTGGCGAGGGCGGCCTCGACCCGGTAGCCCCGGTCGGCGAGTTCGCGGACGGCCTTGTCGACGTCGCCGGGGTGCAGTTCGGGTTCCTCGGTGACCACGCAGTCCGCCAGGTGGCGGCGGGTCGCCTCCAGGACCTCGGGCCTCTCCGGCCGGGAGCTCACGGCGACCAGGGCCAGGCCGAGGCCGGCGGCGGCCGCGGCGACCTCCTCGGTGTACGACTTGCCCTGGTGCATGAGGAGCAGGATCGCTCTCTTCATCGGTGCATCTCCTCGCAGTTGCGGGTCCGCGCTCAGCCCTGGCGGGCCGGCAGCCGGTCCGCCGTCTCGCGCTGGTGGGCGCGCAGGATGTCCACGAGCCGGCCGGCACCGCCCTCACGGATCGGGTCGACGACGGGCAGTCCGGTATCGGCCTGGAGCTTCTCCGCCTCGCGGCGGTAGTCCTCGTCCGTGAAGCCGACGCTGTTGACGCTGATGGCCGTGACCTTGGCGGGCCGCAGTACGCCGCTGAGCTCCTCGTTCATGCGGATGATCTCGGAGATCGGGGGGATGGGCGTCTCCCAGACCTTGGTGCGCTCGGCGCCCAGGCGGTGGCAGAAGACCAGGGCGTGCGGCAGGGAACTGTGCAGGATGGTGAGGGCGACACCGCTGCCCTGGATGTGGTTGAGGCCGGCCTGGCCCTCGACCACGACCCATTCGTTGCCGGCGGCGGCCTCCATGACGACCTGTTCGACCGCGCCGCCCATGAAGTCGCCGGGCACCGCGTCGACCGCGACACCATGGCCGGAGATCAGAATGCCGCTCTGGCCGGTGGCCGCGAAACCGGTGGGGATGCCGCGGCGGTTGGCCTCGTTCCAGATCTCCAGGCCGGTGGTCTTCTTGCCGATGTTGCAGTCGCTGCCGCACGTGTGGATGATCCAGGTGTCCAGGTCCAGGACACGGGCCTTGTTGAGCGGCGCCTTGGGGGCGTCCTTGGTCTCCCAGACGGTGATGCCCTTGTCCCGGACGGCGCGGGCGATGTCCGGGTCGTCCGCGAGACGGTAGTGGATCGAGTTGATGATGTGCAGGCCGCTCTGGACGGCCGCGAGGAAATGCGGCTTCCAGCCGGAGGGCAGCTCGGCGGAGTGCAGCCCCTTACCGACGATCATGACCTCGGGGTTCAGGTGCAGAGCGTGCTCGACGCGGCTGACGATCGGGATCGGCCCGCCGTAACCGAGCACGTCCTGGACGGTCTGGCCGGCCTTGCGGCTGTCGATCACGGCGACGCACCGGTCCCCGCGGTAACGCAGCAGCGAGGCGCCGATCTTGCTCGAGAAGAGCCCGAAGCACCCCTCGGCGAACAGCACGAATTTCTTGTCGATCAGCTCCGCATGGTTCAACTGAGCCATGTCTTCCTCCACGGACTCGACGGGTTCGGTTGCGGATGGCACGAGATGGTCCGGGCGCCCTAGGGGACGGGCTCGGTCGTCAGGCAGAACCGCGCGAGCGCCCGGCGCACCGCCTCCTCGATCTGCTCCTGGGTGCCGCCCCGGAAAAGGAAGCGGCCGCCGTGGAGCGTGGCGTAGGAGCCGGGCCGGGCGATGAGAACCTCGCCCGCCCCCGGCACCAGCTCCCGGTACACGCAAGGAACTTCACCCAGCAGCGAAGTGGTGGCGGTGATCTTGCGGGGCAGCGGCCGGGGACCGGGGATGATCAGCCAGCCGCCGCTCTGCTCCAGGACGGGGGCGGGCAGGTCCACCGGGCGGCCGAGCAGCACGTCGACCCACAGCCGGAACAGATTCACGCCGTGGACGTCGTGGATGACGTACGGCACGTCGGCCCCCGGCACCCGGGCGCCGACCTCCAGGAACACCAGCTCCTCGCCCGTGTCGAAGAGTTCGAGGTGGAAGGCGGAGCTGTGCAGGCCGAGCGCGGCCAGGCAGCGCACGGCGAAATCCTCGCAGCGCTCGCGCACCGCGGGATCCGTCTGGAAGACCGAGCCGAGCGGTTCACCCAGCAGCTCGAAGTCCAGGCAGGTGGAGACGTAGCGCGACGTACACAGGAACAGCGGTTTGCCCGCGGCGTCCAGGACACCGTCGACGTGCAGGATCTCGCCCGCCACGAACTCCTCGATCTCCAGGCCGTGCAGGCTCCCCGCCGCGCACAGGGCCCGCAGCTCCCCGGCCGAGGCGACCTTGCGCACACCCTGGCTGCCCGCCCCCCGCACCGGCTTGACGATCACGGGGTAGCCGAACTCCTCGGCAGCCGCCAGGACCTGCTCCCGGCTGCGGCAGGACGCCCAGCGCGGCACCCGCAGGCCGGCCCGCGACAGCGTCTCCTTCATGACGGTCTTGTCGCGGAACCGGGACGTCTCCTCGGGCCTCGAGCCCGCGATGCCGTACCGCTCGCGCAGGGTCGCCGCGAGGTCCAGGAGAGACTCGGAGAAGCCGATGACATGGTCGAACGGGCCCTCGTCGCGGACGACGGCGTCCACAACACCCAGGACACCGTCCAGGTCGTCGAAGTCCGCAACGACGTGGACCCCTTCGGCGTCGGCGGGCACTGCGCTCAGGCCGCCCTCGTCGCAGATATAGGTGACGCGGTCGCTCTGCGGGCGAAAGAGGATCTCGGGAGCGGCGAGGCGGTTCTCCCAGCGTCGCTCGTCGGCGTACAGGGGCCAGCGGTTCAAAAACAGAATGGCGCCGGACATGGCTGTCGTCCTCACGGTTCACTCAATGCACGGACGTGCCCGGCCGGGGCGGCCGGTTGACGGCGGCGGCGGGCTTTTCGGAACCGGAGAATGAAACCCGGACCTGAATCCCGGGAACGGCCCCCAACGCGCCGATCGCGCTGCCTCAGCCTCGCACGGGAGGGCCCCGGCCAGAATAGGACCTAAGTCCCAGCGCCCCCGGCGCCGGACGGCCGAGTCCCGTTCGGCCGGCTTTCCCGGCCGTGCTCCGCCCGCACGTCCGGGACCGCGGCGGGCGGCAGTGCGCGGGCGCGGTGATCCGTGCCTCCACCCGGCCGGCCACGACGGCACACAGGGCCCGGACCGCCGCACACCGCACATTCCATGGGCAGATGGGCCTATTGCCCGCCCGCCGCACGGGACACACAATTCCTGTCGTGCCCCCCGCCGCCGCAGGAGGACTGCCGTGCGCGCAGGAAGCCCAAAATTTTTTGAACTGCCGTCCTGCCGCCCGGCACGGAAGCACCCGATAGCGGGACGCCATGTTCCCGCTTCGCGGATATCGCCGGCGCCGCGCGCGGCAAAAGGGGGCACGGCTCTGCAGCTGGGACTCGAAACCGGACTCGATTGCGCGGGACAGGTGGTGGTGCTGCCGTGACGGAGGCGACGCAGACGATACGGCGGGTGAGCTCCGAGGACTTCCGGGCGGCGATGGCCCGGTTCGCGGCCGGGGTCGTGGTGGTGACGACCCTGGGCGACGACGGGGTGCCGCGCGGCTTCACCGCCAGTTCGTTCTGTTCGGTGTCGATGCACCCCCCGCTGATCCTGGTGTGCCTGGCGAACTCGGCCGACTCCCACGCGGCGTTCACCTCCTGCGAAAACTTCGCGGTGAGCGTGCTGGGCCCCGAACACAGGCCGCTGGCAGAACAGTTCGCGACCAAAGGCGCCGACAAGTTCGCATCGCAGGGCCTGTCCCTCACCCCCGCCGGACTGCCGGCCGCAGCGGGCGCGCTCGCCGAGCTGGACTGCCGCACACACGCCCGCCACCCGGCCGGGGACCACACGATCCTGATCGGCCGGGTATCGGGCGCGCGCCTGGGCCAGGACACCGCAACCCCCATGGTCTATTACGACAGGTCCTTTCGGCTCCTGGCCTGAACGAGAGCCGGACACCCCGCCGGCAAAGAAGGCCCGGACCACCGAACACCGCACATTCCATGGGCAGATGGGCCTATTGCCCGCCCGCCGCACGGGACACAGAATTCTTATCGTGCCCCCACCGCCGCAGGAGGGCTGCCGTGCGCGCCAGGAAGCTGTCCGAGAACTGCCGCCCTACAACCGGCATGGAAACGCCGAAACGGTGAGACGACACGTTCTCGCTTTGCGGACACCACTGGCCCGGACGTCAAAGCGACATCGCTTGCACAGGTATCAGACGGCGAATGATGGGAAACGGGAGATACGAGGATGCTGCTGAATGTCGATCCGATCGATTCCTTTTCCGGAACGTTCCGCGTCCCTTCTTCGAAACCGGAGACGCAACGGGCCATTCTGACCGGCACACTGGCCGAGGGCACGTCACGGGTATTCAACGACCTCCGTTGCGACGAGACGGAGACCATGAAGAACGCCTGCCGCGCCTTCGGCGCCAAGATAACCGAGCACGACGGATACCTGGAGATCCAGGGCATCGGAGGATCATTCCCCGACCTCGGGCGCGTCATCCAGTCCCGCGGCTCGGGCCTGGTCTTCCGCATCGCGACGGCGCTGGCCTCCGTACAGCCCTCACCCGTCGTGGTGACCGGCGACGCCACCCTGCGCAACCGGGTCATGGAGCCCCTGCTGCAGGCACTGCGCGAACTCGGCGCGGACATCGAGTCGATCGTCAGCGAGAACAAGGCCCCCGTCGTCAACTGGGGACGCAGCCTCAAGGGCGGCACCTGCCGGCTCCCGGGCGACATCAGCTCGCAGTTCATCACCGCCGTCCTGTTCGCCGCACCGCTGGCCGACGGCCCGGTGGAGATCGAGGTCACCGGCGAGGTCTACTCCCAGTCCTACATCCGCCAGACCCTGGCGAGCCTGACCGACGCGGGCATCAAGGTCTCCGCGTCGGAGGACCTGCGCCACTACCAGGTGGAGCCCTCCTCCTACCAGGCCCAGGACATCACCATCCACGAGGACTACACCTCCGCCTCGTACCTGCTGGCCGCCGCCGCGCTCTTCCCGGGCCGCACGGTCCTGAACAACGTGTACGGCGACAGCATGCAGGGCGAGTTCGCGATCGTGCCGATCCTCCAACAGCTCGGGGTGAGCGTCACCTTCGACCGGGACACCTCCTCGCTGACCGTCGACAACCCGCAGGGCAGCCTGTGCGGCGACTTCGAGGTGGACACGCGGGACTGCCCCAACATCGTGCCCACGCTCGCCGCCCTGGGAGCGTACGTGCAAGGCAGCCTGCGGGTGACCGGCGGACGCCTCACCCGCTTCCACAAGGCCTCACGCATCGAGGCCATGGCCGCCGAACTCGGCCGCGCGGGCGTGGACATCGAGGTCCTGTACGACGACGGCGTCTGCGACGGCTTCGAGGTCCGCGGCGCACGGACCTACCCCGGCGCAGTGACCCTCTCCAGCTGGGGCGACCACCGCATCTTCATGTCGCTGTTCGTGGCCGGCCTGCGCATGCAGTCCGCCAACCGGTTCTCCGGCTTCGAAGACGTCCGGCTGTCCTTTCCCACGTTCCTGGAGGAATTCGCCACGGCAGGAGTACGGACCACGGCCGTCGAGGAGGAGAACGTGCCCGCCGAGGCCGTCGGCTGACCCTGCCCACCCCGGCCCGGCGGTCGCACCACCGGCCAGGGCACAGGCGCAGGCGCGCGGGCCGGAACTCGCCCGCGCGCCCCCCCCCCCCCCCCCCCCCCCCCCCCCCCCCGCCCCCCCCCCCCCCCCCCCCCCCCCCGCCCCCCCCCCGGGGGCGCCCCCCCCCCCCCCCCCCCCCCGCCCGCCGCCG
>NZ_JBIAQF010000025.1:100955-141278 GCF_042888885.1 Streptomyces sp. NPDC002742
GTGGCGGGGGCCGGCGGGGGGGGGGGGGGGCCCCGCCCCCCCCGGGGGGGGGGGCCCCCCCCCGGGCGGGGGGCCGGGGGGGGGCGGGGGGCCGGGCCCCCCCCCGCGCCCCCCGCCGCGCCCCCCGAACCCCCAAGCCCCCGACCGCCAACACCCCCCGCACGAGCGCCCGCCCCCCGACCAGGAAGCCCCGATGCCCACACCAGCCCCCCGCCTGCGCGCCGACGTCTCCGGACTGCCCCGCTACGTCCCCGGCCGACCCGCCCCCAGCGACCTGGTGGACAAGCTGTCGTCGAACGAGAACCCCTACCCTCCGCTGCCGTCGGTCCTCGCCGCCATGCGCGAGGAACTGGGACGCGTCAACCGCTACCCCGACCCGGCGAGCAGCGAACTGGTCACGGACCTGTCCGCAGCCCTCGCCGTGCCCCCCGAACACCTCGTACCCGGCACCGGATCCCTCGGGGTCACCAAGGACCTGCTGCGCGCCGCGGCCGGCGAAGGCGACGAAGTGGTGTTCGCCTGGCGCTCGTTCGAGGCCTACCCGAAGCTCATCTGGGCCACCGGCGCAACTCCCGTACCGATCCCGCTGCGTGACGAGCGGCACGACCTGCGGGCCATGGCCGACGCCGTGACGGACCGCACCCGCCTGGTCTTCGTCTGCAACCCCAACAACCCGACCGGCACGGCCGTGCACCGCACCGAGCTCGAGCACTTCCTCGACCGGGTCCCCGGCCACGTGCTGGTGGTCCTCGACGAGGCGTACCGCGAGTTCGTCGACGACACCGATGTACCCGACGGCATCGCGTGCTACCGCGACCGCCCCAACGTCGCCGTCCTGCGCACCTTCTCCAAGGCCTACGGGCTGGCACGACTGCGCGTCGGCTACGCCGTCGCCCATCCGCCGGTCGCGGCCGCACTGCGGGCCTGCGCCGTACCCTTCGGCGTCAACGGACTCGCCCAGGCCGCCGCGCGGGCCTGCCTGAACGCGGAACCCGAACTCCTGGAACGGGTACAGACCCTGATGAACGAACGGGCCAAGGTCACCCGTGCCCTGCGCGACGCCGGCTGGAACGTCCCCGACAGCCAGGCCAACTTCGTCTGGCTGCGCACGGGCCCGCACACACCCGCGTTCGCCGACGCCTGCGAGGCGGCGGGAGTCATGGTGCGCCCCTTCGGCGACGAGGGAACACGGATCACCATCGGCACCCCCGAGGAGAACGACCGGCTGCTGAAGATCGCGGGCGACTGGCGGCCGTGAGGTCCCCGCCGCGCACCCCGCGTCCCCCAGGACAGCCCCCGCGTCCCGCAGACGGAGCCTGTCCGGGGCGGCGGACGGACGCGGCCGGCTCCTGACGCAGGCACCGGGCACGTCCCCAGGATCACCCGGGGCGCTTCAGCCTTCCAGGACCTGCGCCACCGCGTCCCGCGCGGCACGGTACGTCCGGGGCCGCTGCGGCGCCAGCCGCCCGACCGCGTTCTCCAGCCACCGCGGATCGCCGAGCCGCTGTGCTGCACCGGCCCTGGAGGCCTGGCCGAACAGCTCGACCACCAGCAGCGTCTCGCTGACGGTGTAACGCCGCACGTGATGGCTGAACCGTGCCGTCCAGTCCTCGTAAGGGTGCCGCAGGACCGCCGTCAGGCAGGAGTCGGTGCCGCCTCCCGCCGGGGTGAGGCAGGACAGCACGCGGGCGACCCTGGAACTGGCCATACGACTGGTCGTGACCCGCATCTCCAGGTGAGACCACGCGGCCGGCCCGGCACCGGCAGCACAGGCCGGACCGGGACCCACTTCGCGTCCCTCATACCCGAGGGGCACCAGCAGGAACATTCCGGGACGTCTCGCGTCATTCCCCTGACTCCTCCTACACTCACCGTCACGCGACGTGCCGACGTGACGGGGGCCCAGATGGTGCTGAACACAATCGTCGAGCAGGGGGACGCCGCCGTGTCGGGGCCGACGATGGAAAGGCTGCTGTCGGTCATGGGGGCCGGTGCGCTCGAACCGTGCACGACACAGCGCGGTCTGGAGGCCGTGGTCGAGGGGGTCACGATGCTGGACCCGCTGGAACCCGGGCTGTTACGGGGGCAGATGCTGCTCGCGGTGGGCATCGACCCGGGGTCGGCCGCCGCCGTCGACGTCGTGCTCGACGCCGCCGGCGCGGCCGCGGCCGCGGTGGTCTTCGGGCAGGGAAGGTCGGGCCGGCCCGCGGACGCGCTGCGGGCGGCGGCCGAGGACGCCGGTATGGCGGTGCTCTTCCGGACGGCGTGGTGCGGCTGGACCGAGCTGGTCGGGATGCTGCGGGCCGCTCTGGTCCTGTCCGGGGTCCCCGCCGATCCGGCGGTGGCACCGGGCGACCTGAACGGACTGGCCGACGCGGTGGCACTCCTGGTCGGCGGCGCGGTCACGATCGAGGACGTGGAGTCCCGGGTCCTGGCGTACTCGTCCACGAAGGAGGACGTGGACGAGCTGCGGCGGCTGACGATCCTCGGCCGCCGGGTGCCGGAGTGGCGCGTCGCCGCCATGCGGGAAGCCGGCTTCTTCCGGGCGCTGTGGGGTTCGGGGGATGTCATCCACCGGCCGGCACACGGAGAGAACCCCGAACGCCTGGTGATGGCGGTCCGGGCAGGCGGAGAGATCCTCGGCTCGATCTGGGTGGCGGCCGCGGGCGGCGACCTCCCCTCGCACGCCTGCGACACGCTGCGCTCGGCAGCGCGGGTGGCCGCCGCACACCTGCTCCACCACCGCTCGCACCGCACGCACGCCCGGCTGGTCCAGGACGCGGCCCGTGCGCTGCTCGACGGGCGGGGACCGGCCGGTGTGCTGAGCGAACTCACCAGCATCCCGGCACACGGGCACTGCGCCGCCCTGGCGGTGCGCCCCGGAGCCTCCTGCACAGCAGAGGGAGCCGGAAGGCTGCACGCCCTGCTGGCGGTGTGCTGCGGTGCCGGCGACCTCATGCCGGTGGTGGTACCGGCCGGCCAGGGCGCCCTGGTCCTGGTGGGCGCACTGCACCAGGACCGGCGGCGGGCCGCCGAACAGCTCGCGCGTCTGGGGAAGTCACTGGCGGTGCAAGTGGCGGACGCGTCCGGACCGGAAGCGCGAATAGGTCTGGGCACAGTCGTCGAAAACCTGGCGGACCTGCCCGCGTCCCGCCGGTCGGCGGACCTGGCCCTGCGAGCCCTGCTCTCGCCGGGCCAGCACCGTACCGTCGCCTGCGCCGACGAGGTGGCCGAGACGATCGCCCTGAACCAGATGCTGGACACGCTGACAGGACCGGCCCCGGCACCGCAGACACCGGTGGCACGCCTGGTGGCCCTCGACGCAGGGCAAGGCGCAGGCACCATGGTGCAGACCCTGCGGGCGTACCTCGACCACTTCGGTCACGTGCCGGACACCGCCCGGGCGCTGGGCGTGCACGCGAACAGCCTGCGCCACCGGATCAACAGGCTCACCGAACTCTCCGGACTCGACCTCCGCAACCCCGACGCCCGCCTCCTCGCCCAACTGCAACTGCGCCTCCTCGAGCGCGGTGGCGGCCGCGAAGCATGAGCACGTGAGCGTCCGCCACGAAGAAAGGGCGCCTTCTTCGTGCCCGAGTCCAAAGGAGGCCACCGGGGGCCCGCGGTTTCGCTCCACGGTGAGAACGCAGCGGCCGAACACCGGGACTTGCGACGAAGACACCCGCACCGCTGCGACGAGAGGCTGGTGGTCCGCCCCACGGCCAACCGCGGGGCGCCGAGACCCCGGCTCAGGGAGGACGCAGCATGAACGGTTCGGACAAGGCCGGCCGGCGTGAACGGATTCTGCGGGCAGCAGTACAGGAAAGACTCCTGGAACCCGAGACGGCCCTGCTGGCCGGGTTCGTCGACCTCGACGGCGTCGGTGAGACCGTCACGTCCCTGCACCGGGCGTTCCGCGACTTCCCCCAGGTCCTGCACGCGTTCGCGGCCAAGGCGAACTGCCTGGTTCCCGTACTCGAGGAACTGCGCCGAAACGGCATGGGCTGCGAGGTCGCCAGCGCCGGCGAACTCGCCCAGGCCCTGGAGGCGGGATTCGAACCCGAACACATCGTGTTCGACTCCCCGGCCAAGACCCGGGCCGAACTCGACCGGGCGCTGAGCCTGGGAATCGCCGTGAACGCGGACAGCTTCCAGGAACTCTCACGGCTGGACGAGATCCTGGCGACCCGCCGTTCCCGTTCGCGGATCGGCGTGCGCGTCAACCCCCAGATCGGCGGCGGTTCCATCACCGCCATGAGCACGGCCACCACGACCTCGAAGTTCGGCATCCCCCTTCAGGACGAGGGCAACCGGCAACGACTGCTGCGGACGTACCAGGACCGTCCCTGGCTCACCTGGGTGCACACGCACATCGGCTCCCAGGGCTGCCCCCCGGACCTGATCGCCCAGGGCATCGCGAAAGCCGTGGACTTCGCCGAGGAGATCAACACCCGCCTCGGCCGCCGGCAGGTCACCGGCATCGACATCGGGGGAGGACTGCCGGTCAATTTCGACACCGACGAGACGACGCCCGGCTTCGACACCTACGTCGGCCACCTGCGCGAACACGCACCGGCCCTGTTCTCGGGCACCTACGAGATCGTCACCGAGTTCGGCCGCTCCGTACTGGCCAAGAACGGGTTCACCGCCGCGTACGTCGAGTACACCAAGACCGCCGGCGGGCGCCCCGTCGCCATCACCCACGCGGGCGCACAGGTTGCCACGCGGACGGTGTTCGCCCCCGACGCATGGCCCCTGCGGATCGAGGCCCACGACCCCGACGGCCGGGCCAAGCACGGCCCGCCGGTGCCGCAGGACATCGCCGGCCCGTGCTGCTTCGCAGGGGACCTGCTGGCACGCGACCGTGCGCTGCCCCTCCTCGACGCCGGCGACCTCGTCGTCGTCCCGGACACCGGCGCCTACTACTTCTCCACGCCCTTCCACTACAACAGCCTGCCCGAACCCGCCGTGCACGGAGCCCGCATCGATGCCGGCGGACAGGTCACCTTCCAGCTGCTCCGTCCCGCGCAGGCCGGCCACCTGATGCCGGCCCTTGCCGGCCGGTGACACCTGCCCGCCCGTCCGGCTCCACCACAGCGCCGGCCGCAGCCACCCGGGCCGGCGGGGCCCCGAGCGAGCACGCCCGGCTGCCCGAAGAAGACCACAACGCCGAGGAAGGGAAGGTGCAACCGCCATGACAGTACGGTGCGCCCGCACAGGGTGCCCCAGGAGGAAAGCGACACCCCCGGGCCAATGGGAGGTCCTCGGACGAAGGCTGTCCGACACGAGGGTGCACTGCGGCCGGGCGACATGTGATGTCGCGCGGTGGGTCCTGCGACGGCGGCGCATCGCAGCCACCCAGTTCCTGCGGGGCGCGTGTTACGGGGCCGGCACAGCCGCAGTGGGTGTGCTGGCGGTGTGGCTGCGGACTCGCTGAGGACTTCGGGCCGGTCGGCGGCCCTGCCGGGCAGCAACGTCAGCCCCACCGCCGAGTGCACGGCACCCGGAGCGCACAACACCGCATCCGCCGGCCCGCACAGCTCATCGCCCCGCACGGTCAGACACGCGTACACCTCGTTCCGGAAGCGTGACGCCTCCGCGAACGCCTCCCGGAACAGCTTCGGGCAGCAGACTCACCCTGACGGCCTTCGCCTGGTCACGTGCCCCTCGGCCACAGCACATGACCAGGCGAAGGCCGCCTCGGCGTGGTGGCGAACGCCCAGGCGAGAGGCATAGTTCGAGGAGCGTTCCGGCACCGGATGTCTGAGACACGGACGCTGGAGGGATTGCCGCTGGAGGCGGACCGGGCGAGGGCCGGTAAGGTGGCGCCCTTCGGGCAGCTCAGCTCCCGGAGTCCTAGAGGCGACCGCCATGAATCTGCGCCCCACGACTGCTCGTTCCGATGCCGCGGTACACAAGGTGTGGCAGCTTCCCACTGCCGACGCCGTACGCGGGTATCGAGCCCTTTGGTGGAGCGCCGGGCCTGCCGGGCAGCTCGCGGTCCTGTTGGTCCACCGGCGACACCTTCATCGCGCCCGCTACGCCAAGGGGTGGATCGGGTGGAGGCCGGAAGCCCCGTTCACCGGTGAGTTGGTCACCGTCACGGAGCAGGAGGAGCGGCGCATCTTGGTGAAGGACATCCGGATGCGGCCCAGCCACTTGGCGCTGCTCCCGGATTCCTGCTGGTGAGCGGCCGCACCTTCCGGAACGGGACCGAAGGCCCCTGGACGTCCAACGCGGTGGTGTTCTCCCCATCGGGCACACCTGAAGCCGAGTTCTGCGTCGGCGACGACATCCCCGCCCTCGTCACTGACGTCCACGGAGCCATCTGGGCGGCGTACGGAGACGAAGGCATCTACGGCGGCCACCCTGAATCGGCTGCGGGCCTCGCCGGCTGGAACACCGAGGGCCAGGCGATCTGGACTCCCGAAGGACGGCTCACGCCTGCGCGTTTCGCGAAGAATTCGACGGCGGGATTCCGCGGTTCTGCGCCCGCGTGCCAGTTCGCGAAGACCCCGCCGTCGGGGACGGGCAGGCGTTGTGGCGAGGTCTATGGGCGACGTGGCCGGCGGACCGGGTTGCGGGCGAGGGCGATCTGGCCGGTGTCGTTGTGAGTCGTGAGCGTCGGCGGCGGGAAGTCCCCCCTGAAGCGGCGTCGCAGCTCCTCGTACAGCTCACGCACGGAGATCGCCTCCGATCCCTTGGCCACGCCGTTGCGCAGGACGTCGATCAGATCGCCGGTGAACGCTGTGTACTTGTTTCCCGGCGGAGCCACCGCGAGCTGGTGCGACGCGGCCAGGATCGTGACATCACCGTCCGGCACGACGTTGAAGACCCCGGGCAGAGCGTGGCGCCCGGCGTGACCGCTGTAGCAGCAGTCCAGGATGACGATCTTGTGCCGGGCCGCACTGTGCTGGACCAGTGCGCGGATGTGGTCGAGCGGCACGGCATTGACGGGCGCGTTCGCACGGGTGGAGCGAAGCGCCAGGCTCAGCTCTCCCGACACCGAGTCGTACAGGCCATGTCCGGCGTAGTACACCAGCAGGGTGTCGTCGGCCGAGGCCGCCGCGTGCTGGACGACATCCAGGATCTCTGACGCGGTCTCCGGATTCTCCACCACCATGACGCGCTCGCCAAAGAACGCTCCGTCCGACGGATGGCTGAGCAGCAGCGCCAGGTCGCGGAGTCCGGCGTGCACCTGGGGCAGGTCGGTCAGCTCTGTGTAGAGACCGGTACCGACCAGGACCGCGTTCGAGCGTTCCGGATCGGGGAGTCTCGAGGACCGTGTCTGCAGCCACGCCCAACTTTCGAAGCCCTTGTGCTCCACCCGTACGCGCCGGAAGCGGCCGTGGAACCCGGGTACGTCCTCGTACAGCAGGTCCGACACGATGAGCGTGTAGTCGGCCTTGGGCCCCCTCAGGACAGCCGAATCGGCCAGGCGGGCGGAGCTGAGCACGGCATCTCCTGCGGCACCGTGCTCCTCCATGGTGACGACGCCGATGTCCATGGCGACCCTCACGCGCATGGCGTTTCCCTGCGCACGGGCGTGCCGCAGCGCCTGGGCGAGGCCATCGACGAAGCCGGGGATGGCCCTTGGCGCGTCCGCTCCGGGGGGCAACAGGACGAGGGCGCCGTCGCCACGGTCCTGGCGCACCCACGCGTGGCGGGAGACCCCGGCCATCCGCACCGCGTGGTCGAGGATGTCGCGCAGCGCCTCCTGCTTCCTGCGCTGGGTGGTCCGGCCCATCTTCGCGTATCCGACGATGTCGACGACGATGCAGGCCCTGCGGGATCCTGGCAGGGTCTGCAGGCTCGTCGCGGCACCAGTCTGCAGGCGCAGTCCGACGACCGGCAGGTCCGGCCAGACGGCCACGCACTTGTCGAGCGGGGCCGCTCCGTCCGGCTTCTCGTCGTCGTCCACGACGACCAGGAAGCTTGCCGTGGCGGAATCATCCGCGGCTACGAATTGCGCGGCCTGCGTCTTCAACGGCCAGGAGAAAGGGGATCCGGTCCGCTTGATCTCCACAGGGCAGTACCGGTCGTCGACGCGCCAGAGCAGGTCGGGCCGGCGAGTCCGTCCTGGCCGGCGCTCACCGCGCAGGTGGAGGCCCCGCTCGTCCAGGTACCGCGTCAGATCCTCGGCGATCTGTGCCTCGCTCATCCGCGCCGCAGCGGGCCGGCTGTGGACGTACATGACCAGATGCAGGAGCAGCAGGTCGGCATACTGCGGGACACCGCGCACGCGGGAGAACGTGTTCCTGACCTCCACGGGGCACAGCGGCAGCAACGCATCGAGGTATTGCTTCCGCAGCCGGGGCCGTACGTCGGCGGGCGGTTCGCCTCTCGCCCCGGCGACGGAGTCCACGAGGTCCATCACGTGGTCCCAGCGGGGAAGAGCCTCCTCGATCTGAACACCCACTGCCCCGCAGAGCAGCCGCAACGATGCGTCCAGCCCCTCGGTCGCCACCCAGGTGAACTCCTTTGCCGGCGGCGTTCGTGCGGCCGTCGTCTCCTCGTCCGTCGGCGAAAGGGCCACCACGTCGGCAGACGCCCCGGCCACTCCCAGCCGTGCCTGCAACGCTGACCCCAGATAGGCGAACGGTGCGGTCGACCCCGGTGCGTTCTCGTCCCGGAGCCAGGCCGGGAAGTCCGAGGAGTGGCCGATCAGGGCCTCCATGCGTTCGCCCACCCGGCGGCCGCAGGCGAGGAGTTCGGCGGTGGGGACGGCGTCCAGAAGGAGGTCCTTGGCCTCCGGGGTGAAGTCGAACAGGCGGTGGCGGCCCGTTGAGCGGTCGGCCGATGGCAGAGGCTGGAGCAGGCCGCCGAGGAAGACCTCAGCCAGGGGGACGGGGCCCTGGCGCTGGTCCAGGCAGGAGTGGACCAGCTGCATCACGGGCACGGTGATCGGAGCCATCGCCGCCAAGTGCGCGGCCAGGCGCAGGGCCTCGGAGGAGGCGGCGCGCGCGAAGTCCCGGACGGACACGGGGAGCGTGGCAAGGCCGGCGGGCGTCCTGGGCCGGTCGGGAGCCCAGAGGCTGACCGGGATCGGCCGAGCGACGATCGTGTTCACCGCGGCCCAGGCAGCGAGTCCGGCCGGGGTGAGTTCCAAGACGGGTACCGGAACGGGCGGGGGCGGTGCAACGGCCGGCGGAAGCACCTGATCGGTCACCGTCCAGGTGGTGTTCGCCGCGCCCGGGCGCGGGGACATCACCTGCCAGGTGTCCGCCCGGACTCCGGAGCCTGCCCACAGGCGGCGGGGAAGTGTGTGGAGCACGGCGGTGGGGCCGCAGCGAGCCCAGCCTTCGAGCACCGGGCGCAGCCGGCCGTCGCGCCATGCGATGGCCGTGCCGTCGGTGACCACCAGCACCATGGTTCGGCCCGATACGTCCGCCACCGAATCCGCCGGCCGGGTCGCCTGCGCGGTGCTCCAGGGGCGCCCGAGGCGGACTTCGGTGCCGTAGTGGATCTGATGGGTTTCCACCTGACGGAAGGCGCCGCTGCGTTCGAAAAGGCCCTTGAGATCGGCGCACTGCCGCTGCCACAGGGGCATGGACACCCCGCCGTCGATGACCAGGACCAGCCGCAGCCATCGCTCCGGCCGGGCGCGCAGCACCAGCTGGGGGGTGCGGGTGTCAGCCTGGAGGGCGGCGGTGGCCGCTTCGTCGAGTTCGCTGAGGCGGCGGCTCGGTACGCGCCGCTTCAACGGGCGCAGGGCCCTGTCCAGGAGCAGGGTCGGGCCGAGAGAACGGACACCGGGGGTCCACAGGGCTCCCCCCGGCAGTTCGACGGCCGACGGCCCGGAGACGACGGCCAGATGAGGGGCGGTGTGGGGGCGAGGGGTGCCTTCCTCAGGATTTCCCCGACCCGGGCCGGGGGCGGAGCCGGGAGCTGCTGGTGAGTTGGGGACGGTGGCGTCGAGATCCGGGGACGAGGGGAGCGCGGTGTCCGGGGCGTGCCCCGCCAGGGGCGCTGCCGGGCCCGAGGGGACACGTGGCGCGAGCCACAGGACGTCGAGGAGTTCCCCCTGTTCCATGGGCAGCCCGCCGCCCGTTTCGAGAACGTCCCGCAGCTCCCCGAACATCCTCAGCCGTCCGCGTTGAGCCGGTGCAGGACGGTTTTCAGCAGGCCGTCGGCGTCCAGCCGGACTCCTCCCCGGCGTAGGAACACGGCGTTGAGGAGTTGGTCGGTGGCCAGTTCTCCGACGGTGCGCCGGGCCAGGAACGCCATGACCAGGTCGCCGGCGTCGGCGAGGGCCTCCGGGCCGAGGTGGCCCTCGACGATCTCGCGCAGGCGGGCCTCGTCCGGGTCGCCCAGGTGCAGGGGGAGGCAACGGCGACGGAACGCAGGAGGGAAGTCGCGTTCGCCGTTGCTGGTGATGACGACGAGCGGGAACTCGGTGCAGCGCACCATCCCGCGCCGCACCTTCGCCAGCTGGTGCGGGTCGGCGGTCAGGACGTCGACCTCGGCCTGGTCCTCGGGCAGCCTGGACAGTTCCGGGATCTCGAAGGTGCCCTCCTCGAAGACCGTCAGCAGGTCGTTCGGCAGGTCGATGTCTCCCTTGTCCAACTCATCGACGAGCAGTACCCGGGGGCGTTCCTCGGCGACGAACGCCGTGCCGACCGGGCCGAGGCGCAGGAAGGAGCCGATGCCGGGCCCGAGGTCACCTGGGCCCCGTTCGAGATTGCCTTCCTGGAGGCGGCCGATGGCGTCATAGCGGTAGAGGGCGTCCTGGAGCGTGGAACGGCTGTTGACGGGCCAGCGCAGTACGGGGCCCAGATCCAGTTCGTGGGCGATGGCCGCCGCGAGGGAGGATTTGCCGGTGCCGGGGTGGCCGGTGACGAGCAACGGCCGGCGCAGGTGGATGGCCGCGTTGACCACGTCCGTCTCCTCGCGGCCGATGACGTAATGGGCCCTGGCGCCGTTGCTCCGGGTTGTCTCGCCTTCGGTGCCGTCGTTCTCAGGGCTTGCGAAACGCCGCCAGGGCGGGGCCTGGGGGATCGGGACGGTGCGGCGTTGACCATTGCCCCGGAAGAGCTGCCAGTTTTCCTGGCCGGCGGGGGAGCCGGGTCCCTGGGGGGATTCCGTTTCGGGTTGCTGGGTCATCGACGGCTCGCCTCTTCGGAGTCGCAGGGGGCGCAAGGATCGGGAAGGTCAGAGAATCCGGAGAGTCCGGTCAGGGACAGCACCGGTGGCAAAGGGCGGTCGGCGGCCTCGAAGACCACCGCCGGGCACACAGGATGTGCCGCCGGGTTCACACACGCCCGGGCCCTGTAGTCCCGGACCCGCCAGGGCAACCCGTCCACGGCCTCCTTCGGCCGCAGCGGTTCGAAGTGGGTGTCCTGGACCTGGCCCGCCGCCCGCCGGTCCCACAGCACGACCGGGTAGCCGAGCCGCAGGGCCGCCTGCACCAGCCGGTCCCGGCCGTCCGGCCCCGCCCGCACCACGGCACGGGCCGCGCTGACGTCCGCCATCAGGGCGCCATAGCCCGCATATCCCTGGGTGTGCTCGTCGTCGAGGAAGACCACCGTGTCATTGTGCCGTCCCGCCCAACGGCTCTTGATGCCGTCCTGCCTCTGTTCCTCGCGCTCGGCGGCCAGGGGAGCGCAGCGCAGGGCGGTCGCCCACTCCACGCCCAGCAGGATGGGCAGATCGTCGCCGTCGTCGGCGCCGTTCCAGGAGTCGACAGGCAGCTGGACGGCGTCGGGCTGCAACAGAATCTCGACGACCGGGGCCTCATCGGTCACCGTGCGCAGAAGCGAGAGGGTTCGCTTTATCCGGCGCACCACGTCCCGCGGGGACAAGGCAATCACGCTCTGCTCGGCAGCTTGCACGAGGTCGCCGGCACCGGTGCCGAGCCACATGACGCAGGTGTAGCGCTCGTCGCTGTCCCCGGCCGTGGCGGGGTCGGCCGACGCAGCGTCCAGCTGGGCCACGACACGGGGCCGGCCGACCGCAGGGTCGAGAGTGTCCGCCCAGTCCAGCGCCTCGGCGCGGCGCTCGGCCAGACCGCCGTCGTCGACGCCCAGCCGACGGGCTACCCGGTCGGCCCACGCGTGGAGTTCAGCACGGACGGCGGGAAGGAGCGCTGCGAGCAGTTCGGTGAAGCGGACAACCGCGGGCACCAACTGCCTGCCCGGGTGCGCCATGCTCTGCCCGCCGGTGTGTTCCTCGAAGTGCTCCACACACGCCATGAGCTGGACCACGGCAGGGGCCTCCTGCGACTTCGGCGGCAGCCACGCCCGCTCGAACGGCTGGGCGGCCCGTACGGCCGCGATCATCTGCGCCGTCGGCGGCAGGCGAGGTGCCCGGTCGAGCGTCTCCCGCAAAGAGGCGTACTCCAAGGGGGACAGCAAGCCGGGCACGCCGTGGGTCCGGCCCAGCGACAGCAGCTGATCGGCGGCCCCCCGGTTGCGCGTGTGCACCAGCTCGACGAGGGCAGCCATGGCCCGTTCGGCCACGAGCAGGGCGTGCGCGAGCTGTTCGTCGGAAGGGCAGGCGCCCAGATGCGTGCCGGGGCAGTGGACGGCAAGGTGCTCGAGGCAGCGTGCCCGCAGGTCGCCGTCGAGCACGTCGTGCAGGGCGAGGGCGAGTTGGCTGCGGCCGGTCGAGGCCGGGAGCGGGGTCCCGGGCCACAAGAGGCGCTCCCGGGAGCCGTCCAGAGCGCGGATGTCGATGCTGACGGGGGTCTGCGAGCCGGGCGTGGCCGTCCGGACGTGAGAGAGGAGGACGTCCAGGTCCGGGTGCACATCGGCAGCGTTCGTCTCCAGCCAGTCGAGCACGGTGTGAGAGAAGACGCCGCTGCGTACGACCGGGTCGTTCTCGGCGACCTGGCCGGCGGCGGCCGCACACAGGGCGAACTGCCCGACGGGACGGCGGCGTACCGTCGGGAAGTCGGCGACTGCGGGTCCCGTCGGATGGTTGTGGTGCTCCAGGAAGGTCGCGCACGCGTCGAACAGGAGCACCTGCTGGGTGAAGCCTGGCAGATCATCGCGCTGGAGGTACTCCAGCAGGTTGGCGGTGTCGATGCAGCGTTTGTCTTTCGGAGAGGCGTCGGGACACAGCAGGAGACGCCGGTCGCCCTGGCCGAGCACACCGTGGCTGCCCCAGTAGACGTAGAGCAGATCGCCGGTGCGGTCATCGAGGTCCTGGGTGAAGGCGTCCATGAGTTCGTCCCGGGTCCAGGCCTGCTGCCAGATCAGCTCACCGGCCCTGGTGAGCGCGTCCAGCCGGGCACGGCTGTCCTCGTCGGGCGCCAGCAGCAGCCGGATGTTGACCTCGGGCACCCCGCCCTTGCGCAGCCACTTGTGAAAGCGCAGGGCGTCGTCCACGGCGCCGGGCAGATCCCAGTCGGGATGTCGGGGGTACCGTTCGACGCCGACGACCACGGCATGGACGCGCGCGGGGTCGTCGACCGCTCTCAGCCCAGCCATGTGCCGATTGCGGTCCAGACCTGGCGGTTGTCCCAGTAGGCGCTGTGCGCGAACGGGAACGGCTGGTGGTTGTCGACCTCGTGGTCGGTGGCGACGCCGGGGAAGACCTGGGCGGCACGGAAGGCGAGCAGGTCGCGGGGATCGTAGAGGTTGAGCCACCGGCGCGGGAAGTGGGCGGGCGGCTGCTGGGGGTGTTCGAGGGAGACCAGGGCGCCGGCCTCGTAGAAGAAGGGGGCCTGGGAGCCGACGGTGATCAGCTGGTCGACCCGGCCGATCTCCTCCTCCACCATGAGATCGACGCAGGCCACTCCGCCCAGGCTGTGGGCGATCACGGTGACGGCGTCGCCGGGGGTGTGGCCGACAGTACGCTTGATCAATTGGCGCAGCGCCTGGCCTCGGGCCTGGTAGCGGAGGATGTCGCCGACGGCGGGTACGAGCAGGCTGTCGTTGTGGGCGCCTCGGCGGCGCCGGGCATGCCAGGTCAGAGCACGCAGGGCGGGGGCGGCGGCAGCCTTGGCGACAGTGCCGCCCAACGTGCGCCCCTGAGTGTGCAGATCGGCGCCGAGCAGGGAGAGCAAGGCATCGCGCTGGAGGCCGTCCGGAGCGTCGGCTCCTCCGCCCACGGCGTACGCCAGCGTCGCCGCCGTCACGGCCCGGGCGAAGGCGTGCCGGTGCTCGTAGCCGCCCTCGTCCGCCGTAGCTGCCGCGTCCCGCAGCTCCGGCGACGCGGCGACCTCGCGGAGCGCGCGGTCGAGAGCGTCAGCCAGGTCGTACGCGACGAAGGCGGCACGCACCTGCGCGGAGGGGACGTAACCGGCGAGTTCGTCGAGCAGCTTCCGGGCGGGGCTCTGGCCGCGGCCCATCCCCGAGGCAGCGGCGGGGCGCAGACCAAGCAGACGCAACTCGTAACCGGGGTCCTGGTAGAGCACACCCCAGACAGCGACGTCCTCGTCATCCTTGTTTCGGCCGCCGAGGGACTCCGTGTAGCCGGGGATGCTCGCGCCGTCCAGCGCCAGCCGCGCTCCGGCCTCCCGGCCCCAGAAACAGCCTCGCACCTCGGAGCCGGGCCGCAGCCCCTCCAGCGCCGAACGCACCGTTATCAAGGTCTTGTTGTACGACTTTTCACGCACACCGGTGCCATGGACGAAAACGACTGAGCGCTGCACGTAATCCCTACCCCCGCGGACGCACGCGGCGGGGCTTCTTCCCCCGCCCTGCCCGATGCTAAACGGGGCGCGGGGCCGCGCGGAGAGAAATGGAGCAAGGCGCGGCCCCGCCGCGATGGAACCGCAACCGTCCCCGAGAGGCTCACTGTGCAGGCGAGCAGGGGCTTTCGAACTGGAGTTCCCGGCCGCGTGAATGCTGGAATTATTGGCTTGTTTCCGAAGCCCTTCCGGGATGCGAAACCCGCGTCCGACGGGACTTCCTTCCTGGGGCAGAGACCCCACCAGGGGTGGTGCCGGATCTCCCGATCCATGGAAAATTCCCAGGTCATCGCATTGATGCTGCGGCCGTGCCGAAGCGTGACCGCATCCCGCGGGTCGCTCGAGGCCCCCATCGGCCGTGACAGGGAGAACACATCGCATTCAGACAGGTGACGGTTCTTCAACAGGCTCTGCGCACGTCAGGTTCCGGTGCCGTTGTCAGTTGCAGTGGATAACTTCAAATGCATTGCTGTCCGAACTCCAGTCGACGAAATGAGCACCGGGGGTTCGCACTCGGGGAAGGACCCACCCACCCACCCGCGGGCGGGTGCCGGGGAGGGGGATGGGTGTGCCGAGGCCGCGGATGTGGTGGCAGGAGGTCGTACCGGGGGACTGGCACGTGTTCGGGATGCCCGATGACCTGGTGCGCGAGCGCTGTCTCACGCTGCCGGCGGCATTGGAGGAGCTGCCCGCCCGCGGGCCGGCGCCGACGCTGTCCGACAGTGCCGCGCAGATGAAGACCGTCGGCTACCACGACCCGCTGCCTGGGCCCGAGCCCGGAAGAAGCCCTCGCCCGCGCCGGCACCCTGCCCATGGCCTGCAGGCGGACAGCTGCGCGCGCCGTCGACCACGCCCTCTTCCGGCTCGCCGTGGACCAAGGGGTCCCACCGCGCCACGCCGGCGGCCCCGACACCGCAGCCTCCAGATCGCTGCCACAGTGCACCAGCTCCACGGCGCCGAACCGGTCGACTGGCTCCACGAAGCCGGCATCCACTACATCCAACTGCACGCCAGCGAGGCCGGAAAGTCGGTCTACGAAGCTGCGGGCTTCGTCACCGGCCGCTACCCAGGCATGGACCTGATCACGCCACCCCCGCCAGATGACGCCTGATGGAACCGATCAGGGGAAGTTCAGAGATGGGTTCTGAAGCCGGCCAGTCCACCACGGTCAACATCTGGCTCGACTCCAGAGAATCCCCCTTCACCGCGCATGAGGTGGAACAGACGTTCACCGCACCCACCGGCTTCCGCTTCACTGGCGGCGTGTCCTTCGGCTACTGCATGGTCAGCCCGCATCAGACAGGCAACCTGACCTCCACGACCACAGACGACGGCCGTACGGTCACGGTGAAGGGCGGCCTGCATCTGAACACTGACCCCGCCACCGACAGGGAACCCGTCATCTGCACCTTCACGCTCATGGCTCTCCCTGATGCCGGGCTGGGCACCCACTTTGACGGCAAGGCCCTCATCGGACCGGACGGCAGCTTCGGATCCGCCGCCATCAGCGCGACCGTGGACCGCTGAGAAGTACGGCACAGATGCACACCTGGCAGCTGTGGGCAGACCGGCACACTTACCTGCGACAGCTGCCGGGCCGTGCAACCACCCCGGCGATCGCCCTGGGGCCGACGCGGGCGGACTCCTGAACACGTCCGAGGAACCGAGAGGCAGCGCTATCCGCTCCCTCGTGGAGCGTGAGGCGCCGTCGGCCGGCGGTGGGCAGTCCACCCGCCGCCCGCCGCCCGCCGCCGGAGCGCAGCGGGCGGCAGCGGCCGTTTGGACTCGGGTGGAGCTTGCAGCGCGCCTACTTCGCCAGGGATTCGGCGACGAGTCGCCAGATCTCCGCGGCCAGGTCCATGTTGCCGCTCTGCTGCGCCTGCTCGGCGAGCTCCCGCAGCCCGGCGAGCGCCGGAGCCTGCTCGCCCTCCAGGAGCAGTACGCGGTTGCGCAGCACGTCGAGCCTGATCCGATCCTGGTACGACAGCAGGTCGTCGAAGCCGACCAGCTGGTCCAGCAGCGAGCGCGCCTCGTCCAAGTGACCGGTGACGACGGCGACACGGGCGCGCACCGCCAGCAACTGCTGCTCAACAGTCGGTGTGCCTGCGAACGGCAAGGCTGCCCGGACTTCTTCGGCGCGCTGCTGGGCGGCCTCCGTCCTCGGCGGATCGACCATGAGATCGAGCCGGGCCAAATTGAGGCGCAGGCCCATCCACACCGTCAGATCGTCCCGGCCGTCGAAGCCGCGGGCAGCCTCCTCCATCAGCTCGGTCGCGGCAGTGAGATCGCCTTGACGGGTGCGGACGTTGGCAGCGGTCCACAGGGCCTCCGCCCATCGCGGTCCCGAGCCCCCTTCCGTCAGGGTGAGCAGCTCGTCGGTATAGCCGGCGGCGTCGGGGTACCGTCCGGCCTCGCCCAGCGCCGACACCAGGGCAAGCAGCGTTGAGATCTGCACGCGGGCCGGCAGTCGCTCGTTCTTCGCCAGCTCGTGGGCGCGCGTCGCGGTGTCGACGGCGCCGGCGATCTCACCGGTGGCGCGCATACACCGGGCCAGCTCGGCCAGCGCCCTGGCCTGCAGCTCGGGCAGCCCGATCTGCGCGCTGAGCGCGGCCAGTTCGTCGAGGCCCGCCCGCTGTTCGGCGTACTCATGCCGCCGCCGACGCCAGTCGGCGACTTGCCAGAGTGCCTGCCAGCGCAGCAGCGGATCCTCGCCACCCGAGGCCTTCAGCGCTTCGCTGAGTGTCTCGCCGGTTTCGTCCCGGCCCAGTCCGGTGACCAGCGTCAGGCTCCGCGCCAGCGAGGTTGCCGTGGATTCGGTGAGTTCGGCGGGGCTGATGCCCAGCTGTGCGGCCAGATGTGCGACGGCCCGCTCGGTGGGCTGACGCGCACCGGACTCCAGCCGGGACAGGTATCCCGCGGACATGCCCTCGCCCGCGAGCGCGGTGAGCGTCAAGCCGCGCTCGGTCCTCAGTTGCCTGAGCCGGCGGCCGAAGACTGGCTGCTCGAGCATGTCCGAACTCCTGGTCAGCGGTGACGTCTTCCGACGTCCGGAGGGGTGCGTCACGCGCGAGCCTAACTCATTTGCCCACATCGAGGCAATCTATTGCCGTTCCAGGATTGAACATCTCGCACGTTTGGCAATTATTGTTGGCAACTACTTGCCAAGGTTGAGGCAATGGTCCTAACGTTCCTGTCGTTCGCCGGACGAACCCGTCGCGGCCGACGCCCCCAAGAGCCACAGGAGTTGGAGCGCACGATGCAGAAGTTCGACACCCCCGCCCCGGTCTCCGCCGTCCTCGACATCCCTGCGGGACGCATCCGGTTCGTCGCCGCCGACCGGACCGACACCACCGTCGAGGTCCTGCCCGCCAACGACTCGAAGAGCCGCGACGTGAAAACGGCGGAGCAGACCGAGGTCACCTACGCCGACGGCGTTCTGCGGATCGAGACTCCGGCCGCCGACAACCGGATACTCGGCAACTCCGGGTCCATCGAGGTCACCGTTCATCTGCCGGCCGGCTCCCGCGTCGCAGCGAAGGCGGCCAGCGCCCAGTTCCGGGCCGGGGGCCGGCTCGGCGACATCGTCTTCGTGGGCGGCTACCGCTCGGTCGAGATCGACGAGGCCGCAAGCGCCCGCCTCACCGCCCTCGACGGCGACGTCTCGGTCGTCCGCCTGAGCGGCCCTGCGCAGATCAGCACCCAGCGGGGCAACATCCGGATCGCCGAGGCCGTGCGCGGCACGGTCGCCCTGCGCACCCAGCAGGGCGACATCTCGGTCGGCGCCGCAGGCGGAGTCTGCGCCTCCCTGGACGCCGACACCCCCCGCGGCCGCATCAGCAACGCACTCAAGAACACCGACGGCGGCGCCCCGGGCCTGACCATCCACGCGACCACCGCCCACGGCGACATCACCGCCCGCAGCCTCTGAGAAGAAGGAACTTCCATCATGGCCAAGACGATGAACACCACTTCCCCGACCGATGCGCAGTGGACCGGCATGGTTCCGGTCGACGACACGGCCCTGGCCGTCACCGACACCGGCGGTCCCGGTATCCCCGTGGTTTACCTCAACGGTCAGTTCGCCACCCAGGGATACTGGCGGCGGGTCATCGCCGAACTGGGGACGGGATGGCGCCACATCACCTACGACGAGCGGGCCCGCGGCAAATCGAAGCGCTCGGCGGACTACTCCTTCGAGGCCGCCGTCCGGGATATCGATGCGGTTCTCGCGGCCAGGAGCGTGGACCGGGCACTGGTGGCGGGCTGGTCCTACGGAGCCTTCGTCGCCGCGCACTGGGCCGGCCGGAATCCGGACCGTACCGTGGGCGCGGTCCTGGTCGAGGGCGCGCAACCGCACGACTGGCTGGATGAGGCCATGGAGCAGCGGATCCGGAAACTGTTCCGGCGGATGGGCTGGTTCATGCCGCTGCTGCGCCCGACGGGCCTGACCCCGCGGATGAATGCCGAACAGATGGCGAACACCAACATCGAACTCGGCAGGCTCGCCCGCGAGCGCGAGCTGGGCCCCGTCCTGGACAGCATCACCGTCCCGGCGCGGTACGTGGTCGCTTCAGGAACGTCCCTCGGAAGCAAGGGCGATGAGCAGGAACGGATCCGCGCCAGCCTCGATGCGGTGACCGCCCGCAACCCGAACATCCGCATCAGCGCGAAGGTCGCGAGCAACCACGATGCGATCCTGAAGAAGGACTTCTTGGCCGTCGCCGAGGCCGTACGCGAGGTCACCGCCCTCGACCGCGAGGGGCGCTGAAGACACGACCGGAGGATTGACGGCCGGCCAGCCGCGCCAGCCGTCAGTCCCTGTCCTCGTCGTCCTTGCGAGGACAGGGACTGAAGCCCTGTATGTGCCCTGGTGGCCTCAACTGGCGAAGAGTTCGGCCAGTAGCGCGAGCTCCCGTCAGGGCGCTGGGATCTCGCTGGAGTGAGAGGCGCTGCTGTTTCTGCGCCACCACTGTGTCCAGGCACGCGCCGTCGCCGAGGACGGACCGGAGAGCATCCGCCGTGCCGGACTGCGCCCACGCGCACACCGGCAGTGCTGATCACACGCGGTCGGATCGACGATCAACGGGGGAAGATCGCTTCTCTCACTCCGCGCGACGAACGCCGGAAGGCGTTCCGACTGTGGTTGCGGTGCTCGCGATCGCCGACGGACGACGCCGCGAACGCAACTGCTCGAACGGGTGCGGTCACTGGTGGCACAGGCTGTCCGCCGCTGACTGATCCCTCCGTCGGCCCCTTCACACGGCTCGGCTCCTGTATCTGGCGCGTAGTAGCCCGACGGAGCGACAGCGGCATTGAGTCAATACCGCGGCAGCGCGACCAACTCACGTGAAGGTCACGTGCGTCCCGCCCTCGGTCAGGACTTCGAGCACCAGAGCGACCAGGTCGTACTGCTCGCCCTCCGGCGCCAGGACGCGGGACAGGTGCTCGCGCGCGGTCGCGGCGTCCCGCCAGAGCAGGGCTGCGGGGGCGGTGTAACCGAAGTTGCCGCGCAGACAGTCCACGAGGGCGTCCAGCTCGTACGCGTGTCCAGCCGGCCGGCCGGCCGGTCCTGGTGCCTGAGCCGGCAGCCCCGCTCCCGGACGAGACCGAGCCAGGCTCCATGCTGGCGGGTGCCGAGGCCGGCCCAGGCGCCAGGGACAGCCGGCGGGCCAGCGTTCCCAGACGGGCCGGGCGTATCCCGGTACGGGTGCGAGGTAGCCGTCGAGTTCCCGATCGATCAGGTCCGTCCCGCGGGAGGACGGGTGCCACGTGCGGACTTTGGGCCGCAGCAGCCGGTCGGCCGGACTGACAGGTCGGAGAGCGTGTCCGGCAGAGCAGGCGACTATCCACCAGCCGCTCGAAAGCCCCACGCACCCGAGTCTGTCAGTGCTGCTCCCGGGACCTCAGAGCTTTCACCGGGCCCGGATCAGCCGACGGCTCCCTTGAACGTCTTCGTCACGGCCCGCACCAGCCGGGCCGCGTACTCTCGCTCGGCTTCCCTGAACTGCGGGTACTCGGTGACGAAGTGGTTCCACTCCACGTACCCGACTGCCTCCGCCACGTCCTCGAGCAGGATCTTCTCGCGGTACGGATACGGCCACTCGCCCGACAGCCGGAACACCTCGTGCAGCAGCTCGTAGCGGAGCGGATGGCGCTCGGCCAGCAGCACGGCGTCGTACAGATCCTTGCCCTGCGCGTGCATGTCGTTGATCAGCCACATCAACTTCCAGGCCAGGGACAGTTCCGGCGTGGCCGCCTGCACGACGTTGCCGCCCGGCAGCTCTGCAGGCTCGGGCGCTTCGGGCAACTGCTCGTTGAATACGAAGTCGAGCTGGACATGGCCGCCCGGCAGCCCGGGCGAGACCCACGGCAGCACCATGCGGCAGCCCGGTACCCGGTCGTAGGTCCAGATGTCCTCGACCACCGCGCCCCGCGCCGAGATTCCCACCTCGCCTCCGCGCGCGTCGGCCAGAGTCTGAGCCGCCGCGGCGATCCCGCGCAGCATCCGGTCCGTACGGTCGTCGTCGATCCGCCAGGTGTCGGGGACGACGACGAAGTCCAGGTCGCCGGGCTCGCGGGCGGCGTCGGGGAACCACACCGACATCAGCACGCTGCCCCGCAGCACCAGTGCGTCCGCCCACTGCGACGCGGCGATCGCGTCCAGCACCAGGTGCAGGGCCCGGCGCCGGGCCGCCCGCCACGTCTCGCCGCGCGCCGGATCTCCGAACCGCGGGTCACTCGCGCGGTAGGCGTTCTGGTGGTGCTTCAGCGACGGGTCGAAGACGGGACGCTGCACCACGTCGTCCCCCGGCACCCACTGCAGCGTCTTCGGCAGGTCCTCGGCCATGCGGGTGGCCTCGTCCAGCGGTTCCCGGGGCAGCTCGGTGCTCCGCCAGCCGAACCCGTCCCACGCCGTTCCACTCATGTCCGTACCCCCACAGGCTCCTCGATCCAACCGTCGTCCACGGACAGGTCACTGTCATAGAGCACGAACTCCCGCTCCACGCCCAGCACCACGAACCCGCCCAGCTCCGTCAGCAACCGCTCCAGCGCCCGCCCCGCGCCGTCGGCGCCCACCTCGCGGCACCGCTGCGTCACAAACCGCTCGTGCCGTGCGCCGGCCCGCACCCGCAAGGCGTTCCACGACAGATGGGCGCAGTGCGGCACCACCCGGGCAGCGAGCGCGGCCAGGTCCGTGTCCGCATCGAGCAGCAGCTTCACATGGTGCTCGAAGTACCGTTCGTCGTCCCCGCCGAGCCGAGCCGGTACCTCCGCGGCCCACGGCGTGGACTCGGTCTTCACCCGTACCGGATCGAAGCCGTCCGCACAAAGCTCCGCCACGACGTCCCGCACTCGCTTGGCCTGCTCAACGTACGACGAGGAACCGGACAGTGTGAGCATGGGCTGATCGCGCATCCGGCCGCGCGCCAGCACGATATGTGTCAGCTTCAGACCACCCGAGGCCGCCCACCGCTGCAGCCGCACCCACTCGTCGGGGTCGGCACAGCGGACCGTCACATGCGATTCGTACAGGGAAGCGGACACCCGCGGATCCTGCCAGACCACGGCCGCTCACGCCCATTCGATGCCGAGTTCCCGTAGTGCGTTGTGCTGTTCGGCGCTGAGTTTGCCGCGGCGGGTTTTGGTGTCGCGATCGGTAGCCCGTAGCCCTTGGTGATCACAGGCGGTTATGCGGTCCAGGCCCACGGTCTGGTCGACCGCCTCAGCCAGGACCTCGACGTAGCCACCGAGAATCCCGCCTCGACCGCCGAGATCGTCGCCGTGGTCAGCGACGGCCTCGCCACCCGCGGCTGGAGCGTCCGCCGGATCGAGACGGGCGCCCTCTCCGTCGTCTTGTCGCAACCGACCCGCAATCCGGGGAGGAATGCGAGGAGGAATGCGAGGTGGACGTCCTCAAAGAGGCATTCCGGGGTCCGCCCGTGCAGACCGAGCACGGACCGGTGCCGGCCCTCGACGACGTGACCGGCACCAAGGTCCGCGACCTCATCGACGTCCACGCCGCCTCCCATCAGCGCACCACCGCCGGCTTCGAAACGCTCGGCCGCCGCCACGCACGCCGCACGTCCTGCGGTGCCTCTCCGCGGTCCGGCGCGTGCAGCGCACCCGAGCCGGGCCGGTCGACGCCGTCGACCGGCCGCACATGGTCGGGCGCGGCCGAGCGGCACGTCCCCTATACATCTCGTATATAGGCTATGTAGAGTACGAGTATGGGTAGTCCGCGTATGACCCTGCAGACCCAACTGGTGCTGCGGGCTTTGCTGGAGGATCCCGCCAAGCAGCGGTACGGCCTTGAGCTGTGCGAGCTGGCGGGACTGCCGTCGGGCACGATCTATCCGATCCTGGCCCGGCTGGAACAGGCCGGCTGGGTGGACAGTACCTGGGAGGACCCGGCCGTCCACGAGGAAGCCGGCCGGCCGCGCCGCCGCTTTTACCTGATCACCAAGGACGGTGCCGAACAGGCTCGCCTGACCCTCGCGCGCGCCTACCGCGCACGCAAGCAGCCGCTGCCTGGCTGGGCGGTCACGCATCCGGCCGGTGAGGGGGGAGTGTCATGAAGGCACGGCGCCGGTTAGCCACCCGGCCGGGTAGGCGCCACGTCAACGGCCCGTCCCTCGAAGGTCTGCTGGGAGTCGTGCGTGCGCACCATCCCGACGCCGACGTCGGGCTCATCGAGTTCGCCCATGGCGAGGCCGCCCGCTGGCACGCGGGACAAACCCGCTACAGCGGTGACCCGTACCTGACTCACTGCCTCGCTGTCGCCGCCATCGTCGCCGACGTCGGCATGCCGCCGACGGTGGTCTGCGCTGCCCTGCTGCACGACGTCGAGGACACATCCTGCCCGCCGGGCCGCGTGGCCGAGTACTTCGGCCCGGACGTCGCCCAGTTGGTGTCGGACGTGCGCACGGTCAAGCTCCGTGCGATCCCTCCGAGCGGTCTCCACCCTGGCGCCGCGCGGCCGGCCTCGCGGTCGCCGCACGAAGAGGCGGTGCTGGCCATCCGTCTCGCCGATCGGCTCCACAACATGCGCACCATCGAGTTCGTCGCACCCGGCAAGCAGCACGGCAAAGCCCGCGAGACCATCAAAGTCTTCGCCCCCCTGGCCCGCGCGGCAGGCCTGGCCGAGGTCAGCCGTGAACTGCACGACCTCTCCGCGGCCGTGCTCCAACCGACACCCACGGCGTACGCCGTCACCACACGCCTGCTGGCCCTGCTCACGATGCTGCTGCCCGGCACACAGCGAGCCCGGTGGCGACAGGAATGGCAGGCGGAACTGGCCGTCCTGCCCACCCGCCGCACCCGTACCCGTTTCACCTTCCGGGTGCTGCTCAGCACCCCCCGCCTGTCCCTGACCCTGCGCCGCTCCGTCCGCCAGGAACCACGATGGTGAGCCGGACGGCCCGCATCGGCGGCCTGCTCGGGGCGGCGGCCACCTTCGGGACGGCCATCGTGGGCGTAGGAGTACCCAGCTGGATGGTCGCAGGACTCGCAGCGGGCGCGCTCGTCCTGCTCGTGCTCGTGCTGTTCCTCCCGAACGAGACACCCGCCCGCCGCCTGGGCCAGCTCATCCAGGCTTGGCGAAACCCCGTCGGAGCCACCGCCGGGTCAAGCCCCGCCCCATCCGCCGGCGCGCCGTCCCCGGCTGCCCGAAACGGCAGCGCCTGATCTTTCCGGCAGGCGCCCCCAGCCGCTCGGGCCCTGGCCGGGCGGCGCCGTTACACCGGGGTCCGAAAGTCCACGCGGCATTTCGTGACGCAGGTCGAGGACGACGCTGGGCGCCGCGATAGAGACGACCGACTGTCGGAGGCGTTCACGTGGGGGAGCGGCTTCCGGTCGCTTGCCTCGGAGGGAGCCGTCCCTTCGGCGGCCGGGGGTATCGGCAACCAGACCGATGCGGCGGCAGTGGTGGCCGGCTCGTAACGCTGCCGCAGGCCGGCCAGTATGGGGGACAGCTGCTCATCGGACAGTGGGGCGCCTGCTGCTGTTGTGATGGCGAACTGGTCTCGTAGGAACAGGGCGAACTGGCCCGGTGCGGGCGCCACGAGGAACTGAGCACCCCGCGACTGGCAGGCGTCCACGGACAGAAGGCCCGTAGCACCGCCGGCAACGGCAACGCCTGGGGGAGAGGACTGCCGGCGACGCCCAGCACCTCCGCAAGCAGACGGCGAAGAATTGTCGGTGATCTTCGCCGAGAAGGTGATTCCCGTGGTGCCCGACAAGATCCGGCACGCCGGCCAACCGCTTAAGCCTGGCTATACCAGAGTCGGGTTCAGTGCCCCATGGCTGGCACCGCACAGAGGGAAGAGGCCGCACCGGCGACGTGTGGAGCGAGTGAGTCCGGCCGCCCTGGGGGCGCACAGCGGCTGACGGCACGCGCCCGCACCGTTGAATTTATTGCTCCCGCGGCACACCGTGACCGGCATTCCGCCTGCCGGGCCGCCGAACGGCTTCTACGGACCACCACACCAAAACAGACTGCGTTCGGACGCCGGTTTCGGGCGGCGCGCACCCTTCTGCACACCGGGTACCCCGCCCGGGCCTCCGCATGGTGCGCCAGGTTGCGCGCCGAGGCATGCTCGGGTGCCGCGCCTGGCTGGGCGGCTGCCTTTGGTGCTCTGCACGCCGAGTCTCTGCTGTGCATGGGAGATCTGAGGGTGGGTCGCCGCAGCAGCTGACCAAGCAGGTCTTGGAGTCTGCCCTGGAAGGTGAGATCACCGATCACCTCGGCTACGAGAAGCACGATGCCCCGGCCGGGGCAGTGGCAACTCCCGCAACGGGGGCCGAGCCAAGACCGTTCTCACCGACGTCGGGCCGGTCGAGGTCAAGGTTCCGTGTGACACCTCGGGCACGGTCGAGCCACAGATTGTCAAGAAACGGCAGCGGAGACTGACCGGGGTCGACGAATCCGTGCGCCGCTTCCCCCGAATCAAGCGCTTCACTTTGTTGTGTGAGTGCTGGGCGTACGGCGCTTACGGGTGCAGGTGGTTCCGTGTGACTCGGGAGAACGCAGCCGCGGAATTCCGGCTCGAACTTCCGTCGCTTCTCCGCCATGACTCCCGACTTCCCCTGCAGCCACGGTCTTCACGCTACGAGGGGAGACAGCCCGCACATCCCCTGGGTTCGGCACAGAAAGACCTCGGTGATCTCGTTGCGCCGGCCGCGCAGGGACAGCCTCAGGTACTGAAGCGCTACAAGACCCCGGTTGCGGTCCTGTTGCCCGTCGACGGACCGGTAAGCGGCCCCCATCCGACCCGGCCGCGCACGGCGTGGCACCCGCAGGAGGTGCGGGTGAAAAGCCAGCCCACTCCCAGCCGCGAGCACGGACGCCGAGGAATGCTGCACCCTCGGCCCCGGCCTGCGCGCCGAACAGGCCGCGCTCTACGCCGTCTACCGGGCCTGGTGCCACAATGCGGGCGCACCGGCCACGTCCTCACGGGCGTTCCCCGGCCGCCCCCGTGAACTGGTCGGCCTGGCCTCGCCCAAGCAGATGACCCTGCCCGACCAGCGCACGCACTTCCCCGGCATCGCAACGGGCGCGTGCGGTGGGCGTGCCCGCCTTGCTGCGATTGCGTCCGTCACGCCCGGCAGCACGGAGGGCAGACCCCGTGAAGGACGCCCCGGTCGGGGAGGCGTCGGGTGTCCTTGCCCTCACAGGACACATCGGCACGTAAGTGGCCATGCCCTGCTCAACAGCGGTCCGGAGCTGGGTCAATCGGCCGGATCGCGTCGCCCTCGTTCGAGTTAGCGTCCCGCCCGGAGCCGAGGGAGCGGGGGAGGCTGTGCCCTCAGCGACAGCCAAGGAGACGGGCATGTATCCCACTCAGTACAAGTACACCAAGGAGCACGAGTGGCTCCGGGTCGACGGCAAGACGGCCTCTATCGGTCTGACGGATTTTGCGCAGAAGCAACTCGGCGACATCGTCTTCGTGGAGGTGATGCGGAAGGTGGGCGACCTGGTCGAGGCCGAGGACGCTTTCGGCACTGTGGAGTCGGTCAAGGCGGTATCCGAACTGTTCCTGCCGGCCACCGGCAAGCTCGTCGAGTTCAACGCCCTGCTCAACGAGGAGCCGGAAACCCTCAACACCGATCCCCACGACACCTGGATCATCAAGATTGAGATGTCCGACGTCAAGGAACTGGACGGGCTGCTCACCGCGACCCAGTACGAGAAGTACATCGCCAACGAGGCGTAGCGCCGGCCATCCGCTCCCGTGCCGGGGGCCTTTCCGCCCCCCCCGCGAGCCCCTCCGCCGACCTGCCCGTCCCGCCCGGCGAGACGACGAAGGGCCCCACCGGACATCCTCCGGTCGGGCCCTCGTCGCACCTCGTCCCAGGAACGAGCCGTCAGCCTGCAACGCACGCTCCGGTCATCCTGTGGCCGCCGAGCGTCCGAACGAATTTCCGTGACCGGAGCCGAGACCCGCGATCGGTGTGAAGAATGCAGTCGGCAGCGTTCTCACGCCGGGCGACGGCGTCGTTCAGGGCGGTCACGGCGAGGCGGGACTTCATCCGCGCGCCGATGGAGTAGCTGACGTCTTCCTATTGAAGACGTCCTTGATCGCGCAGAGATACAACTTTCCTGCACCGGTGGCGTGTTCGGCGTGTTCGGTGATGTCGGCGAGTCACCGGCGGTTCGGGCCGTCCGCTGTAAAGTCACGGCGGATCAGGTCGTCGTGCACCGGCGGACCGGGCTTCTTGATCCTGTTGCGCTTCTTCCCGAACACGCACGATCCACCAGCTGTTGTCCCGGCAGATCCGCCACGCCGTCCGGCCAGCGATCGCGGCCCCCGGGCTTCGCCGGCGAGGACGGGCTCGTCATCACGGTCACCAACCTCACCACCGGCCAAGTGGTCCAGACCCGGGCCGCGCAGCGCACGCTCCGGCCCTTTGCGACCGTGCGCCGGCAGCGGCGCGTCATCGACTTCGCGGCTCTGGACGCCACCACGGTCTCCGACGGTGACGTCCTGGAGGCCACCGGTTCCTGCCAGGTGGCGGCAGGCGTCAACACGGACCACGAGGCATCCCGGTCCGGTATGACGATCGCCGTGAGCTGACGAAACGCCTCGGACCACATACCCGGCACGCATGCCCCGGCGACGCAGAGCGAAAAGACCGAACGGGGAGGTCACACCCTGGCAGAGAGGGGTGTGGCCTCCCACCGGCATCCAGTGGGTCGGCGGCACGGTGCGGAGACAGCGGGTCCGCCCGCAAGCTCCTCCAGACCTGGCCCACCCGACCTGGCCGGGCCGCACCGTGGGTGTGGCCCGGCCCGAAGAGGTGATCGTCGACACGACGCCCCCCGACCGGCAGTGGTGCGTCCGCGCGTGTCACGGTGCGTCCTGGTCCGCCGGTGCGAAGGCGTGCTGTCGCGTGAATGCGATCACGGCCAGGCTGAGGAGTCCGAGCCCTGCCGCGGTGACGGCGTCGGCGGTGATGCTGACCTGCTGCAGGAGCAGGCCGCCGATGATGCCGCCCAGTGCCATGGCCGCGTTCCACAAGGTCACAAGGATGGCTTGCGCGGTGTCGGCGATGGCTGGACCGCGTCGTATCCCTGCGTGAGCTGCCGCGGTCTGAAGGAGCGTGGGTGCGGCGCCCCATCCAAGACCCCACGCGGCGGCCGCGACCCAGACGACGGCCTGTGCCGTGGTGGCGGCGAAGGCGGCCGTGGCGATGGTGAACAGTGCTGCCGCGGTCAGCGCGAGCCCGCGAGGACGACTGTCGATGTGGCGGCTGGTGTACCAGATGCTGACCAGGCATGCGATGCCGAAGACCAGCAGGGTCGCGTCCACCGCGGTGCCGAGGCCCGCATGCCGCAGGTACGGCGCGATGTAGGCGTAGATGACGGTGTGGCCGAGGACGAAGGTCACGACAACGACCATGACGGCGGTGACCCCGGGGACCCGGAGCGTTTGCCGGGTGGTCGGCTTCGGCTCTTCGGCTGTTGTGGCCGGACGGCTGATGGCGGGAACGCTGGACGTGATCCATCCGAGGACGGCGAGAGTGGTCACCGAGATGGCGGCGAAGGACACCCGCCACCCGATCTGCTGCCCGGTCAGCGTCCCGGCGGGAACACCCAGCGACAGCGCCAGGGGGATCCCGGTCATCGTGATCGCGATGGCACGCCCTTCCTGGCCGGCAGGCGCGATGCGCCGCGCGTATCCGGCGAGGACGGCCCACGCGAGTCCGGCGGCGACGCCGGCGAGGAACCGTGAGACGAGCAGGACCGCGTAGCCGGACGCGGCAGCGGTGAGCGTGTTCGCGACCAGGAAGCCGGTCATGGCGGCCAGCAGCAACGGCTTGCGCCGGACTCCCGCCGTGGCAGCGGCCAGCGGTATGGCGGTGAGGGCCGTACCGGTGGCGTACACGGTGACGGTCTGACCCGCCGCACCGGAGCTGACGCCGAGAGAGGAGGACATCTGCGGGAGGACGCCCGCCGGGAGGGTCTCGGTCAGGCTGGTGATGAAGACCGCGGTGCCCAGTGCCAGCAGCGCGGACCAGGGCAGGACATCACGTCGTGCCGGAGAGGCTGTTGTGGTCGTCATGCACCGATCGTGAAACCCTCACATTGATGTGATGGTCAAGCTCGGGCCGGGCGGCTAGTCTCCAGCAGGTGCGGATCGGTGAACTGTCCCGCGTGACGGGCGTGTCCCGGCGCCTGCTGCGGTATTACGAGGAGCAGGGCCTGATCGTGCCGGATCGGTCGATGAACGGATACCGTGACTACGACGAGCGGTACGCGGACCGCGTGCAGCAGATACGCGGTCTGCTGGCGGCGGGGTTGCCGACCCGGATCATCAAGCAGATCCTGCCGTGCCTGGACAAGCCCAGGTCCATCCACTTCCCGGACGCGACCCCGGAGATGCTGGCGTTGCTGACCTCGGAGCGGGACAAGCTCACCGACCGGATCGAGGTGCTCACCCGTAACCGGGACGCGATGACCGAGTACCTCGCCGAGGTGGAGCACCATCGCGCCCCGGTCGCGCCCGGCCGACGGGGCAGCGCCTGATCAACTGTGCGGCACCTGGGGCGAGTTCCTCACCGGACAACCTCGCGGACAATCCTGCCGCCGTCGTCCGAGAGCACCGCGGGGCGCAGCCGGACCCCGCGCAGGCCGAACTGTTCGTGCCAGCGGGTGAGTTCCCGGGCGAGGTGGTCCGCGGTTCCGACGAACACGTGCGTGTCCGGTGTCCAGACGAAACCGGCGGCTTCGTTCAGCCGGGCCAGCCTGGCCTTCGCGTGCTCGTCGGTGTCGCCCAGGACCACCGCGACGTCCGCGTACACCTCGGTGCCGGTGGCGTCCGGCGTCAGCCTCTCGATTTCCCGAAACGCCGTCAGGAGCGCGGGAATCGGATGCTCTGGCGAGGGAGTCACGAAGACCCGGTCCGCGACGGCGGCAGCGAGCCGGTACGGCTCCAGGGCATGGTGCGCGAGCACTGCGACCTTCGGAGTGCTCAGCGCCGGGACGGTCAGCGGGCCGGCCGCCGGGTACCGTTCCTTCCCGGTGAGTCGCAACGGGGCGACCATGTCCCGGTGCAGGAACGTGTCCCCGGAGCTCAGGCTTTTGCCGGGAAACGTCTTCCACAGCCCGCGCACTGTTCGCACGTAGTCCTCGGCATCACGGAAGAGATCCCGGAGCCGGCGCGCGATGCGCGTCGGGACGTACACGTCCTCGGGTTGCAGCTGAGGCGTCGCCTGGCCGCCGGTCACCGCGGCATCGCGCGCGTCGGCAGAGACCTGCGGCCGCCACGTCACCCGGCCCGGCCCGATGGCCGCCAAGGATGCCATCTGGGCGGCGACGTGGAACGGGTCGGTGTGCGTCACGTTGCGCGAGACCACCACTTCGCCGATGTCCGTCGTCGCCAGCAGGACCGCCGCGGTGACAACAGGATCGAGTCTGCCGCGCACCCGGTCATGGGCCTGGTCGGCGGTGCCGAACCGGTCGGTCTGCAGGCTCAGGCCGTCCTCGAGCGTGACGAAGCCGATGCCGCCCGACGCGGCAGCACGCCCCCAGTGCGTCCAGTAGCCGCCCCTGAAGACCTCTTCGGCATCGGTCACCGACGACAGCAGCCACGAGGCAGGGTGCCAGCCCGTGCCTTCCAGTGCCAGGCCGAGCCGAAACGAGCCGGGGTCCATCGAGTCCCTGTCCATGACGCGATTGCACAACCATCACACCGGTGTGAAGGTCAACCCGTCATGGCCAGGCAGGTGATGGGCGCGGTGCCGGGCCTTGACTCCGTGTCCAGGACCCGGGGTCAAGGCCCGGTTCAGGGCTGAGTCCAGCAAGCCGTACGTGGCAGGGGGCGGATGTTGTACGCGTACAACATCCGCCCCCTGCTGTGCCGTCACAAGCCGATCGGCACGCACGCGTTCGCGCGGGAAACCGAGTGGTTCGCGCTGGACGACTGCGAGATGACGGAGCGGGGGCTGTCGACGCCGGCGGTCGAGCGGATCGTCCGCGCCCGCAGCACACGCCCTCCGTCGCGGTGGCCGACGGGCAAGGCCAAGAAGGTTCCGGACACCGAGGCACGCGCCCAGGTCGTTCTGCGCCGGCTGGCTGATGCCCTGAAGGGCCGTACCGATGCGCGCAAGCCCGTGAAGCGCAGAGCGCTACTGATCTTCCCGAACGCGGAGGGGAGACCCGTGCAGCGCTCTCCTTGGGCGCGGACATGGTCCGGCATCGTGAAGCGGGCGAACGCCGCGCTGGAGGTTGCGGGTCGTGACGAACGGGTGCCAGTCGGGACCACACTGCATGATCTTCGCCACTGCTACGCGAGTTTGCTGATCAAGCACCGCGAGTCCGTGAAGACCGTCCAGAAGCGCCTGGGGCACTCAAAGCCGAGCATCACGCTCGACACGTACACCCACCTCTGGATGGAAGACGAGGACACGACCCGGGCCGCAGTCGAAGCAGCGCTCGGCGATGTGCCCCCGATGTGCCCTGGTAGGCAGGCCGGATGACTCTTCGCGCAGGTCAGGGCCGTGCCCGGACAGATCAAGGGTATCCGTGCGCCCAACCTGCTCATTCACGCCATGAGCGGGTTGACCAGCGCAAATCGGTCGCGGTGAATCCCGTGAAGCTGTGATCAGCGCTCGCCCGCCGGGCCGCCCGTCAGCACCGCCAGGGCCGCTGCCAGGGCCGGCTGACGTTCCGACCCGGCGCGCACCAGTGCCTCGATGACCCGGCCGCGGCCCGGCAGCGGCAGCACGGCCGTTCCCGGGGGCGGGCTGTCGCACAGCAGGTTCGGCAGGACCGTCACGGCGTGTCCGGTCGCCACGATCGACAGGGCCGAGCGCAGATCGACGCAGCTGTGCTCGATCCGGGGCGTGAAGCCGGCGTTCCGGCAGGCGTGCACCAGGATCTCGCGGCAGGTGCTGGGCTCCGGGGCCGAGATCCATGCCAGGTCGCGCAGCACACCGAGCCCGTCCTCGCGCACCGACGCGGCGAGCTTGTCCGGTACGGCCACCACCAGCGGGTCGTCGAAGAGCGGTACCGCGATCGTGCCGCTCGGCGGTGGGGTGCCGAGCAGGTGGTAGCGGTACGACACCGCGAGATCGAGTCCCTGCTGTCTCAGCAGGGGCACCGCGTCCTCCGGCTCGGACTGGACGATCATCGGCCGCAACCGCGGATGGCGCGCGACGAGCTCCGCCACGAGCGGCGCGGCGACCGCGCTGATGGCGCTCGGCGCGCAGCCGATTTTCAGCTCACCGCTGAGGTCGTCGTCCAGGGCCCGCACGGCACCCTCGGCCCGCTCGAGCGCCGCGAGGACGTGCTCGCACTCCGCCGCGAGCGCCGCCCCGGCGGCGGTCAGCCGCAGCGTGCGGCCCTCACGGTGCACCAGAGGGGTACCGGCCTCGGACTCCAGGGTGCGCAGTTGCTGCGAAACGGCGGACGAGGTGACGCCGTGCAGATCGGCGACCGAGCCGACCCTTCCGTGGTGGGCCAGGTCACGGAGCATGACCATGCGCTTCACATCAAGCATTAGTTCAGCTTAACAAGTTCGGTAGTAAAGGTAGCTGGACTTGGCTGTTCTTCTGCGGTCATCCTCGGCGCATGAAGGTCGTACTCATCGGAGCAAGTGGCACTCTCGGCCAGGCGGTGCATGTCGCACTGCGTCACCGCGGACACGAGGTGATCACCGCCTCCCGCAGCAACGCGGACATCAGCGTCGACATCACCGATCCGGCGTCCATCGCCGCCCTGTACAAGAAGGTCGGACGGGTCGACGCGGTCGCCTCGGCCGCCGGCACCGTCCCGTGGAAACCCCTCGGCGAGCTCGGACTCGACGACGTCCGGGCCGGCGTGGAGGGCAAGGTCCTGAGCCAGATCGAGCTGGTCCGCCAGGGCCTGGAGTTCGTGGCCGACAGCGGCTCCTACACCCTGATCACCGGCATCCTGGCACGCGAGCCCATCCTCACCGGTGCGGTCGCCTCGCTCGCCAACGGCGCGGTGGAGGCGTTCGTGCGGGCGGCGGCGATCGAACTGCCCGCCCGGCAGCGGATCAACGCCATCAGCCCGACCGTCTTCGAGGAGTCCCTGGACGTCTTCGGCGACTACTTCCCGGGCTTCGACCCGGTCCCGGTGAGCCGGGCGGCAGCGGCCTACGTGCGCTCCGTCGAGGGGCACCAGACCGGCCAGATCTACCGCGTGGAATGAGCCGTACGCCGTCGACCCGCCGTCCGTGCCGGGCGCCGCGGCCCGGCCGGGATTCTGCGGACATCCAAATCTGCGGAGAGCCGAACCATGGCAGGCACTTCATTCGGCGCGCGGCGGGCGGCACAGTCGGTGCGACACCCGAATCGTGAGTCGGCGCCATTTTGACAACAGGGGGACGGAACATGAACAAGGACGTGGGCTGGAACGGGAAACCCCGGCGGAGCAACCATGTCTGAGCACACGGTCCTGAAGATAGGTCTGGTGGGTGGTCTGAGTTTTCCGTCGACCATTACCTACTACGACCGCATCAACCGTGCCGTCAACAGGCGACTGGGAAAGGCGCATTCGCCGCGGATCGTTCTGGAAAGCCTTGATTTCCAGCCCATGGTGGAATGGATAGCGGCACGCGACGGCCATGCGGTCGCCGGTGAGATCGCGGCGGCCGCCCGGCGCCTGGAGCAATCGGGGGCCGACTTCTTCGCCATCTGCTGCAACACCGTGCACGAGTACGCGGACCTGGTCGAGGAAAGCGTCGCGCTGCCCCTGATCAACATCTGCCGTGTCACCGCGGAGGAGACCTCGCGCCGCCGTGTCTCCACGGTCGGCCTGCTCGGCTCGGCCTTCTCCATGGAACAGGCCTTCTACCGGGACGAGTTCGCCGCCCAGGGCATCAAGGTGGTAACGCCCGAGCCGGACGACCGCGCCTTCATGCAGGACTCCATCGAGCGCGAACTGTGCACCGGCGACATCTCGCAGGCCACCCGTGACCGCTTCCTGCGCATCGCGCACGACCTGCTCGCCTCGGGGGCCGAGGCACTTGTCCTGGCCTGTACGGAGGTGCCGCTCGTGATCCGCGCCGAGGACATCCCCGCGCCCGTGATCGACACCGTGGACGTCCACACGGCGGCCATCGTCCGGCGCGCGCTCGGCCCTCTGGGAGGAGGAGTGTGATGCGCGTGGTTCACGTCAAGATGATGGTGGCGACGGTCCTGCTCGGCTCCTACCTGGTGGCGAGCAAGCTGATCCTTCGGGAGGTGCCGGTCTTCACGGCCACGTTCTTCCGCCTGGTCAGCGCGGCCGCCGTGCTCGCGGTCGTCGTGTGGATCAAGTCACCCCCCACCGTGCGGCCCGGACGCCGGGACAGCGCGGTGATCTTCGCGCAGGCGCTGCTCGGGGTCTTCCTGTTCAGCGTCTTCGCCATGTACGGCGTGAAGTTCACCGGCGCCATCGAGGCCGGCGTCATCCTCGGCATGGTCCCCATCTCCATCAGCCTGGTGGCCGTGCTCTTCCTGCGGGAGAGACTCTCCCGGCGCCGCGGCTGCGGGATCGCGCTGGCGGTCGTGGGCGCGGCCGGCATCAACGCGCTCAGCGCCGGCGGCTCGGGCGGCGGGTCGAACGAGGCACTGGGCGCCCTGTTGCTGGTCTGCGCCGTCCTGTGCGAGGCCGTGTTCGTCACCTTCGGCAAGCTGCTCTCCCGCCCCCTGCCGCCGACGTGGCTGTCGCTGATCCTGTCGGTGGTGGGCGCCCTGATGTTCCTCGGTCCCGCGCTGGCCGAGACCGACGTCGCAGCTCTGGCCGACGTCTCCTGGCAGACCTGGGCACTGATGGTCTACACGGGAGTGGCCATCAACGCTGTGGCCGTCGTGCTCATGTACGACAGCCTGGACAGGGTGGACGCCACCGTGGTGGCGGCATTCACCGCCTTCACCCCCGTCAGCGGCGCTGTCCTTTCCGTGCTGTTGCTCGACGAGAAGCTGCACGTCTACCACCTGGTCGGAATGGCTCTGGCAGCGATCGGCATTTATTTCGTCGCTAACGAGAAGGGGCCGCGGGCTCCCGAGGAGGAGCCGGGGCCGGATGGTTCCGATTCCCGCACATCAGCTTCGGATCCTGCGGCATTTCCCCCAGTGGAAAGCCCTGCGGCGACCGGACGCGGGTCGTCCGGCGGGCCTGGCTGACGACCCTTCCATTCTCCGCAATGCGGTGACCTGAACCATCGGAACCCCTTCTGGGACCGCCTGGATGACGGCAGATTTCAGTTGTCCAGCGAGGTACCGAGAAAGGACCGTTGAAATGATCACCGCATTTTCCGTTGAAACGACTTCGCAGAACTCCGCCGACGTTCTGGAGCAGGAACTGGCTCTCGCCTTCCCGGCCTCCGGCCCGCACGATCGCGACCTCCGTCTGAAACTGCTCAGGCGGCTGCACGCCCACTACGTCGCCTACATGGCGGGCCCGGAGGACTTCGCGTCCATCCCCCGGCTCAACCACGACCGCTCGATCGCGGCCATCGAGGACTCCTGGTTCGCCTGGGAGGACCGCCAGGTCGACCAGGGTGACCTCCCGGCGACCGGCAAGGAGTTCCGCGACTGGTTCCTCGTCACCGCGGACCGGCACACCCAGCCGGAGTTCTGCGAGTACCTCGCGAAAGATGCCTCGCTCAACGAGATCGCGCTCTTCTTCATGGGCGAAGAGCTCGTCGACAGCAAGTTCGACGACCTGATGGCGCTCGTGCAGATCGGCACCCAGGGCCACACCAAGCTCACCATCGCCGAGAACTACTGGGACGAGATGGGCGAGGGCAACATCGAACACGTGCACACGCGCATGTTCGAGCACTCCGCCCGCTACATGCGCGCCCGCCTCGACGAGGCCGGCGTGGACTACTCGAACCTGCACTTCCCCGAGGCGTACGAGAACGCCGCCCTGCTGCTCGCCTACGGCATCCACCGCCACCTCAACCCCCGCGCCCTCGGTGCCATGGGTGTTCTGGAGCAGAGCGCGTCGCCGCGCTTCCAGGCGATGGTCGACGGCTGCCGCCGCCTCGAAGTCCCCGAGGACGTCATCGACTACCAGCGCATCCATGTGCACGTCGACGCCGACCACGGCGCCGAATGGTTCGAGGGCGTCTTCGTGCCGCTCGTGGACCGCTCTCCGGAGTTGCTGCGGGAGATCTCCCTCGGCGTGCTCACCCGCGTCCGGGTGGCCAACGGCTACTACACCCGGATCTGGGACGCCATGCAGGCACTTCGCTGACAGCGGCACACACATACACAGGGGGACGTCATGTCAACAGCAGAGATACCCAAGGCAGCCGAACAGTCCGAGGACACCGACCCGGTGCGCACCACCGGCGGGACCCCGCCCGCCGCAGCCCGCCAGAAACCGGTGCTGCTCTTCTCGCGGGCCCGGGTGACCGGACGTGACCAAGCCGTCTTCATCACCAAACTCGTCGTCGCCGCCGTACTGACCGGCGCAGGAGCGTTCCTCGCCCTGCAGGACGGTCTGCTGTTCTCGGCGGCCGGGATCGTGCTGCTCGCCACCGTCTACACGCACATGGTGGAACTGCAGCACCAGTGCCTGCACCACAGCGCCTTCACCTCGCCCAAGCCGCACCGCGTCGTGGGCGTCCTGCTGGGCCTGCCGCTGCTCGTGTCGTACACCCACTACCGGGTCCGGCACCTGCAGCACCACAAGTACCTCGGTACGCCGCAGGACTCGGAGTTCTTCGGCTTCGACACGCGCGCCCCGCTGACGTGGGGCATGCTCTGCCGCGGCGCCTTCGACTACCGGCGGCTGGGCATCATCGCCCGCGAGGTCTACCGCAGCTGGCGAGGAACGTGGGAGTACGACGCCGGGGACATCTCCGACCGGCGCAGACGCGAGATCATCGCCGAGTACCGCTGGGCGGTGGTGCCGGTGTTCGCGGCGGTGGCACTCGCCGTCGCCGGGTACGGCGGCCCGGTACTGGAGCTGTGGCTGCTGCCCCTCCTCGTGGCCGCCCCCATGCACTTCTTCCTGGAACTGCCCGAGCACATCCTGTGCGACACGGAGACCACCGACGTACTGCGCAACACCCGCTCCATCAAGGGGAGCTGGTTGAGCACCTGGTACACCAACGGCAACAACCTGCACGTGGAGCACCACGCGGCCATGACGGTGGCGATCAACCGGCTGCGGGAGCGGCACGCGGAGGTGACCAGCATGGCGAAGTACGTCGAGCGGGGATACCCCACGTTCTACCTGACGGTGCTGCGGGAAGCGGCGCGCAACTCCCAGGTCGCGGGGAGGCAGCGGTGACAGCGGTGACAGCGCGGACCTTCCGGGTCGAGGGACTCGCCTCGCGGCTCGCCACCTCCGTCTGGGACGCGGACGTCGAAGGGCTCGTCTCCGCCTCCTTCGTCCGCAACCAGATCAAGCTCCGGGTGCCGGAGGCCGACTTCAACGTCCGGCTGCGCGGCGACGGACCGGACCGCCTGACGCTGACCTTCGAGGCGGTCTTCCGGGAGTGCGGCCAGGCCCGCCGGGCGGGCGGCACCTGGTGGGACACCTGGGAGGTGGTGGCCGAGCCGGCCGAGCGGGCGGGCCGGGTCCTGGTCGAGCAGGTCCTGGCGGCCCGGCGTCGGTTCGCGGTCCTCCTCGCCGACGCGCGGCGGGAGGCGGCCTGACTCAGGGGCGGGGCGCGCGGCATCGCACGGGCGGAGGTCCTCCCGTGCGGAGGCCGCCCGCGGGAGACGCCCCCCGCGGGCGGCGCCACGTGCGGGGCGCCGCCCGCGGCAGGCGGCCCCTCATGCCTCGCCCGGCGAGTCCAGCCCCGCGTCCAGTCCCAGCAGATAACCGAGCTGGAACCGGTTATCTGCGCCGTAGCGGGCCTTGATCCGGCCCACGTGGTTCTGCAGGGAGCGCTCGCTGATGCCGAGCCGACGGGCGATCGCCCGGTCCGAGTGGCCGGCGACCAGCAGCTTCTGGATGGACTCGTGGATGGAGGGGATCACCTCAGGAGCGGCGTCCACCGAGCGCGCGGGCACGAACGGGGTCGATTCGGCGCGGTCCCAGGACCGCTCGAAGACATCCACCAGGAAGCGCACCACGGACGCCTCCCGCACCTCCAGCGCCAGGGTCCGGTCACCGCGGCCGGGTATGAACGCCACCTCGCTGTCGACGATGATCAGCCGCTCGAAGAACTCGGGAAGGGTGCGCACCTCGGCCCCGTACGCCGTCACCTGGCGCACGTAGTCCTTGGTGGCCTCGTCGAATCGGGCGCTGTGCTGGTACAGCGTCCGGTTGGCGATCCCGGCGTCGAGCTGGGCGCGGACCGTCTCCAGGGCATCGGCGAGGACTGATCTCGGCCGGGGTCCGTCCGGCTGGGCGGTGAGGATCTCCTTCCGGGCACCGTCGACGGCATCGCGGATGGCCTGGTTGATCTCGGGCAGGCCGTCCAGATAGTCGATGTCGGGAGTCGGTCCCCGCAGCGACCCACCGGCCGACCGTGCCGAGGCCACCTCCGCGATCTGGGCATGCAGATGCCGGGACAGCTCGACGAGGTCGGTCGCGAGCCCGGGAAGGTCGTGCACGGCGGTGGGGGTGTCATTTGTCATTCTGGCGTTTACTCCAGGGAGGCCGAAAGTGGGGGAGGAGGAGTGACGAACGGTTGGTGCCTACCGCGCTGTGTGGCGTTCGGGCCGGCCGGGAAGCCGCTCATGGCTCTCACGCCTTCCGACCGGAGCGCAAGGGTGGGGCGCACGCCGCTGCGCGCCGGAAGGGATGCCGGCAACCGTCGGATGTGCGGACGGGCGTGTCCGGAGGAGGGACCGGGCACAGTGATGGCACGCACGCGCGCACCGGACGCGGAGGCGTCCGGTCAGAGCCGTGCCGTCATGGCACGTTACAGACGCCCAGCGGCAACTCGGCATGACAGCCGGCGAAGGGCGGCGACGTTCGCTCGCCGGGGGAGCGGGATCCGCCAGGACACTCGGCCGCTCCGCGTTCTTCTCCGGTCATCGGAGCGACGCGCTGGGTTGCCGTGTCTGTCACCGGATCCACGATGTGCCCCCGAAACGTCACCGTCGAACAGTGGTTCCACTTTAGGTGAGGCTTGTATCACGGCAGTGAAAGGGAAACGAGGTTGACCGAAAGCCGCCATCGTGCGGGGATGTGTCGCGTTCCTCGCCGCGACGGCCGTTCCGGTACCGGGCGGTGACGGTGGGCCGTTCGTCGAACGGCATCGCGGCAGGCTCGGGTCACCCGCGGCCCGCACGCGCGGCGGAGGCGTCCGGACGTCCCGCCGAGGCGACACGGACGCCGTCCGGGCAGGCCGGCTGTGCCGCCGTTGGCGCAAACTGGGCCTCGCCGGAACAGGGCATGGGGCAGTGCCCCCGTCGGGATGGTGTCCGCGAGGCAGCGACAGCGACCACCAGAGCCTGAAGAGCAAGTTCGGCTATACCGAGGACCTCGACCACGAGCTGCGCGACATCCGCAGCGACATCTCCGGGTGCGACGACAAGATCGACAAGGTCGAAGAGAAGCTGGGCGACCACATCGGAGACACAGAGCAGGCCATCAAACGCCTCACGCAGCACGTGCGGCTGCTCGACGGGGAGTGTAAATCTAACGGCGGATCCGACGATCATGGGAGAGGCGCCAAGTGACTGACACCGCCGTGGAGTTGGAGACCGTGGAGCCTGTCGAGAGTGCCCCGTCCGGGCAGCCTGTGCCCGTGTCCGATGAGCAACTGGTCGCGATGCGGGTGGAACGGGCCCGGTCGGAGGGACTGCGGCTGACCGGGCAGGGCGGGCTGCTGCAACAGCTGACCAGGCGGGTCCTGGAGTCTGCCCTGGAAGGTGAGATCACCGATCACCTCGGCTACGAGAAGCACGATGCCGCCGGCCGGGGCAGTGGCAACTCCCGCAACGGGGGCCGCGCCAAGACCGTTCTCACCGACGTCGGCCCGGTCGAGGTCAAGGTCCCGCGTGACACCTCGGGCACGGTCGAGCCGCAGATCGTCAAGAAACGCCAGCGGAGGCTGACCGGGGTCGACGAGATGGTCCTGTCGCTCTCGGCGAAGGGCCTCACCCATAGCCGACACCCGCACCACCCCGACCAGAACAAACACCCCTGACCAGCAAAACGCGCCCGACCCTTTAGACGGTGTCCTATGTGGTGAGTTTGAGGAGTCGCTTGTAGCAGCAGATGGCTGCGGCAAGGCCGAGAAAGGCCAGGTAGTTGCGGGGGTTGC